>VAXU01000193.1 GCA_005885125.1 Actinomycetota bacterium
CGGCGGGTGGTCGTCGCTCGCCGCGTTCTTGTCATCGGGGACATCCGTGAAGTTTGGATCGATCCACGCGAAGGACGGCAGGTCCCCGGTTTTCGCTCGGTCGATCAGCTCGTCGATGCCGCGCATGCGCGCCGTGTACGTTGCGTCCTGGGCAAGCGTTTTGAAGATGAGCGCGTACGGGAGGTCGGAGAAGAAGATCCTCCAGTCCACCTGTTGTTCCTGGAGGACCTCGAAGATCGTCTTCAGCGTGTAGCCCGGAGGGTCTTGCTCGACGTCTTTCGTCGACGGCGTCTCCTTCAACCCGCCGGAGCCGCCGGTCAGCGCGTAGAGCCGATTGGGCCATGTGTCGGTCGGCAGGGATGCGTACCACTGGTCGCAGACGGCGAAGCTCTTCGCGAACAAGTCGTAGACCGGGAGCTGGGCCGCGTTGTAGTAGCCCATCACTCCCCAGGGGCGCTCCTGCACCCGGGTGTCGTGCGCCTCCTGCACGTAACTGATGGCGGTGGTGAACTCGACGGTCACCTCGGTCGCGTTGAGCACCTCGCACGTCCAGTTACCCGGGACGGCGAGCTCGGCGGCGGTCGCGGTGTGCTCCAGCGGCTTCAGCTGGCTCGCGCCGATCGCCGTGACACTGTTCGCGATGACGGCGGTGCTGCCCGGTCGCCGCAGGTTCAGGCCACCGAGCTTGCCCGAGTCGGAGTGCGTCGGAGCGTGCTGCGTCGTGCTCTCGACGCCGATCAAGCCGGGCTGGGCCGGCCGAAACGCGATCGTGCGGGTGTCACCGCCGTCGATCGCCGCATCGTCACGAACTGTTTGCCTCAGCGGCGGGAGATTCTGCGCGTCTTGCAGGAGCTTGCCTTCGAAGTCGCGCACGAAGCCTGCATTGGAGACGTGGTCGGCGTCACCGCTGAGCTGCGCCGCGACGTGATCCCAGCCATGCTCCGGATCGTTGAGAAAGCTCGTGCCCGACTGGTTCGGTGCAGGGGGGACGCGGAGGTAGACCTGGTGTCGGTTTCCCTCCTGGTCGAGGTTGTATTCGCTTCCGGTGAGACCGTCGACGTCCGTCCGGCCTCCCTAGTTCGCAAGGCTGAGATAGCCGAGCATGTGGTCGAAGGAGCGGTTCTCCATCATCAGCACGAGGATATGGTCGACCTTGCCGAGGTTCCCTGGCATGACTTGGTAGCGCACCGTCACACTCGTCCTGCTTTCCGCGACTCGGTAAGCGGCGTGGAAGTCCGCAGGCCCGTTCGTCACCTTGGCCGTCCAGTCGGCGCCGAGGTCGGCATCGACCGCAGGCGTGTGCGCCGCAACGATGACGCGGTTCGATACTTCCGGTCCCGTGACATTGACGTGTTCGAAGGCGCCGGCGACGGGCTGAGACGCGCCGGGTTTGAAGATCTCGAGGCGGACGGCGACCGTGAACGACCTGAAGTGACTCGTCCCGCCGCCCCCGCCGTCGCCGCCTCCGTTGCCGTTGCCGTCGACCGGCGGCTGAATCCCGAGCGCGTTGACGATCGCGCTCACCAATCCGGCTGCAGCGGGACGAAACGTGACGGTCAGCGATTGATTCGGCCCGAGTTGCTGAGACGCTTCGATCGGATACGCCATCACGGCTCCCTCATTGCCGCTCGACACCGTGCGCGATGGGATGGGGGACCGGATGGGGGACCGGCACCGGGTGTGGCAACGGTTCGGGAACCGTGTAATTCACGACGAGAGCGTTTCCGTCGATCGAGTACTGCTGGATGCTGGCCTGCGCCCCGAGACGCATGAGTGCGACAAAGAACTGGTCCAGGTACGCGCGCGCCACCTTCGGATCGAGGCGGATCTTGTCCTCGACCTTATCCTGAATCTTCCCGTTGACGAGGCCGCTCACGTCCGCGGTCACCAAAGCGTCCACGGCACGCGCGGTCGCTGTTGTCTCGGTCGATGCGCGAATGGTTCCGTCGAAGAGGACCTCGACCTGGACCCGGAACGACTCGAGATCGATCTCGACGCCCAACTTGTCGATGTCCACGTCAGAGTCGATCGCCACGAGCTTGGCGTTCTGCGTGTTGAACGACAAGTAGACCTCGAGCGACGGGACGCCGTTCGACGGCGAGATGAACGCAAGGATCGGGGCCGCGGGATCGGAGTCCAGATTGTCGAGGCGAAAGACAATCGTCGTGAACGTTCCGATGCCGATGTCCTGCTGCCCGGCGGGTATATCCGGCAACTGGAATGGATACGACGTCAACCCCTTCCACGGGTCGGGCAACGAGTCGGCAACGGCCGCCGACCACGACACGAGCGATTCCGTATCGGCCGCGTCCGCGCTGCTTTGGAGGTGCCAGCTCAAGCCCGAGTCGGCTATCGCCTCGGCGAGGACGAAATTCAGGAGCTCGACGTCGAACGACGCCGTCTTGTGAGCGAGCGGAATCGTACTGAAGTAGGAGACCTCCGTCACGAAACTGATGTCGACGTCGGCCCAGTTGAACACCTCGCACGTCCAGTCGCCGGCGGTCGCGAGGTCGGCGTCCGTCGCCGGATAGGTCAGCTCGAGGACGACGGGCTGCTGCGGATTCGCGCCGACCTTCGCCTTGACGGACTTGAGCGGCTGTGCCTTTCCCGGCCGGAACAGATTCACCTGGGCGAGGTAACCGGACTCGGAGTGCACGTGCCACTCCGCCGGCGTGCAGCGGACCGTGACGTTGCCGGAACGAACAGGTCGGAAGTGGATCGTCCGCGTGTCCCCGCCCGGAATCACCGCCTGGTCGCTGGTCGTCAGGATTACGAAATCAGTCACGCGGTCGACCTTCTCGAGGACTGACGGGCGAATGGGAGTTTCTCACAGTGGAAGAGCTAGGCGAAAACTCTTGCCCGAACTTTTGCCCGTCTGAGCCAACCTGAGCTGATCTTAGGTGACTTGGTACGACCGAACAAAGCCGAAGATCACGTTATCTAACCTGGCAACGCAGGTCTCATAACCCGGAGGTCGAGCTCGGGCTTCAGCGGTTGAGGAAACCGCTGCTCTATCCACTGAGCTACGAGGGCTTCCGGAGGGAGGTAGCCAGTTACACCAGCACGTCGGCCTATTCGGGATTGAGGTGGCGGCCCGGGTCGCCCTTAGCGGAAGAACGCCGTCGCGGCTCTTGAGGGCCTAGAAGCGTGGGGCTTAACCTCACCTGATGTACGCGTGTGTCTCGATCCACGAGGGCGACCCGAAGCGCTCATGCTCGATCCAATCGATCGGCGCGTCCGTCGGCCACCCGCCGCGGTCATGCACGCTACGCTCCACCGATCGTAACGCTCGCAACGCACGCCACGTCCGGCGCGACCCCCGAACACCACTGGTCGGCCACGCAGCACTCCAATCCCTTATCCGCACTCAACCGACTCGCGGAACACCAACACCCGAGATCGCCCCACGCAGGTCCTCCATGCTCTCGACGGTGAAGGGGGCCTCGCCTGGGTCGGCGAAAGAGGCGGCGTAGTGGGCGTCGCACCCGGCCTACCGGTTTGGCGCTGGGGTCGCGTCCTTCGGAGCTTCCTCCGTTCCAATCGTGTACGCGGTCGAGACGCAGGCCCCGAGGGAAGCCTCCATCCCCATTAGCCCGACCCGAACGAGGCGCTCTTCATCACTGCCGAACTCGTCGCCGTTTCGGTCTTCGTGATCGCGGCGGGAAGGCTGGTCGAGCGAGTCGGGTACGTGCTCGACGCGATCCGCGTCTCTCGTGCTCCAAGAGACGAGTCCACCTCGCCCTCGCGATAATGCTCGGATCGCGGCGATACTTAGACAGATTCCCCTTGCACGAGGTCTTCGGTAATCGGGTGCGTTAGATGCCCGCCACGCCTAACAGAACCGAGCTGGAGGAAGCGATCTACCGCCACCTCAGCTTGCAACTTGCGCACGAAATGACCGAGGGCACGCTCTACGTAAAGGTGACCGACCTTGAGCCGGTCACTTGGCCCACCGACTCAAAGCAGTTTCGAGCCGGACTGTTTCTCTCGGTGCCTCTCCTCGGAGCCGACCGCACGAAACTCGATCAGGCTTTGGCTCGTGTCCGTAAGGGCTTCAAGCGCAACGAAATCCTCCCCGGATGGAACGTCGAGGTTTCAGACGAGAAGACCTACTCGCGTCGCGACGACGAAATAGGCGCAGTGCTTCTCACGCTTCCGGTCGTGCTGACGCTCGAACGTAGATAGACCAATGCGAGTCCGGGAATGTCTAGGGGGCCTCGACGGCCGACCATTTTTGCTCCTAGTAGTGCTTTGTTAGTTCGTTGAAGGGTCCCGTCTCGGGGCGGCGAACGGTGTCCGCGTTAGCGGTCATCGTTCGAGGAGGAGACGGATGGAAGCTGCGATGGTGGAGATGTCGGCGAGCGAGCCGCGCGAGCGGTTGCTCGCGTTTGTCGAGCGGGTGGTGCGGCCGCTGCCGCATGTGCGTCAGCGGGAGAACGCGCTCGTGTATGTGCGCGGGCTGATCGAGTACGGCGGTCGCAAGAGCTTGCAGCCGACGTTGTTTCGGCTGGGCGAGTCGCCGGCTCGCTACGAGTCGGTGCAGCAGTTTTTGGCCGACTCGCCCTGGGAGCCGGAGCTTTTGATCCGTGGCTGCGCCGAGCGGGTGGCGCCCGAGCTTGGCGTGCTGGCCTGGGTCGTCGACGACACCGGCATCGCGAAGGACGGCACGCACTCGCCGGGGGTGAAGCGCCAGTACTCGGGCACTCTGGGCAAGATCGGCAACTGCCAGATCGCGGTCAGCCTGCACGCGGTCGGCGAGCGGGGGACGCTGCCGC
>VAXU01000123.1 GCA_005885125.1 Actinomycetota bacterium
GCCGCCGAGGCTGACACCCGCGGGCCGGCTCCTACTCGAGCACGCGGAGACGATCATGTCGGTCGTCTACGCGGCGGAGGCCGATCTCGTGGCGAGCCGGCGCCCGCCCTGCCTCAGGCTCGGCGCGATCCGGTCGGTGGCCGCCGTCCTGCTGCCGGCCGCGCTCAAACGGTTCCGCGAGAGCTATCCGGAGGAGAGCATCGAGTTCCTCGAGCGAGCGTCGTCGGACGAGCTCGTCGAGCTCGTGGAGCGAGGAGCCCTGGACGCTGCGTTCGCTGCGCGCCCTACGGCGGCGGGCCCGTTCGACGTCCATCTCGTCCTCACGCAGCGCTTCGTCGTCGCCGTGCCTGCCGATTCCGAGCCCGCGCGGAAGGGCATACCGATCGCCATCCGCGAGCTGGGCAGCCTGCCCCTGATCGGCACCGGCGAAGCGCACGTTCCCGACACGGGGACGAACAACGTGCGCTCGGGATTCAAGGAAGTGGACAGCCGCACGCTGCTGGCATTCGTCAGAGCGGGCCTTGGCGCTGCCCTCGTACCGGAGCTGGCGATCGAGTCGGACGATCGATCGGTCGTCGCGCTTCCGGTCGCCGACGCGGTCGCGCCCCAGCAGGTCGTGCTCGTCACGCACCGTCCGCGACGCACGCAACTTCCGCTCGAGTGGCTCGAGGATCTCGCGCGAACCGTTGGACGCGACCTCGTCCGGTCGCGAGGCGCACCATCTTCGCCGCGCGTACGACGACGGCGCGGTCAGACGCCGCTCGTGCAGGCCTGAGCAACCGTCCTTCCCTCGGACGTGGCCGCGAACATCGGCGGGCTCATCCCTCGTTCGAGTGAACCTGAACGAGCTCACTCGTTCGGGGGACGCATGGCGAGGCGTTCCCGCACAGAGTCCGGCTTGACGGTTCTGCGGTAGCCGCCTGGAAACAGGGAGAAGGGGACATGGGGAAGAAGATCAAGCAAGGCTCGGCGATCATCGCCGTCGTTGCTGCTTTGGCAGCGTTTGCCGCCGGTCCGGCGGCCGCGAGGCCCGGCGGCGGGAACGTTGCGCCGCTCGCCAGCTGGGGCGAAGCCAGCTGGGTCGAAGACGCGACCGCGCAGTAGCGGGTTCTCAAGCGACTCTGCAGCAGGCCCGATACAGGCCGTATGTCTCGCGGCGGCCTCGGTATCGTCAGCCTGCTGCTTGCGCTGGTCCTCGTCGGGGCGCTCTGGGGGATGAACGCCAGCAAGAGCGGCCCGAGCTCCGATCAGGCGAAGCAGGCGGAGTCGCAGGCCCAGCAGGTTTCGGCGGCCGTGAACTTCGGCCAGGCGGCGATCCAGCTCGAGACCTTCCACGCCGAGAACGGCACGTACGTCGGAGCCGTGCTGCCGCCGTCGTTCGGAGTCACGCTCGCGCGCGTGGACGCCGCCTCGTACTGCCTTCAGTTGGGCGCGGGCACGACCCTGCAGCACCTCGTCGGCCCAGGCGGAACACCCGCTGCCGGCGCTTGCTGATCAGAATCACGATGTGACGATCGGCGCCCGCGGCGGCGTATGAAGAACGTGAACGCGGTCACGACGACCCTGCCGGCGCTTGCTGCCGTGCGTCCCACGTTCGCTTCGGTCGCCGAGTCCGAGCTGGACGCGGTGCACCGCTACCTGCTGTTCCTGACCGGCAACCGAGCCGTCGCGGAGGATCTGACCGGCGAGACGTTCGAGAAGGCGTTCCGTTCCTGGCGCCGCTTCGACCCACGGCGCGGCACTCCGCGCGCGTGGCTCTGCAGGATCGCGCGACACGTGGCACTCGACCACTTTCGCTCGGAGGAGCGGCGCCAACGTCGCGAGGAGCGCTACGCGGTCGGGGTCGCCGAGGTCGAGGAGCCGGCCTGGGGCGAAGGTGCACTCGGGCTCGGGTTGCCGGAGCTGTCGCCGGCCGAGCGCGAGGTGGTCGCGCTGCGTGTGCTGCTCGACCTGGACGGGCCGACCGCTGCGCGCCTGCTCGGGATCAGCCAGACAGCCTGTTCGACGCGGTTGAGCCGCGCCCTGAAACGACTCGAGGAGATGATGAGCAATGCCCGCGTCTGAGACGGTCGACTTCGAGCGCGAGTTCGAGGAGCTCGTGCGCGAGCTGCGCGAGCTGCCGAGCGAGGCGCCGCCCGCAGTGCGCGAGCGGGTGCGCGCGCTCGGCGAGCCGGCGCCGCGGCGCGTCTTCTTCCCGCAACTGACGTGGCGGCGCGCGACGCTCGTCCTCGTTCCCGCCTGCGCGGTCGCGCTGGTCGCTGCGGCGGCGATTCACGGCCTCGTCTCCTCTTCGAAGAACACGAATCACCTCGCGGCCGACGTCGCGAGGAAGCAGCCTTCGCAACCACAGAGGGAGCTCGGTCAGAAGACGCTCGGAAGTAGCGGCGCCGCACAGAGCGGCGGAACGCCGACGACGCAGGTCTTCGGCGCACTTGTTGCTCCGAACGTGCGAGCGCCGGCGATCCCGACCCCGAATCCGGTGCGGCATCAGGACTACGAAGCGGATCTGCGTCTTCGCGTCAAGGACCTCGACACGCTCGGCCAGAAGACTGCGCAGGCGATGCGCGTCACGCAGCAGCTGGGCGGCTACGTCGCCTCGCTGTCGCAGTCGAGCACGGCGGGCCAGCCGGGCGAAGCCGATCTCGTGCTGCGCGTGCCGGTCGCGCACGTCACCGACGCCATGGTGCGACTGTCCGCGCTTGGGACGGTGCTCGAGCAGCACGTCTCGATCGTCGACCTCGAGAACACGGTGCAGCAGCAACGGCAGCGCATTCGCGCCCTGCGGCTTCAGATCGTCCGGATCACGGCGGCGCTGCAGCAGCCGGGTCTGAGCGCCGACGAGCGGCTCCGCCTCCAGTTCCAGCTCGACGACGCGCGCCGGAATCTCTCCAACGCCACCGGCCAGAACAAGGCGACGTTGCGCGAGGCCGCGCTGTCACGGATCTCGCTCTCGCTGACGACGCAGTCGCCGATTGCACCTGCGAAGAAACACCACAAAGGGTTCTTCGGGCGCGCGACCTCCTCGGCGTTCGACTTCCTCGCGGGGGCGGGCGCGATCGCGGTCGCCGGGCTGATCATCATCAGCCCGCTCCTCGTGCTCGGCGGCCTCATCTTCTGGGGCGTCCGGTCGTATCGGCGCCGCGAGGCTCAGCGCCTACTCGGCACGACTTAGTGCCCCTCCCAGCAATGCACGTCGGCTTCTGGCCCGCTATCACGCGGCGCCAGAGTCCACCCTCGCCCTTACCAAGGCAAACCAGCCTTGGTGCGGGCGAGTGCGGCCTCTGGCTTGGTGCTAGCGACCCAGACGCTCGACAGCAGCACTGACAGGGGCACTAAACGCCGGACGAGCTCGTGCCGCCGTCGGCCCGGGTGCAGCTCGGCGCAGAGCACGCGCTCGGCGCCGTTCGTTCCCGCTTGCCAGCCGTCGGCCGTGCGCGCGTACTCCTCCTCGTCGTAGACGTAGATGTCCGTCTCGCGGAAGAGCGCGCGCCAATCGTCCGCGGAGTGCTTGACGTACCACTCGTCCCCCGTGCGCTCGCCGGACGGAACGGTGAGCAGGATGCGTCCGCCGCGCGTCGTCACGCGTCGCAGCTCGCGCAAAGCGTCGCGCGGTCCAGCCGGATCGCGCTCGGCGGCGGAGCCGTACCGCGTGTTGTCGGCGCCCACGTGCTCCAGCGTCGAGACGCAGAAGACGACGTCGAACGAACGATCCCCGAAGGGAAGTTGTCGCAGGTCCGCGACGACGGTCTGCATGCCCGGTACCTCGCGCGCGACGAGATCGACGCCCGTGAGCTCGCGGGGATGCGCTGCGACCAATCCAGCGAGCCAGACGGGCTCGGCGAACGCGTACCCGACGTCGAGCACACGCCTTTCGCTGCGGTAACGGCCGAGTGTCCATGCCATCTCGATGGCCCGCTCGTCCAGCTCGGCGGGCGCCGTCAAGCCGTGCGGACGCTCGCGGGTCGCCCGCGCAGCAGCGGCGCGCGCGACGCCGTCGTCCAGCGCGCGGAGCCGGCGGAACTCCTCGCTCGACGCCAGATCCGCGATCAAGCCCGCGCGCGAGAGCGAGTGTGTGCGCAGCGACGCGAGCGCCTCCGCCCTGGCGTCCTCGTCGGGCAGACGGCGCAGCAGGAGCAGGAACGCGCGCCTGACAAACTCCTCGTTGGAGAGCTCCGAGAACTTGAGCTGCACGGCCAGACGGTCGTCCACCGGCGGATCCTAGGTGTGCTTAAGTTCGCGCGTGCTGCTCGCCCTCTCGACCGGCCACAAGGTGGGGCTCGCGGTCGTCGGCGGAGTCTTCATCCTCTTCGCGCTCGGGTCGTCGTTCCTCTTCCCGCGGTTTCGCCCGCAGTTCCCTGGGCACGGCCTCCGGGCCTTCATCGTCGTGACCTTCGTGTTCTTCTTCGGGATGATGGCGGCCGTCGAGGTCTTCGGCGCCGAGCCGAAGGAGCACAAGGTCGCAGAGTCCACGGGGCAGACGACCACCGAGGCGACCTCGACGACAGCGGCAACGACTACGACGGCGGCGACGACCACGACCGCGGCAACGACTACGACCGGGACGACGACGACCATCCCGAACAGCCCGCCCGGTCCTCCGGTCCCGACGCCCCGGCTCGTCAAGGTGACGGAGAAGGAGTTCAAGATCATCCTTGCGTCGCAGTCGCTGAAGGCCGGCACGACCACGTTCCAGATCGAGAACACGGGCGCGATCGCGCACGACCTCGCGATCGTCGGGGGCGCGAAATCGCCGCTGATCCAGCCAAAGGGCTCGGGCACGCTGACCGTGAAGCTGAAGCCGGGGACGATCGAGCTCTACTGCACCGTCCCGGGCCACAAGGCCGCGGGCATGGACGTCAAGGTCAAGGTCTCGTAAGACGAAGGCCCGCACGAGGCGGGCCTTCAAAGGCGGAGAGGGCGGGATTTGAACCCGCGACGCACCTTTCAGCACGTACGCGATTTCCAGTCGCGCTCCTTAGGCCACTCGGACACCTCTCCTTGGGTTCTCGAGCGGAGGGGGAGGGATTTGAACCCTCGATCCGCCTAACGACGGATAACGGTTTTCGAGACCGCCGCATTCGACCGCTCTGCCACCCCTCCGAGACGGCACAAGCGTAGCCGGAGGCGCTCGCTTGCGACGCCGACCGAAGAGGCCGTGCCGGCTTTGCCGGCGCGGCCGTCTGCCTTAGGGCTTGTTCGTCTTAGAGCTCGCGGCGCCGGCTCTAAGCGCGCCCGAGCCCTCGGGTATCCTGCGCCCTCCAAGCGCGGAGAAGTGGCCGAGTGGCTGAAGGCGGCGCCCTGCTAAGGCGTTATGGGGGTGAATGCCTCCATCGAGGGTTCGAATCCCTCCTTCTCCGCTTCGCTCGGCCCAGGGCCTCGCTCGCTTCACGAGGGAAACCATGGTTTCCCCCGTGTGCCCCCTTCTTCACATAGCGGTGCGGCCGACCTAGGTTCGCCTTCCGCCGCCAAGCCCGGCTCCGGCGGCTTGCGTCTTTGGCGTTCCCTGCCGTTGATCCTCGATTCACCCTTCGGGGGGAGGATGACGGCCGGTTGCTGGCGAACAATGCGAGTGCCGGCTCCCCCCTCATACCCCCGGCATCCTGAAACCCGTCTGCGGCCACCGGAGGCGGGTTTCCTTTTGGACCGACTCATTAGGCTCGCCAGGGTGACCGAGCCGATCAACGTCTGGGACTACGAGCGACTCGCGGAGCAGAGGCTCGACGCAAACGCCCTCGCGTACTTCGCGGGCGGCGCGGGCGACGAGGTCACGCTGCGGGACAACCTCGCTGCGTTCGAGCGGCGCAAGCTGCGCCCGCGTGTTCTCGTCGACGTCTCGTCGGTGACGACGGCCACTACGGTGCTCGGAACGGACGTCTCGATGCCGGTGCTGATCGCGCCGCTCGCCTTCCAGCGGATGGCGCACCCGGACGGAGAGGCGGCGACCGCCCGTGCCGCTGCGGCGGCCGGAACGATCATGTGCCTCTCCTCTGCGGCGACCCGTTCGCCGCGCGAGGTGGCAGAGGCGTGCGCCGCCGAAGGCACGCGCTGGTTCCAGGTCTACGTCTTCCGAGACCGCGCCCTCACGGAAGGGCTGATCGCCGAGGCGGTCGAGTGCGGCTTCACTGCGCTCGTACTCACCGTCGACGTGCCCTACATCGGCCGGCGGGAGCGCGACCTGCGGGTCGATTTCCGCCTCCCGGAGGAGCTCGCGCCCTACGGCGAGCGCCTGAAGGGCTTCGACGCGACGCTCAGCTGGCGCGACCTCGAGTGGCTCGCCGGCTACGGCCTGCCTGTGGTCGTCAAGGGGATCCTCACCTCAGAGGATGCGCACCTCGCGTGCGAGCACGGAGCCGCTGCCGTCGTCGTCTCCAATCACGGGGGGCGCCAGCTCGACGGTGTTCCCGCGTCGCTCGACGCGCTGGCGGAAGTCGTCGAGGCGGTCGACGGACGCGCGGAGGTGCTGGTCGACGGCGGTGTCCGCCGTGGAACGGACGCGCTCAAGGCAATCGCGCTCGGAGCGCGGGCCGTGCTGATCGGCCGCGCGATGCTATGGGGCCTCGCGGGGGCGGGAGAACAGGGTGTCGCCCACGTGCTGGAGCTCCTTCGCCGTGAGGTCGAGCTCGGGCTCGGTCTGCTCGGCTGCTGCTCGCCTGCGGAGGTGACGCGCTCGCACGTCACTTGACAGGGCGAGGCTCGCGAGTAATAGTTAACTCAATGGTTAACTATCTCGATCCGGCCTTCGCCTCCCTGACAGACCCGATCCGACGCGGGATCGTCCGACTGCTGAGCCAACGGCCTCACCGTGCGGGTGAGCTGTACGCGGAGTTCGACGTCAGCAAGCCGGCGATCAGCCGCCACCTTCGGATCCTTCGCGAGAACGGCCTGGTCGAGGAACGCCGCATCGCCGCCGACGGCCGCGGTCGCATGTACGTGCTGCGGACGGAGCCGCTGGAGGTGGCGTCGGGGTGGCTCGACGAGGTCAGCCGCGCGTGGCAGGCGCAGCTCGACGCGTTCAAGGAGTACGTGGAAGGAGGTTCAGCATGAGCGCAGCAACCGACGCGGCGGTCTCAGGCGCCGAAGTGATCGTCGCGGTCGATCCCGAGCGCGCCTTCGAGGCATTCACCGCCGAGATCAACAACTGGTGGCAGAAGGACAGTCCGTTCTGGATGGACAAGAACCGCAGGCTCGGGCTTCGGTTCGAGCCGCACGTCGGCGGACGCTTCATCGAGGTCTACGACGAGGGCGGCGAGGGCTACGAGATTGGCCGGATCACGGCCTGGGAACCCGGCAGGCGCCTCGCCTACACATGGCGCCAGTCCGACTGGCCGGAGGACGCGATTACCGACGTCGAGATCAGGTTCGAGCCGGTCGACGGAGGGACGCGCGTGCGCATGCGCCAGACCGGCTGGGAGCGCGTGCCCGGCGGACCGGAGATCGCCAAGGGCTACAGCGAGGGCGCGTCGACTCTGCTCGGCTGGTACGCGGAGGCCCTCGCGTAATGGTCTACGGGCGGGCGAGCCTGGGGCTGCTCAACGTCACGGTGCCGCGCGGCACCGACTGGTGCAGCACCCTGGGCTCGTTCGCGCGGTACGTCGCGCTCAGTCGTGAACGCGCGCGATCAGGTCGCTGCGCCGCAACACCTTCACGGCCGCGCCGCCGAGCCTGACGTCGAAGCCTGCGTCGCGCGGGTAGAGCACCTTGTCGCCGGGCTCGATCCCGCCGGGCTCCGAGCCGACCGCGGTGATCACACCTGTGCGGCAATCCGTTTCCGTGCTCGCCGGGATGATCAGGCCCAGGCTCGTCTCGGACTCCTCGTCCGAGGGCTGGATCACGAGGTAGTCGTCGAGCGGCTCGAGCGTCAGGTCGATGCTGCGTGCGTCGCGGTCCTGCATACATCACACGTTAACGCCAGAAACGCCTTCTTCCGAGGCCACTCCGTACGATCTGTGACTGTCCTTCCGCAATCGCAGGCGGAGGCGGGACGAGCATCCCTCTGACGCCGCGCCTCCGTCGCCCTTCGAGCAGGCCGAAGATCCCGATCGCGACCCCGGCGAGCACGATCGTCGTGACTCCGAGCTGCTTTGCGGTCTTGCGGGCTGTTCCCTCCCATTCCCCGCGGAGGTAGATGTCCGACGTGGACGATCGCGGCGTCAGGTCGATGCCGTCGGGGTACCGTCCCGTGTGACGGCTGGTCCACGTGTTCAGCGGCACCAGCAGCGCGACGGCCGCCGCGATCGCAGCGAGCGACGAAGAGACGACGCCGATCCGGCCGATGAACGTTCCCGCGGCCCCCACGAGCACGACCGTGACCGGCGCCACGAGCGCGAGCAGCCAGATCGTCGCCTCGGTCGTGCCCGACGGATCGCCGAGCTTCGCGACGATCTTCCCCTGCCTGAGGACGTGCGCGACCGTCGGCTTCTCGACGGCGAGCGACACCGCCATCAACCCGGTGAAGAACAGCGGCATCGCGAGGATCGCGGCGACCGCCAGAGGAGCCTTGGGCGCTTTGCGCAGCCTCACTAGAGCCGCCCGGCCTCGATGATCCGCGCGAGGAACTCGCGCGTACGCTCCTCCGCCGGCGACGAGAAGATCTGATCCGGCGGCCCCTCCTCGAGGATCATCCCACCGTCGAGGAAGCAGACCTTGTCCGCGACCTCGCGCGCGAAGCTCATCTCGTGCGTTGCGATGATCATCGTCATGCCGGTGGTCGCGAGCTCACGAACCAGGTTCAGCACTTCGCTCACGAGTTGAGGGTCGAGCGCGCTCGTGACCTCGTCGAGGAGCATCAGTGTCGGGCTCATTGCCAGCGCGCGGGCAATTGCGACCCGTTGCTGCTGGCCACCGGAAAGGCGGTCGGGATACTCGTCGGCCTTCTCGAGGAGGCCGATGCGCGCAAGGAGGTCGCGAGCCTGTGTTTTCGCCTCTGCTTTCGAGAGGCCGCGCGTCTTCCGGGGCGCCAGGGTGATGTTCTGCATCACCGTCATGTGCGGAAAGAGGTTGAAGGCCTGGAAGACGATCCCGATCTTGCGACGTAGTGCGTTCGTGTCGACGTTGCCGTTCGTGATCGTCTCCCCGTCGACAACGATCGTTCCCTCGTCGACGACCTCCAGCAGGTTGACGCAGCGAAGGAGCGTCGACTTGCCCGACCCCGAGGCTCCGATCAGACAGACCACTTGGTGGAGATCGACGGTCAGGTCGATGCCCTGCAACACGACGAGCTCGTCAAAGCGCTTCGTGACGCCCTCGAGGGAGACGAAGTGTTCCTCGGCGCCGGTCATACGAGCTGGGCGCGCTCGCGCCGTTCCCGCTCCTTGATCAGGCGGTCGGTGAAGCGGGCGAACGGGATCGTCAGGATCACGAAGAAGACGGCGGCGACCGAGTAGCCGGTGTAGAGGAAGAAGTCGTTTGAGTAGAACCCGGCTTGCGCCAGCGCCTCGGTGACCCCGATGACGGTGATGATCGCGGTGTCCTTTTGCAAGCCGATGAAGTCGTTCAGGAGCGGCGGTACGACACGGCGAATCGCCTGGGGGAGAACGACATGGCGAAGCGTCTGGGCATAGGTCAATCCCAGCGAACGCGCTGCCATGCGCTGGCTCGGATGGACGGACTCGATGCCCGCGCGGTAGACCTCGGTTACGTATGCCGTGTAGACGAGCGTTAGCGAGATGATCCCGTACTGGAACAGAGACCGGTTCGAGATGAACCCGGCGTGCAGCGCCGGGATGCCGAATCCCCAGACGTACGCGACGAGGATCAGCGGCGTGCCGCGGAAGAAGTCGGTATAGCCGATCGCCAGCGCCCGCAGCGGAAAGGTCGAGCGTCCGGGGAGCCCGCGCACGATCGCGATGAGCAGCGCGAAGATGAGCACGAGCAGCTCGGCGACGACCATCAGCTTGATGTTGGTCTGAAAGCCGTCCCAGATCTGTGGGACGGCGCGGCGGAGGCCGAGCGGGCTGAAGAACGCGTGGAGGAACTTGCCCATCTCGGCTTCCGCCGCAGGAGACTAACTTGCTATTTCAGGATTGGCGGGATCGGGTTGAGGAGCCACTTCTTCACTAGACGCTTGATCGTCCCGTTTGCCTTCAACGCATTGATCGCCTTGTCCAGGGAGGGCTTCAGCTTGCTGCCCTTGTCCATCACCGCTCCGTACTGCTCGTGTGTGACGATCTGACCGGCGACGCCGCCGTACGCACCCGGCTTTTTCTTGCTCTGCGCCGCGACGATCGGAACGTCGAGGATCAGCGCGTCGCACTTGCCGGCCTCGACCGCGTCGAACGCGGCGGTTGACGACGACGAATAGACCAGTGGCTTCTTCGCCGGGCGGATCTTGTGCTGGATGTAGGCGAGCCCGGTGGTACTCGACTGAGCACAGAGCTGGAGCTTCTTGAGGGCCGCGATGCTCGTCGGCTTCGCAAGGCCCTTGCGGATGAGGACCCCCTGGTTGGCGTCGAAATACGGCGCCGAGAATGAGACCACCTTCGCCCGTTGCGCGGTGATGGTGACCTCCTCGAGCGCGAAGTCGTACTTCTTCGAGGCCGGCGAGAATAGCCCCGAGAACGGTGCCCGCAGGTACTGAACTTTGCTGATTCCCAGCTTCATCGCGATCGCCTGCGAGAGCGCGTACTCGAAGCCGGATGGATTCTTGATCGTCGTTCCCGTCGCCCTGCCGTTCCAGAACGACGGAGCGGGGACGTCGAAGCCGACGATCAGCTTTCCGGCCTTCTTCGTCGGGACGGTCAAGGGTTGGGCGCTGGCAGCTGCCGTCACGGCCAGAGCGGCGGCGCACGCGGTCACAAGCAGTCGCTTCACGATCCCCTCCTTGGGTTGATGCGCGACACAGGCCGAATGTAGCGCGCTCAGCCGCCCGGAGTACGGATCAGCGGTCTCGTCAGACAGGTGGGGCCTCCGTCCCCCTTGCCGAGCTCGGCGCTCGAGTAGACGGCTACCTCGACACCCGTTGCTTCCATCCGCCGCCGGGTCTCCGGATTTCCCTCGGCCGCAAGCGCGACTCTCGGCGCGAGTGCGAGGACGTTCGGACCCATCGTGTCGAACTCTTCCTCCGGGACCTCGATCGTGCGAACGCCGCGCTCCGCAAGCAGGTCGAGCAGGCGGACGGGCGCAAGCGGCGGATAGACGACGGCGAGATCCCGGTCGAGCATGCTGATCAGCGACATCAGGTGCAGGACCGACGCGGGCCCGCGGAAGTGCGGGAGATCTACGGCGACCACCTCGACGCCCGGCAGCGCGTGTCTCAGCGCATCGATTCCGGCCTCGTTCGTCCGGTAGCCGCGGCCGACGACAAGCGTCTGCTCATCCAGCCACACGAGGTCGCCGGCCTCGGCGCACTCGGGCTCCGCGAGCGACGCGACGACCGGGACGCCTGCAGCTTCCAGATCGGCCGCGGTCGCAACGGTCTCGACGCGGCGAAGCGCCTTGCCCGGCCGGAACGACGTCCGCTCCGAAGTCCGCGAGCCGCTGACAGAATTCCTCGTGCTCGACGACTAGACGCTTTGCGTCCGGCGCCTGACGCCAGCCGAACTCGCGCCATCGTTCGAGCGATGCGACGTCGGGCGGGCGGACAAGCACGCGGCGGAGACGCCCGACCATCGTCTGGCCGCCGAAGAGCTGTTCTGCGATCTCGGTCATCGCCCTGCGGTCAGTCTCGCGCATCATTCGGCCCATGCGCATCGGCAATCGAGAGGTCCCGATCTCGAATCCGGACAAGGTGTTCTTTCCGGAACGCGGGCTGACGAAGGGAGATCTCGTCCGCTACTACCTCGACGTCGCCGAGTATGCGCTCCCCCACCTGCGGCAGCGCCTCTTCCACATGGTGCGTTACCCGAACGGCCTCGGCGGCGAGTTCTTCCACCAGAAGCGCGTCCCGAAGCATCCCGACTATGTCGGCGAGCAGTTCGTCGCCTTCCCGAGTGGCCATTCGACCGTCTTCGCGGTCGTCGACAACGCCGCCGCACTCGCGTGGGTGATCAACCTGGGCTGCATCGAGCTGCACACGTGGCACTCGCGGATCGACGAGATCGAGCGCCCCGACTACATGCTGATCGACCTCGATCCGACGACGGACGGACAGTGGCCGTACGTGCGGGAGATCGCGCTCGTGGTCCGCGAGGTGCTCGACGAGCTCGGGCTCGCCTCCTATCCGAAGACGTCCGGCGCGACCGGCCTGCACATCCTCGTGCCGATTCGGGCGGAGGTCCGCTTCCCCGACGTTCGCCGCTTCGCGAAGCGCGTCGCGGAGGAAGTCGAGCGCCGGGTGGGCGACCAGGACGTGGCCACCACGACGTGGCGGGTGGCCGAGCGTCGCGGCGTCTTCGTGGACTTCGGGCAAAACGCCCGCGACCGCACGATCGCGTCCGCCTACTCGGTGCGGCCGACGGCCGATGCGCGCGTGTCGGCGCCGCTGGCTTGGGAGGAGGTGCCCGGGGTCGACCCGGCCGGCTTCACGGTCGAGACGATGCGAGATCGGGTCGCTGCCGTGGGCGATCCGACCGCCGGCATGTGGCGGCGGAAGGCGAGTCTGCTGCCCCGCTTCGCGAGGCTGGGCCTCGAACCGCCCGAGTAAGAACGCACACTCATGTGCGGGGCCGCCCGCGCCGATAAGAAGCGGCATGGAGACGTCTGCGGCACGCCGTCGTCCGGTCGGCATGATCCTGGTTGAGGCGGGCGCGATCACCGTCGAGGACCTAGTTACCGCGCTCGCGGAGCAGCGGAAGACGCGGCGACGCCTCGGCGAGATCCTGATCGACTCCGGCGCGATCACCTGGCTCCAGCTCGCCGAGGCGATCACCGAGCAGGCGCGCGACCTCGATCCGGGGGCCGCGCCGCCGCCCCAGCCTGCGCCCGCGCAGCCGGCACCGCCCAAGACCCCGCCGCCGGCGCCCAAGCCTCCGGTGAGTGTCAGCGCGGTCTCGGCCGGGCGACCGGACATCGAGGTCATGCTGATGGAACGGCAACGTGCCTTCCTCGAGCTCGTCGCGGTCACCGAGACGTTGCGCTCGACGGTGACGCGGCTGCAGGACGAGCTTGCGCAACGCGACGCGGAGATCACGCGTCTGCGGGCTCTGCCGCTGACCGGCTAGCTGCTCAGCAGGCTCTCGAACGTCGGATCGTTCGGCCCCCGCGCCGGCCGCACCTCGCGCCACGTGCACTGCTTCGGCTCCTTGTCGTCCCGGAAGCGCAAGAAGCGCGTGCCATGCCGAAACCGGCTGCCCTGCACCTTGTCGTACCGAACCTCTGCGACGAGCTCCGGTCGCACCGACGTTTCCTCGAGCTCGCCCGTTCCCCACCGGTTCGGTTCCGAGAAGCCGCGCTCGGGCGCTCCTTTCAGCAGAGGCAGAACGCGCTCGGCGATCTGCGCGTGCCGGCTGGCGGCAACGGCCGCGGAGCCGACGTAGTCCATCTTCCCGTCGTCGTCGTACAGCCCGAGCAAGAGGGTCGCGATCCGCGTCGGCTTTTCCTTCCAGCGCAGGCCGACGATCACGCAGTCGGCGGTCTTGTACGGCTTCACCTTCAGAACGGCTTCGCGGGATCCCGGCAGGTATGGGACGCCGAGCCGCTTCGCGATCACGCCGTCGAGCCCGGCGGCCTCGAACGAGTTCAGCCACGCCTGGGCTCGATTGGCGTCAGACGTGATCGGCGAGAGGCGAAAGCCGTTTGCGATGCGCTCGAGCTCGGCGCGGCGCTCCTCGAGCGGCTGCTTGTGCACCTTCTTTCCTTCCCAGAGCAGCAGGTCGAAGACGATGAACTCCGCTGGGATCTCCGCCGAGAGCTTCCGGACGCGCGACTCGGCCGGATGGAGCCGCATCTGCATCGAGTCGAAGTCGAGGACGCCGTTGCGCGAGATGACGATCTCGCCGTCGAGCGCCGAGTGCGGCGGGAGCAGGTCTCCGAGCGGCCGCAGCTCGGGGAAGTAGCGGAGGAGCGGCCGCCCGTTCCGCGACCAGAGGGCGAGCTCGCCGCCGTCGTTCTCCAACACGCCCCGAAAGCCGTCCCACTTCGGCTCGAACTGCCAGCCGTCACCCTCGGGGAGCTCCTTGACGAGCTCCGCCTCCATCGGCGGGAAGGGGACGTTTCGACCGGGCATACCGTGGAACCCTAGTCGCGTGGATTCGGGGTCTCTGGACGGAGTGTGGAAGGTCGAGCGGGTCGGGGGCGCGCTGCCTCCCCTCTACGGCTGCCGGAAGCGGATCAACGGGAGGCGCGGGACGACCAAGTTCTGGCACGTTCCCGCGCTGCCGTTCGAGGTCCGGGGCCTCGAGCTCCATTACCGCCCGCCGTTCAACATGCTCGTGGACGTCCTCGAGCCGCAGGACGGTGGGTACTTCGGCCGCGCAACGATCGCGGGCCGGGAGTTCGGCCAATTCCGGATGACGAGGGTGTGACCGTCTGAAAGGGACATGTCGAGGGACAGTCCCTCCACAGGGACTGTCCCTCAGGGGGACAGGCCCCCGGGCATGTCTAGTTCAGCCAGGGGGCGAGAAAGCCCTCGATGTCCCGGCAGCCGCGCGGCCGCTCGAGCCGTCCGCGGACCGTCTTCCCTTCCACGACGACGAGCGTCGGCAGCGCACCGATCGCGAACCGCTGGATCAGATCGGGGCGTTCCTCCTCGGCGACGTGGAGCACCTTGAACGTTCCGTGATTGCGTCGCCGTTGCAGCACTTGGGCCAGGAACCCCTCCACGCGGCGGCAGTGACCCGAGACCGCCGAGTGGAAGAAGACCAGCCGAGGCTGCTCGTTGGGGAGAACAGCACTCAATTCGCACCTCCATGAATCTGAAGGGCGAGGACTTGGCCCTTACGGGGGACTTCAGCCGGCTTCTTTCCCCCGAACCTGCCGATTCGTAACCTGAGAACCGGGCGTCGCCGTCTAAGCTCGCGGGATGAGGAGGGTCGCAGTCACGGGTCTCGGTGCGGTCACGCCGCTCGGCAACGACGCGCGCTCGACCTGGCGCGCAGCCGTCGCGGGCGAGAGCGGAATCGACTGGATCCGGTCGTTCGATGCGAGCAGCTTCACCGTTCGCATTGCCGCGGAGGTCAAGGACTTCGACCCGTCCCCCGTCGCCTCGCCGAAGGAGGTGCGGAAGCTCGAACGCAACGTCCTCCTCTCGCTTGCCGCCGCGAAGGAAGCAATGGGCGACGCCGCGCTCAACGGCTTCGACCCGACGCGCGTCGGGATCGCCTTCGGCTCGGCGATCGGTGGCGTCGGGGGCGTCGTGGCACAGGCGGACATCCTGCGTGAGCGCGGGGCGGACCGTGTATCGCCGAGCTTCATCCCGAGCGTGCTCGTCGACGCGGCGAGCGGGCAGCTTGCAATCTCCCTCGGCATCAAGGGCCCGAACTATGCGCCGGTCTCGGCGTGCGCGACCGGCTCCCATGCGGTCGGCGAAGGCGCCGAGATCATCAAGCGTGGCGACGCGGACGTCATGCTCGCCGGCGGCACCGAGGCGGTCATCCACCCGCTGATCCTGGCCGGTTTCTCCGCGATGAGGGGCCTCGCGGTCGAGACCGAGCATCCACCGCGGGCGTCCCGTCCATTCGACGCGACGCGTGCCGGGTTCGTGATGGGCGAGGGAGCGTGCGTCCTCCTGCTCGAAGAACTGGAGGCGGCGCGTGCTCGGGGCGCGACGATCTACGCCGAGGTACTCGGGTACGGCGCCTCGAATGATGCGCATCACATGGCGCAGCCCGAGCCGGAAGCAACGGGCGTCGCGGAGATGATGCGCGCTGCCCTCCGTGCCGCGAAGGTCGAGCCCGAACGCGTCGGCTACGTCAACGCACACGGCACCTCCACGCCGCTCGGCGATCTTGCCGAGACGAAGGCGATCAAGGATGTCTTCGGCGGGCACGCGTACGAGCTCGCGGTCTCGTCAACCAAGTCGATGATGGGCCACACCTTCGGCGCGGCGGGCGCGATCGAGGCGATGATGTGCGTGCTCGCCATCCACGAGGGCGTCATCCCGCCGACGATCAACTACGAGCATCCCGATCCGGACTGCGACCTCGACTACGTGCCGAACGAGGCGCGCGAGGCCAGGATCGACGTCGCACTGTCGAACGCGATGGGCCTCGGCGGACACAACGCTTGCGTTCTCCTGGGCCGCGTGGAATGAGCTTCATCGTCGAGCCGAGCGTCGAGCAGTACGCCGAGGAGCACTCGACGCCGCCGACCGACCTGTTCGACCGCCTCGCCGCGGAGACCCGCGAGCGGACGACCGCTCCGCAAATGATGGTCGGGCAGCTCGAAGGCCACTTCCTGGCGGAGCTCGTCCGGCTGTCCCGTGCGCGCCGCGTGCTCGAGCTCGGGACCTTTACGGGGTACTCCTCGATCTCGATGGCGCTCGCGCTGCCGCCCGGGGGTCGTGTGATCAGCTGTGACGTGAACGAGGAGACGACCGCGATCGCCCGCCGCTACGCGGGGGAGGCCGGCGTGGCCGACAGGATCGACTTTCGACTCGGACCGGGTCTCGAGACGATTGCGAAGCTCGACGGCCCGTTCGACATTGTCTTCATCGACGCGGACAAGCCGAACTACGTCAACTACTACGAGGCGACGCTGCCACTGCTCGCGGACGACGGCGTGATGATCGTCGACAACACGCTGTGGTCGGGGCGTGTTGCAGATCCGGCCGAGGACGACGAGTCGACGCGCTCCATCCGCGAGCTCAACGACCGCGTCCGCGACGACCCACGCGTCGAGAACGTCCTGCTCCCGGTCCGGGACGGGATGAACGTCATCCGTCGACGACGCTAGATTCGAGCGCCGCGATCGACTCGAGGACGACGGCCGCCAGCGCGAGCACCTCGTCGGGAGGCGGGAACGCTCGATTCGGGATCGCGATCACGCGCATGCCGGCAGCGTGAGCGGAGCGGATCCCGTTCGCGGAGTCCTCGACGGCTGCGCAGCGCGACGCCTCGACGCCGAGACGGCGAGCGGCCTCGAGGTATGCGTCAGGCGCCGGCTTGCCGCGCGCGACCTCCTCAGACGAGACGGTTTCGCGGAAGAGCGGTGCCAGCCCGGAGACCTCGAGCGCGCGGTCGATCAGCTCGCGGTTCGACGACGACGCGAGCCCGAGCGGCCAGCGGGCCCCGATCCGGCGCACGGCGTCGACGGCGCCGTCGATCAGAGGGAGCGTGCATGTAGCGCGACCACTCCGGCGAGCTCATGCCCATCATGTCCGCCTGCGCGCGGTCGCTCCAGCGCCCGCCGCGCTCGCGCGCAAGCTCCTCCCGCACCTCGTCCCAGAGCTCCTCGCTGTCGAGGATCACGCCGTCGAGGTCGAAGACGACCGCGTCGATCACGCCGGGTGATAGGTCGAGTCGCGGTAGGCGAGCCCTCGCCCTGTTGCGCCGAGCTCGGTCGAGACCACCTCGCCGAGGAAGAGCGTGTGATCGCCGGCGTCGTACTCCGCCCAGGTGCGGCATTCGAGCCAGGCGAGCGCGCCTTCGAGCAGCGGGCCGTGCTTCCCGGGACGTGTCGCGACGTCGACCCACAGGGCCAGCGGGGGAACCCCGCTGCGGGCGAAATGCTGCGCGAGCGCGGCCTGGCGTTCAGACAAGATGCTGACCGCGAACGCACCGGCGTTCCGCATCGGCTCGTGCCGGGCTGAGTCCTTGCCGATCGAGACGCCCACGAGCGGGGGATCGAGTGACAGCGAGACGAGCGACCCGACGGTGAGGCCGAACTCCTCGCGGTCGTCGATGCCGGTCACGACCGCCACCGGCGCCGGAGATCTCCTCATCACTTCCCGCAGCTCGTTACCCGTCATCGGTTCACCGCCACCCTACGCAGCATCCCGAAACGGCGAGAGGCGTCAGAGGCGCCTCGTCGTTAGGTGCTCTTAAAGGAGCAGGAGCGCGACGATCGCCCCAGCGAGGGCGGCCGCTCCGGCCAGCACAACCTCGACCCGGTGCCGCGCGAGCGCGTCAGTCAGCCGCGGATCGGGGATCGCCTCCTTGGGCAGAGCCGCGAGACCGAGCAGCAGCACCGCCGCGGCGAGCGCGGCGATCACGAGCGGGTTCGTCACGTGCTTCGTGACCTCTGACGGCGCGAACGGGCTCGCGCTCGTGCGGCTCGTCCCTGCAACGCCGCCGGTCTCGGAGTCGTTCGTTCCGCTCTGACCAGTCAGGCCGTTGGGAGGCCCCGGTGATGCGCTCGAGCTCGCGGTGTCGGACACTCCGCTCGACGCGAGAGAAGCCCGCGCGCCGCAGACGTTGCTTCGTTGCGCCGTCCGGAGCTCAGTTGGCGAGGGACGCCGGGACTCGACGATCACGACGATGATCCGAAGGACCGTGCCGCCCCCGCGCACACGCGCGCTGATCCGATAGGTCCCAGCCGGAAGCGGGCGGCCGCGGACGCGGCCCTTGAACGGGATCCTGTTCAGACCCGTGTGGCCGCGGACCGTGAAGTGCCCGACGGCGCGGCAAACCGGCGAGACCTGCGTGACGGTGAAGACGACTGGCGCAGCCGCAGGCAACCGAAACGTGAGCGTCGTACGGCGCAGCCCCTTCGGCCCCTGTTCGGCGATCCAGGGCCGCGAGCTGCGGAAGCGCGCGATCGACGACCTGCCGTGTGCGCGCCCGGGCGAGGCGGACGAGGGGCCGGAGCCGGCGCCCGACGAAGATGACGGGCCGAGGGACAGCGACCGCGCGGAGGCGATGCCTGCAAGCGGCGGTGACCAGACCTGACCGGGCGCTGTCGGAGCCGAAACCGCCGTCGAAGGAGGCGAGGGAAGCTTCGGCAAGGGCGGCGCCGGCACCGAGGGCACCGCCGGAACCGAGGGCACCGCCACCGGGAGCGTCGGCGCGGAGATCGGCGGCGTGGGGAGGACGTCGGCGAAGGCCACGCCCGCGCCTGCGCCGCCGACGAGCACGGCCATCAGGACGGCCGCCCGCCTGATCGTCCGTCCGACCTCCACGCTTTGTATAACCGATGAAGGCGAGTTTCGGTTGCGGGCAGAATCCCAATTCGTGAGCGCGGTGAAGGCCGACTACTACGAGCTGCTCGGCGTCCCCAAGGAGGCCGACGCCGACGCGATCAAGAAGGCCTTCCACACCGCTGCCCGTGACGTCCATCCCGACGTCTCCGATTCGCCGGACGCCGAGAGCCGGTTCCGCGAACTGGCGGAGGCGTACAGCGTGCTGTCGAAACCCGCCTCGCGCCTGCTCTACGACCGCTTCGGCTACCGCGGCCGCGGCAACTCCGGCTTCCAGGAGGCGTTGTGGGATGCGCGCCAGCGTGCCCCGCGAGGGGAGAGCATCCACCTCGGGCTCGACCTCCGATATTTCGAGGCGGGCGAGGGTGCCTCGCGCATGGTGACGTACCAGGCAGCCCGGATCTGCGTGGCGTGCGGCGGCCGGGGGATGACGGGCAAGCCGGACCCCGACTGTCCTGCGTGCGGCGGCATGGGCCGGCGGAGCCACGTCTCGGACCTGGGGACGGCGCGGTTCCTCCGGGTCGAGCCGTGCCCCACGTGCGGGGGCGAAGTCTGCCCGGAGTGCGGTGGGACCGGCCGCGAGTTCGCCGAGCGGCGGTTGCGCATACGGGTTCCAGCCGGAATCGAGGACGGCGCCCAGCTGCGCGTCAGCGGGGAAGGCGACGTCGGCGAACGTGGCGGCGCACCCGGTGACCTCTTGCTGGACGTCGCCGTCCAACCCGAGCCGCGCGACCCGCGCCTCGTGCGGTACCTCGCATTCGTGTTGTTCGTCTCCGCGGTCGCGCTGCTCATCGCGTACGCGTTAGTGCATTAACGTCACCACGATCTTCCGGTGCGGCGACGCCGCCTGCTCGCGCCACGCGTCCGCCACACGGTCGAGGGGGAAGACGTCCAAGTCGACGCGGATGCGCCCGGCGATCGCGTGGTCGAGCAGTTCGAGGTACGCAGCCGCTTTCGTTTCGTGCGGCGTCGTCAGGTTGGAGTGTCCGACGATGCGGATGTTCTTTCCGCGGAGCGGTGCGGACGGAACCGTCGCTTCCAAGCCTGCGGCCGTTCCCAGGTGGACCAGGCGGCCGCCGAGGCGCAGCGCGCCGAGCGCGGCGACGGCGGGCTCGCCCCACAACGGGTCGATCACGACGTCGACCTCGCCGCCTGCAGCATCCCGGTACGCGGCCGTGAGGTCGCCGTCGCCGAGCGGCACGAGCGCGTCCGCGCCGAGCTCACGCGTGCGCTCGAGCGCGTCGGCGTTGCGCGCGGCCGCGATCACCGTGCCGGCGCCGAGCAGCTTGGCACCCTGCACCGCGACCTGACCGACCGCGCCGGTCGCGCCGAGCACGAGGACGGTCCCTCCCTGCGGCACGTCGGCCTTCGCGAGTGCAAGCCACGCGGCGAGGCCCGCGGTGCCAAGGGCCGCCGCAACCGCCTCGTCGGCCTCGTCGGGCAGGGGCACGAGCGCCGCCTCATCGACGACGATCAGCTCGGCAAGGCTGCCGTTCGCGCCGTAACCCGAGTCGCGCTCGAACCGGACGCGAACTCCCGGCGCGATGGTCTCCGCCTCCAGGACGAGCCCGACGCCTTCGCGCCCGGGCGCATAGGGCACATGCGGCGAGCCGGCGTAGAAGCGACCCGACGCGATCGCGAGGTCGATCGGGTTCAGCGCGGCGGCCCGGACCTGGACCAGCGCTTCGCCGTTTCCGCGCTTCGGGTCGGGAAGCTCACCGAGCTCCGGAGTCGCGCCGACCTCGCGGACGACCGCTGCGCGCATCAGTCGGCGGCGCGGTCGTAGATCGCGTGGCTCGTCTCGATATCGAAGAAGTGCAGCCGCCTTGCGTCGACGACGAGCTCGGCAGGCTCGCGCTCGCGCGTGCGTGTCTCGCGGTCGAGCCGCGCGACGAAGAGGCTGCCGGATTCGCGCGCCTGCTCCACCTCGACTGTCTCCTCGCCGACGGCCGCCTTGACGTCGTCGCCGCGCACCGCCGGCCCGCCGACGGCGAAATGGGCGAAGACCTCCGAGCCCATGTCCTCCCGAATGTCGATTACCGCCCGCAGGCGGCGATCGTCCGGGGCCCCCGGAACGAGGCTCGCGTCCTCGATGTCCTCGGGGCGGATGCCGAGAATGACCCGCTTCCCCTCGAAGGCCCGCAGAGCTGGCCGTGACGCAACGACGTCGTCGGGAATCCCGATTCGCTGATCGCCGAAGCGGGCCACGAACGCGCCGTTTTCGCGCACCAGATCCGCGCCGGTGAGGTTCATCGCCGGCGACCCGATGAACTCGCCGACGAACAGATTCGTGGGACGGTCGTACAGCCGCTGCGGGGAATCCACCTGCTGGAGGAAGCCGTCTCGCATGACGGCGACCCGGTGCCCGAGCGTCATCGCCTCGCTCTGGTCGTGCGTGACGTAGATCGTCGTCACGTGCAGGTCGCGCTGGAGGCGCGCGATCTCCGCGCGCATGTGCACTCGCAGCTTCGCGTCGAGGTTCGAGAGCGGCTCGTCCATGAGGAATGCCCGCGGCTCGCGCACGATCGCGCGGCCCATGGCGACGCGCTGGCGCTGGCCGCCGGAGAGCGTCCTCGGCTTCTTCGCCAGCGACTCGAAGATCCCGAGCACCTGCCCCGCCGCGTCAACGCGCTTCTTCCGCTCCTGCTTCGGGATCTTCCGCAGCTTCAGGCCGAAGGCCATGTTGTCCCGCGCGGACATGTGCGGGTAGAGCGCGTAGTTCTGGAAGATCATCGCGATGTCCCGGTCCTTCGGCGGGAGGCGGTTCACGACCTCGCCGCCGATCTTCACCGTGCCGCTCGTGATCGGCTCGAGGCCCGCGATCATCCGCAGCGCCGTCGTCTTCCCGCAGCCGGAGGGCCCGACGAAGACGACGAGCTCGCCGTCCGCGATCTCGAGGTCGAGCTCCGAGACGGCGCGGGTGCCGTCGGAGTAGACCTTCGTCAGGTGCTCGAGCTGAATCTCGGCCACGGGCACCTGCACTTTACGAAAGCTGGGCGCGAGGAATAGAGTGCGCGTCGCGGTGGAAGCCGTTGCTCAGGCACGGCCGCGGGGGAGGCGCTGGACGGATGTCTTCGAGCGCCCGGTCTTCCTTGCCTCTCTCCTGATCTCGCCCGCCGTCGTCTTCATCGCGGCGCTCGTCGCGGCGCCGCTCGGACTCGCCGTGTACCTCAGCTTCACGAACGCGACCGCGGGCTCGCTGAGCGGCAAGTGGGTCGGGCTCGCGAACTTCCGTCACGAGTGGGGGAACGCGTCGTTCCAGGACGCCGTCTGGCACACGTTCCTGTTCACGGTCTTCTCGCAGATCGTCGTCCTGCTGGTCGCGGGGTTGCTCGCGCACGCGCTGCTGAAGGACTTCCGCGGCAAGTGGATCCTCCGCTTTCTGATCTTGCTCCCGTGGGCCGCGCCGCTGCCCCTGAGCCTGATGGGCTGGAAGTGGATCTTCGACCCGAGCTACTCGATCCTCGACTGGACTCTGGTTCATCTCCACCTCTCGGCCCCGCTGACCGCGCCCCACTTCCTCGCGACGGCGAAGTGGGCGATGGCCTCCGTGATCGCGGTGCACGCCTGGCGGCTCATCCCGTTCGCGGTCGTGATCTTTCTCGCCGGCCTGGCGTCGATCCCGAAGGAGGTCGACGACGCCGCCGCGATCGACGGCGCGACCGGCCTCCGGAAGTTCGCGTCTGTGACGCTGCCGCTCCAGTTGCCGATCGCGACCGTCGCGCTGCTGTTCGGCATCGTCTTCACGGCGACCGACATGGCCGTCGTGTACATCCTCACGCAGGGCGGTCCGCCCCCGTCGTTCAGCACGGAGATGATCACGACCTGGTCGTACAAGACCGGGGTCGAGTCCGGTTCGCTCGGGCCCGGAGCGGCGATCTCGCTCGCGCTGCTGCCCGTGCTGGCAATCGTCTCGATCGCGATGCTCGTCTTCGCGCGCCGAAGGGAGGTGACGTAGATCTTCGACGCCGTCCGCGAGAAGGGCCTCTCGTACGTGATCGTCGGGCCGCTCGCGATCGTCCTCGCCTTTCCCTTCTACGTGATGGTGATCACGGCGTTCAAGAACGGGACGGAGTTCTACGATGCGTCGGCGACGCCGTACTGGTTCAAGACGGGCCCGACCTGGGACAACGTCCGCTACCTCTTCCACAACACGCCGTACACGACCTGGCTGGGCAACACGGCGATCATCGGGCTCGCGGTCGTCGGCATCACGCTCGTCCTGGCGGTTCCCGCGGGCTACGCGCTCGCGCGGCTGCTACCCGTCGTTCACGGTCCCGTTCTCGACCTGGCTGCTGATGGGATTCTTCAAGACGATCCCGCAGGAGCTCGAGGATGCGGCCCGGATCGACGGCGCCTCTCGGCTGAAGACACTGGTCCGAGTTGTTTTCCCGATCTCGATTCCGGGGATCCTCACGGTGGTCATCTTCTCGTTCTCGCTGGTGTTGAACGAGTTTGTCTACGCGTTCACCTTCATCTCCAGCACCGACCACCGGACGCTCTCGACCGGCGTCTACACCGACCTCATCCGCGGCGATCTTCCCGAGTGGGGAGCGATCATGGTCGCCTCGCTGATTCCGACCATCCCGCTCGCGCTGCTCTACAACGCATTCCTGAACAGGTTCATCGCGGGGTTCACCGGCGGAGCATTCCGCTAGAGAAAGGAGGGGGACATGGCAGACACAGACGACGTCTCCGCCCGACGCGGGCGGTACGACCGTCGTGAGCTGCTTCGCCGCGCCGGTGTCGGCGCGGTCTCGATCGGAGTCGCCGGGAGCGGCTTCGGTCAAGCGTTCTACGGGCCGTTGCGCTTCAAGGGCCGCTGGCTGAAAGGCGACCTGTCGATCATCCAGTGGGCGCACTTCGTGCCCGCCTACGACGTCTGGTTCGACAAGACCTGGGCGGTGAACTGGGGCCAGACCAACGACGTGCAGGTCAAGGTCGACCACATCCTGAACACGCTGCTTCCGGCGCGCATGGCGGCCGAGTCGGCGGCGGGGTCAGGACACGACCTGTTCTTCAACCTGTCGCCACCGGCGCAGTTCGAGGACGGGGTGATCAACCACGCGGAGATCGTCCAGGAGGTGACGCGGAAGGTCGGAAAGATCGGGCCGGTCGCAAAAGGCGCGACGTACAACCCGAAGACGAAGAAGTGGTTCGCCTTCTCCGACAACTACGTGCCGGATCCCGTCGTGTGGCGGCACGACGTCTGGAACGGTGTCGGCCTCGCCCCCAACACGTGGGACAACGTCCGCAAGGCGGCGCCGAAGCTGAAGGCGGCGGGCCATCCGCTCGGGATCGGCCAGTCCGCCGAGCTCGACTCGAACATGGCTCTCATGTCGTTCCTGATGTGCTTCGGTGCATACGTCCAGGACGAGCACCATCGCGTGACGATCAAGACGAAGAAAGCGGTCGAGGCCGTGAACTTCATGGCTGACATCTACAAGAAGGGCGAGACCGACGAGATCTTCGGCTGGGATCCGGCAGGGAACAACAACTTCCTCTACTCCGGCCGTGGATCGTTGATCCTGAACGCGATCTC
>VAXU01000124.1 GCA_005885125.1 Actinomycetota bacterium
GCTTGCGGTCGTGCAAGACGGTGATGTGATCGCAATCGACGTGGACGAGGGCACGCTCGTCGTCGAGCTCGACGACCGCGAGCTCGCAAAGCGCCTCCTCGGATGGCAGCCCCCTCCCCCGCGCTATGACGTTGGTGTGTTTGCGCGCTATCGGGCGCTCGTGTCTTCCGCGTCTGACGGCGCTGTTCTCGTCCCACCCGCTTGAAAGACGTGGCGGGCGGCCCAGGATGATGCGTTTCGCCGGCAAGCGTGCGCTCGTCACAGGCGCCGGGTCCGGCATCGGCGCTGCCGTCGCACGCCTGCTCGAGGCCGAGGGCGCGGAGGTCATCGCTGCGGACCTCGAAGGGACCGATGTCGCCTACCTCGTTTCCGATGCTGCGAGCTTCGTGACAGGCAGCGTCTTCGTGATCGATGGCGGACTCACGGCGGCCTAGTGGCCCATCCAGCAATACGGCATTACCGGAGGGGGCATTAGGTGCAGGCGCTCGTCACGCGGCCGGGTCACGCGCACACAACACGCATCGAAGACCTTCCTGCAGTGGAAGCGCGCGAGGGCGAAGTGCTCGTCCGCACGCTCGAAGTCGGCGTGTGCGGCACCGACCGCGAGATCTCGGAGGGCCTGTTCGGGATCCCACCTGAGGACGGGCCGCTGCTCGTGCTAGGACATGAGGCGCTGGCCGTCGTCGAGCGAAATGGCTACGGCTTCACGCGCGGCGAGCTCGTCACCGCGACCGTCCGCCGCTCGTGCGGCCACTGCATCGCGTGTGCGGAGGAGTGTCCGGACTCGTGTCTGACCGGTGACTACAGCGAGCGCGGGATCACACGCCTGCACGGCTACGCCCGTGAGCTCGTCGCGGAGGATCCGGGGCAACTGGTCGCAATTCCGAAACCGCTCGGCCGCCTCGGCGTGCTCGCAGAGCCAACGTCGATCTGCGAGCGCGCGCTCCGACATGCTCGGACGATCGGCGGCCGGCAGCCGTGGCAGCTCGAGCGCGCGCTGGTCATCGGCGCAGGTCCGATCGGCCTGCTGATGACGTACCTCTTGCGGCTCGCGGACGTCGAAGTGTGGACGGCGTCGCTCGAACCTGAGAACGAGCTCGTCGAAAAGTCCGGCGCGCGCTACGTCTCGACGCACGCCGAGGAGCTGTCGGAGCTCGGGAAGTTCGACCTCGTGGTCGAAGCGGCAGGCAACGCGCAGTTGATGGCACGGACGCTGGGCCTGCTCCGCCGGAGCGGAGTCGCGTGCCTGCTCGGGATCGACCCGCGTCACCAGACAGTCGAGCTCGACGGCCGGGTGCTTGGCGTGGACACGATCCTCGAGAACCGCGTTCTCTTCGGAAGCGTCAACGCGCACCGCCAGGACTGGCTGGCCGCGGTCGCTGATCTCGACCGAGCAAGACCAAGCCGGGCAGTGCGGTCGTTCGCGGTGCGTAGCGGCGCTACGTGCCGCGGGCGAACGTGCTGATCCGGCGCCGGGTCTGGGGCGTCATCCGGCCCGGCGGAATTTCACATCGGGCCTCTCGGACTAGAAGGAAAGGCCTGCGGCCTCGAGTGCCTGCCGCGCTAGCGCTTCGTCGACCTCGCCTGGCAAGCCGCTCACGCCGACGGCACCCACCCGTGTCTCGCCCTCGAAGGCGGCGAGCCCGCCGAGGAAGAACGTGAAGAACGGGTCGAAGCTCTCGCGCTCGACAGCGTCCTCGCGCACCTTCTCCGCCAGCTCTCTCGTCGAACGCGCGTCGCTCCGCGCGGCGGTGTACGCCTTCCGCTGTGCGTTCAGGCGCGTGTCCGGTGCCGCGCCGTCCATCGTCGCGGCTGCGACGAGCTCGCCGTGCGTGTCCGCGATGAAAACCGAAACCGGGCTGGGCGCTTCACGAACCACGAAATCCACGATCGCCTTCGCGTCCTCGAGTTTCACCGAGGCGATTCTACGGGCCACGTTGGAGCATCGCGCGGCGCAGAGGCGAACGTGCTGTAGTTCAACTCCATGCGCGTCGACGTGGCCCACCTCGCACGGCGAGTCTTGGTCCTGGTGGTTGTCTCGGGCCTCCCCGTCTTGGCTGTCGCAGCCCCCTCAGGCTGGCCCTCTGCGGCGAACGTCGCGAGTCACGCCTCGAGCTCCGGCTTCGAGGGGATTCGCTTGAAGAACGTCGCCGGTCGGGTCGGGCTCGACTTCCGTCAAGGCGCGTTTCACTTCGGTGTCTCGCCCGACCCGGCGGCGATGACCGGGGGCGGGCTCTGCATGCTCGATTACAACAACGACGGCTGGCTCGATCTCTTCGTGGTGAACTCGTATTCGCAAGCCGACGTCGATCGCTGGCAAAAGCACGGCGGCCTGCCTCGGAGCGCGCTCTTCCGCAACACGAGAGGCCGCTTCCGGAACGTGACCCACGCCTCGGGAGCAGGGCTCTCGGTCCGCGGCCAGGGCTGCGTCGCCGCGGACTTCAACGGGGACGGCTACACCGACCTCTTCATCACCGCCGACGGGCAGGACAAGCTGCTCTGGAACAACGGCAACGGCACGTTCACCGAGGGCGCTCGGGCCGCCGGGATCAGGGGCTACGGCTGGCACACGGGCGCGGCGGTCGCAGATGTGAACGGCGACGGCCGTCCCGATCTCTTCGTCGCCGGCTACACCGACGTCAACCTCCCGGTCCCCGGCTCCGCCGCCGGCTTTCCCAACAACTATGCCGGCGTTCGCGACCTCCTCTACCTGAATATGGGCCGCGACAAGCGCGGCCGTTCACGCTTCCGCGAGGTCGGCGTTCAGGCCGGGCTCGAAGCTGCTCGCTTCGACCACAGCCTCGGCGCCGTCTTTTCGGACTTCGACGGCGACGGACGCCCGGACCTGTACGTCGCCAACGACGGCGATCCGAACCGGCTCTACGAGAACGTCGCCTGGCCCGGAGGCGCGAAGGCCGACCCGGCCGGGCTCGGCTTTCGCTTCGAGGAGCGGGCTGCGAGCGCAGGAGTTGCGGATCCCAACGCCGGCATGGGAGTCGCGGCTGCCGACTACTCGGGCGACGGCCGCACCGACCTCTTCGTCAGCAACTCGCGCGGGCAGGGCCACGCCGTCTATCTCGGGGAGTCCCCGACGCCCGCAGGCCCTTCCTTCACGGATGTTCGGGCAGGCTTCGCGACCGCCTTCGGGCATACCTTCACCGGCTGGGGCGCCGCATGGACAGACCTCGATCTCGACACGGATCTCGACCTCGTCCTCGCGAACGGCGCCATTCCGATCACGAACCTCGCCAGGAACGCCGAGCCGATCCAGGTGCTCGAGAATCGCACGGCAGAGGGCCACCCGGGTCAGTTCGTGGACGGGAGCGCCCTCCTCGGCGTCGGGAACCTTCCGCGTGTCGTCGGGCGCGGCCTCGCCGTCGGCGACTTCAACAACGACGGCAGGATCGACATCGCCATCAACACGATTGGCGGGCGCCTCCAGCTGCTGCGCAGCACAGGCGCCCATGGGCACTGGCTGGAGGTGCGGTTGGCAAGGTTCTCGCCCGGTGCCGTCGTCACGGCCGTGTTGCCGGACGGCCGGCAGCTCACACGCGAGGTGCAGGCGGGGTCGAGCTACCTCTCCTCGCAGGATCCTCGAGTGCATTTCGGCCTCGGCGAGGCGACGAGCGTGAGTGAGCTCATCGTCCGCTATCCGGGCGGCCGCGAGGTCCGTCGGAGCAACGTCCCCGCGGACCGCATCGTCCTCTTCCGGCGCCAACCTCCGAACGCGGGGGTCGCGAAAGCCAGTGCCGTCTCACCGCTCGCATCGAGCCGATCCTCTGGAAGCGAGGCCCCGTTTCTGATCGACGGCTGCACTCGCGCCGACCTGCACGGGCACTCGGTGGCCCGCGTGTGGGACGAGGCGATGCTCGAGGCGATCAGGCGTGACCTTCCAGCGCCGACCACGCATGCGCGCAACCTCTTCCATGTCTCGGCGGCGATGTGGGACGCGTGGGCCGCCTACGACCCCAAGGCCGACGGCTACTTCGTCACGGAGAAGCACAAGGCGGCAGACGTGCAGGCCGCGCGGGAAGCCGCGATCAGCTACGCGGCCTACCGGCTCCTGCTCTGGCGCTACGCCTACGGAGCGAACCTGCGCGTGACGTTCGCCGAGCTGACGAGGACGTTGAGGTCGCTCTGCTACAGCATCGACTTCACGAGCACGGAAGGAGACTCACCGGCCGCTCTCGGGAACCGGATCGCGGCCGCCGCTATCGCCTACGGAAGGAAGGACGGCTCGCTCGAGCGACTGCACTACGCAGACGAGAGCTACTCGCCCGTAAACGCGCCGCTCGTCGTCAGTCAGCCGGGGACGGCGATGCACGACCCGACGTTCTGGCAGCCCCTCGCTCTCGATCAGACGGTCGCACAGAACGGCCTCGCAATCCCAGGCAAGGTGCAGACCTTCATCGGCGCCCAGTGGGGACACGTTCGGGGCTTCGCGCTGCCTCCGTCGAAGAAGGGGGTGCCGATCGACCCAGGCCCACCGCCGATCGGGACACCCGAGGACGCGGCGTACAAGCAGGCAGCCGTCGGCGTCATCCGCATGAGCAGCGAGCTCGACCTTGCGAACGGCTCGACGATCGACATCGGACTCGACGCCCTCGGGAACAACCCGCTCGGGACGAATGACGGTCATGGCTACACGGTGAATCCGCTCACCGGCAAGCCCTATGCGCCCGAGCGCGTCAACAAGGCCGACTACGCCCGTGTCCTCGCCGAGTTCTGGGCGGACGGGCCGAACTCGGAGACGCCGCCGGGCCACTGGAACGTCATCGCGAACGCCGTGTCGGACTCGCCGCTGATGGCGGCAAGAATCGGCTCTGGGGCCGCGAATCGCTTGAGCTGGGACGTGCAAATGTACTTCGCGCTCAACGGCGCTGAGCACGACGCGGCGATCGCCGCGTGGGGTCTGAAGCGCAAGTACCAGTCGGTGCGCCCAATCTCGATGATCCGCTACATGGCCGGGCTCGGCCAGTCGAGCGATCCGAAGCTTCCGTCGTACGACCCTGAGGGCCTGCCGTTGGTCCCCGGCCTGATCGAGCTGATAACGAAGGAGTCGAGCGCGCCGGGACAGCGCCATGCGGCCCTCGCCGACCACGTCGGCGAGATCGCAATCCGGGCCTGGCGCGGGAATCCGAAGGACCCGAGCCAGGTGAGCGGCGCCGGCTGGATCCTCGGCGAGCGGTGGGTGCCCTATCAGAAGGCGACCTTCGTGACCCCTGCCTTCCCCGGCTTCATCTCCGGCCACAGCACGTTCAGCCGCGCTGCCGCCGAGGTGCTCGCGGCGTACACCGGCAGTCCGTACTTTCCCGGAGGTGAGTTCACGCAGACCTTCGCCCCCGGCTACCTCAAGTTCGAGCGCGGGCCGAGCGCGCCGCTGACGCTCTCGTGGGCGACGTACTTCGACGCGGCCGACCAGGCAGGGATCTCGCGCCTCTACGGCGGCATCCACATCGCCGCCGACGACTTCGCGGGCCGGAGGATCGGATCGAAGGTCGGCAAGCAGGCCTGGGCGCTCGCAGAGCGCTACTTCGCGGGCACCGCTCGGCGTTAGGGCCTCAGCGGCCGGACTTGGCCTGCAACCTGCGCGCGATGGTGTCGAGCGTTACGGCGAGCAGGAGGATGACACCCGTCACGATGTAGATCGTTCCGGTCTTGTAGCCCGCCGTGTCGAGGCCGTTCGAGACCGTCACGATTACGAGTGAGCCGATGACTGCGCTGCGCACCTCGCCCCGGCCGCCGAACAGGCTCGTGCCGCCGATGACCGCAGCCGAGATCGCGTCGAGCAGGAGCGTGCCGCCGCCGACGTTCAGGTCGACGGAGTTCAGCCGCGCGGCCAGGATCACGCCTCCGACCCCGGCCATGGCGCCAGAGATCATGAAGCCGAGGATGCGGATGCGGGCGACGTTGATGCCGGCGCGACGCGCCGCCTCGGCATTGCCGCCGACGGCGTAGACGTGGCGGCCGAATGGGGTCCGCTTGGCCAGGTAGGTCAGGCCGATGAGGAAGATGACGACGAGGACGCCGGCCAGAGGCAGCCCGTTTGGCACCGCGGCGTGGTTGGAGATGGCCACTGTCCCGAAGGTCACGAACGCGATGCCGGCGACCTTGGCGACAACGAGCAGCGGACTTCGGATCGCCACGCCGGCGCGGCGCTTGCCTAACACATTGCCCAGCGTGACGAAGGTGTAGAGACCGGTGACGACGGCTGCGATGATCCACCCCGCGGCGGCCGAGAAGTAATAGATCGCCGTGTCGTTGATCCACTTGTCCTGGATCACGATCACGCCCTTTATCTCGAGCACCTGCAGGATGACTCCCTGCCAGATCAGGAGACCTGCGAGCGTGACGACGAACGACGGGACGCCGACACGGGCCACGATCGAGCCCTGGACGCCGCCAATGAGCGTACACAGGCCCACTGCGATCGCGATCGCGACGAGTCCAGGGTATTGGTGGCCGCTACCCGGAAGCTGGAACTCGGCGACCGTCAGGGCCGCTATCCCGCTCAGGTACCCGATCGAGAGATCGATCTCTCCCAGCAAGAGCACGAAGACGACGCCGAAGGCAAGCATGCACGTCCCCGCCATCTGGACCACGATGTTGTTGAAGTTGTCGGCGGTGAAGAAATTCGTGGCCTTGAAGCTGAAGAAGACGACGATCAGCACCAGACCGATGACGATGGGCACGATGCCGAGGTTGCCCGTCTTCACGTTGTCGTAGGCCCGGCGCCAGATCCCGGCGTGCTCCTCGGCCTCGTCCCCTTCGGGCAGCGGGACGCCTGGAGCGGCGACGTCCACGTCCGAGCTCACAAGATCGCCTCGGCGTCGGTCTCGGCGATGCCCGAGACCTTGGTCGGGATGCCGGCGGTGATGGCCTGCACGACCTCCTGCTGGGTGGTCTGCTGTCGCTCGTAGACGCCGACGTCGCGACCGAGGCGCAGAACGGTGATCCGCGTGGCCACCTCGAAGATGTCGTGCAGGTTGTGCGAGATGAGCACCACGGCGAGGCCCTGATCGGCGAGGCGCTTCACGAGCTCGAGCACCTGCGCCGTCTGCGCGACGCCCAGCGCGGCCGTGGGCTCGTCCAGGATGACGAGCCGGGAATTCCACTGGACGGCCTTCGCCACCGCCACCGACTGGCGCTGGCCTCCCGAGAGCGAGGCGACGGGTTGGCGGATCGAGCGAATCGTGGTGACGGCGAGCGACTTCAGTGTCTCGGCCGTGCGCTGCTCCATGACCGGCTCTTTCAAGCGGTAGAGCCAGTCGCGCTCCTCGCGGCCGAGGTACATGTTCTGAACCACGTCCAGGTTGTCGCAGAGTGCGAGGTCCTGGTAGACGACCTCGATTCCCAGCTTGGCCGCGTCCTTCGGGCCGTGGATGCTGACAGGCTTGCCGTCGAAGAGGATCTCGCCGCTGTCGAAGCCGTGGATTCCGGCGATGCACTTGATCAGGGTCGACTTCCCGGCGCCGTTGTCGCCCACCAGCGCCATCACCTCTCCGTTCAGGACCTCGAAGTCGACGTCGGAGAGGGCCTGCACCGAGCCGAACGACTTGGAGATACCCCGGAGCTGGAGGATCGGCGTCCCGTTCACGGTGGCGCGTTTCCTACCACAAAGCCGGTGGAGGCGCCCCGTTGGGGCGCCTCCACCTCGGTGCTACCGGATCTCTACTTGCAGTACTTCTTGTACACCCCGATGCAGACGTCGCTCTTCTTCAGGAACCCGTCCTTGAAGAGGCGCGTGTAGTTCGCCTTGGTGATCGAGATTACCGGCAGGGCGATCGTCGGCTCCTTCTTGCTGCCGTTCTTGCGGAACCCGTTGATGCCCGGCACCTTCTTGCCCCTGAGCAGGGCGACGGCCGCCGCGGCGGCCGCTTTGGTCTCGTTGGGAACGAACTTGTAGACGGTCATCGACTGCCAGCCCGAGATGATGTTCTGCACACCCTGACTCGTCGCGTCCTGTCCCGACAGCGCGATCGGCTTCAGGTGCTTCGCCTTCAGAGTGGCGACCACGGCGCCGGCGATGTTGTCGTTCGCCGCGATGGCTCCGTCGATCTTGTTGTTCGTCTTGAGCAGCATCTGCGTGAAGATCGGCGCAGCGTTGGTGGCCAGCCAGAGGGGCACGAACTGCTGCGGGCCCTTGGTCAGTGTCTTGTTCTTGAACAGCGGGTTCAGAACAGCGTCGTTCCCGCTCTTGAACCAGAACGCGTTCTGGTCGGTTGGCCCGCCCCAGAGCTCGGCGACGACCGGCTTCGACTTGCCCTTCAGAGCCTTGACGACGCCCTTGGCCTGGGCGGCGCCGACGGCCTTACCGTCGAAAGTCACGTAGACCTTCGCGATGCCGCCGACCACCTGACGGTCGTAGTCGATCGACGACCCGCCTGCCGCTGCAAACTTCTTCTCGATCGCGATCGACGTGCCCTGGGCGATGTCGGTCACGACGGCCACCTTCGCCCCGGCCGCCAGGCACGCATCGGCCTGCGAGACCATCTTCTGCGGATCGTTCAGCGCGTTCGTGATCGAGTAGGTCACTCCGGCGGCCTTCAGGGCCTTGGCGAAGTCCGGCGCGTCAAACTGCACCCAGCGGACAGACGACTTGGTGTCCGGAAGCAGGACGCAGACCTGGATGTTCGCGGACTTCTTGGCTGTTGCGCCGGTAGCCACCGCGACGGCTACACCGGCGACGGCGACGGTGAGAAGAATCCTCGTCGCCTTCCCAGTAACTCCCTTCACTGCACCCTCCTTGCTGGTGGTCTCAGAGACTCTATTACGAATCGCGAAAGTGTTCAGGTCAATTCGGCACGCATCTCGTCCGTATCGGGCCCCATGCGATACGCGACCGCTTCTCGCTTTCCGTTCTCGCTCGAGCGGACGACTGCGTCGCAGACCTCGGCCGCGCGGTACCCGTCCTCGAAGGTAGCTCCGTGGGGTGCGACGTCGGTGTCGCCGGCGATCGCGGCCAGGATGTGGTGCAACTCGTGGACGAAGGTGTCTCCCCAGCCGAGGATGTGGCCCGGCGGCCACCAGTACTCCGAGAACGGGTGATCGGGCTCCGTGACGAGCACGCTCTTGAAGCCGCGTGCCCGATCCCCGTCGGCGCGGAAGACCTGCAGCTCGTTGAGCCGCTCCATGTCGAAGAACAGGGACCCATTCGAGCCGTTGATCTCCCACTGAAACGCGTTTCGCCGGCCGAGTGCGAGTCGAGTCGCCTCGATGGTGCCGACGGCGCCATTCTGGAACTCGACCGTCGCCTCGACGGCGTCGTCGACCTCGCGCCCCGGGATGAACGTTCGCACGAAGCCTCCGACGGCTTCGATCTCCCCGACGAGGTAGCGAGCGAGGTCGACCACGTGAGCCGCGAGATCGCCGAGGGCTCCCGAGCCGGCGGCCCCGCGGTCGAAGCGCCAGACGCGTTCGGTGGTGTCGCCCCAGTCCTGTAGGTAACGGCCCCGGAAGTGACGCAGCTCACCGAGCTCGCCTGCGTCGATCATCTCTCGCGCGAGGCGCACGGCGGGGACGAAGCGGTAGTTGAACGCGCACATGTGCTTGACGCCGGTCGCCGCGACGCGACGCCAGATCTCGTAGCTCTCGTCTGCGTCACGTCCAAGGGGCTTCTCGCAGACCACGTGCTTGCCCGCTCTGGCGGCAGCGATCGTCGGGGCCGCGTGCAAATCGTTTGGCCCCAAGTTGTCGACGAGCCCGATCTCGGGGTCCGCGACGAGCTCCTGCCACTGCGTCGTCCAGCGGTCGAAGCCGTAGCGTCTCGCAGCCTCGGCGACCGCCTCCTCGTTCCGGCCGGCAATCGCCACGAGCCGCGGCCTGAGCGGCGGAGGCCACATCATGTAGGCGATCTTGCGGAAGGCATTGGAGTGCGCTTTGCCCATGAACGCATAGCCCAGCATGCCCACGCCGATCTCGCGGAGGTCGTTGGCGGTCACAGGATCTCCTTCACGACTCGTCTGCTGCACGCGCGCGTGATACTAGGCCGCTCGACGACCACAGGGGGCTCACAGGCACAGGAGGGGCGCGACATGAAGACCTCGCTCGGAATCTGGGCGTTCGGGCCCATGGTCACCCGCTTCGTGCCTGGTGGTTACCAACCGCAGAGGGCGGGCGAGACGACAGCCGAACGCGTGCGGCGAGCTGTCGAAGGTCTCGGAGACCTGATCGACGGCTACGAGTTCCACTACCCGCAGGAGCTGAGTGCGGAGAACCTCGACGAGGTGACTGGGGCGCTCGACGGGCACGACGTCTACTGCGTCGCGACGGGGCTCCATCTCGACCCGCGGTTCGGAAAGGGGGGCCTCGTCTCCCCGGACCCGGCCACTCGCGACGAAGCCGTGAAGCGGACGCTCGACGCGATCGACTTCTCCGGCGAGCTCGGCGCCCACTTCATCATCTGGCCGGGGATCGAAGGCTACAACTACCCGTTTCAGACACCGTACGCCGAGTCGTGGGCGTGGCTCGTGGATGGGATCGGACAGGCCGCGCAACGGTGTAGGGAGCGCGGGATTTTCCTCTTCCTCGAGCACAAGAACTCAGAGCCTGCAATGAAGATCTTCATGCGCAACATCGGCATGACGCTGCACGTCATCCACAAGCTCCGCGCGCAGGGACTCGACAACGTCAAGGTGAACATGGACTGGCAGCACCTGATCATGAACGGCGAAAACCTCGCGGAGTACGCGGCGCTGCTCGCCGCGGAAGGGCTGCTCGGGCACCACCACGCCAACTCGGGCTGGGGAACGTTCGACGACGACAACATGGTCGGCGCGACCGCGTTCATGGAGACGCTCGAGCTTGCGATCGAGCTCCGGCGCGCCGGGTACGGCGAGCAGGGTGAGCGGCTCGGCTTCGACCTCTATCCGTACACCGAGGACGCGGTCGACGCGGTGCGCCGGAGCGTGCTTCAGTGGCGCTTTATCGATTCTGTCGCGGCGCGAATCGACGACGCCGCGCTGCGCGAGGCGCAGCGGAACAAGGAGGCCGTCGCCGCGTACGAGCTCGTGTACGCCGCGCTCGGCGCCTGAGGCAGGAGGCTCGATCTCCGAGCTCGACGTGACCGGCGCGCTCGTCGGCCTCGACGTCGGCACGACCGGTGCGAAGGCCGTTGCGATCTCCCCGTCCGACGGCGCGGTGATCGCGCGCGCGGAGTGCTCGTACGGCCTTGCAACGCCGCAGCCGGGGTGGTCGGAACAGGAGCCCGAGGACTGGTGGCGCGCGAGCGAGCAGGCCCTCGCGGCGCTCGGCGTCGAGCCCGCGGGAATCGGACTCTCCGGTCAGATGCACGGGCTCGTCGTCCTCGACGCGTCCGATCGAGTGCTTCGGCCCGCGATCCTCTGGAACGATCAGCGAACCGCGGCGGAATGCGCCGAGATCGAGGAGCGGATCGGCTTCTCGCGGCTGATCGAGCTGACGGGGAATCGCGCGTTGACGGGCTTCACGGCCCCGAAGCTTCTCTGGCTCCGGCACAACGAGCCAGACGTGTACGGGCAGATCGCGTCGATCCTGCTGCCGAAGGACTACGTGCGCCTGCGGCTGCTGGGCGAGCGCGCGATCGACGTCGCCGACGCGTCCGGAACGCTCCTCTTCGACGTCGCCGGGCGACGATGGAGCGAGGAGATGCTGGCGGCGCTGGAGGTTCCGGGCGAATGGCTACCGCCCGTCTTCGAATCGCCCGACGTTCCCGGCGCGCCGGGAGCCGGCGACCAGGCGGCGGCAGCACTCGGCGTCGGCGTCGACCGTGAGGGGCCGGCCTCGGTCGTTCTCGGAACGTCCGGCGTCGTCTTTGCAGCGCTACCGGCGTTCGCGGCCGACGCACAGGGGCGCGTCCACGCCTTCTGCCATGCCGTTCCGGGCGGATGGCATGCGATGGGCGTGATGCTCTCCGCCGCCGGCGCGCTCCGTTGGCTACGCGACGCGCTCGGCACGCCGGACGGCTTCGAGATTCTGACCGCGGAGGCTGCGCGCTGGTCGCCGACCGTGGAGGGACTCGTCTTCCTGCCGTACCTCGCCGGCGAACGGACGCCCCACGCCGACCCGTCGGCGCGTGCCGCCTTCGCCGGCCTCTCCCTTCGTCACGACCGCGGCGCCCTCGTCCGGGCCGTGCTGGAGGGCGTTGCCTACGGTCTACGAGATTCGCTCGAGCTGCTCGCCGAGCTGGGCGTGCGCGCAGAGGTCGGCCGCGTGTCCGGCGGCGGTGCGCGGAGCGACCTCTGGCTGCGGATCGTCGCCTCGGTGCTCGGCCTGCCGCTCGAACGCACCGCCGTCGAGGAAGGCTCGGCGTACGGCGCGGCGCTGCTCGCCGGTGTTGCGGCCGGTGTCTTCGTCGACGTGCACGAGGCCGTCGAGCGTTGCGTCCGCGTGCGTGAAACGATCGAGCCCGTCCCCGAATGGAGTCGCGCTTACGAGGAAGGCTTTCGCCGCTTTCGCGCGCTCTATCCAGCCCTTCGACCCTTGGAGGCCACATGACCACGCTCCACGGAGAGGTCGCGCTCCGGATCCTCGAAACGGCGTTTCGGCCGATGACGGAGCCGTCATGGGGCTAGGCGATGCGGTGAAGTGGGGGATCCTCTCGACCGCGGACATCAATCGGAAGGTCATTCCCGGTGCGCACGCCTCGGAGAAGGTCGATCTCGTCGCCGTCGCAAGCCGAGACAAGCAGCGCGCCGAGGAATACGCGCAGGAGTGGGGGATCGAGCGCGCGTACGGCTCGTACGAGGCGCTGCTCGAGGACGCCGACGTCGAGGCGGTCTACATCTCCCTGCCGAACAACCTGCATTGCAAGTGGTCGATCCGTTCCGTCGAGGCCGGCAAGCATGTCCTCTGCGAGAAACCCATGAGCAAGCGTGCGGCCG
>VAXU01000125.1 GCA_005885125.1 Actinomycetota bacterium
GAGCGGCCCGCGGATGCCTCCGGCCGCGCGATCCACCGTTTCCGGCGCTCGACCGAGCCGTGGGCCGTCGATGCGCTCGCGTTCCTCGGCGCGCCGGAGCTCGTGCCCGCGGTCGAGCACGCGCGCGCCGCCGATTTCGCGGAGCCGCTCGTGCGGGGCGACGAGCTCGGCCTCCCGCCTGGGCCTGAGGTGGGTCGCCTGCTGGACCTGATCGCCGAGGAGCGCGCGGTCGGCACGATCTCCACACGCGCGGAGGCGCTCGAGCTCGCCCGCCGGGAGGCGCGAAAGTGACGAACATCGACGACGTCCGCGAACGCTTCGGCCGGACCGCCGATCGCGTCGCTGCGCATAGCGCCGAGCAGATCGACACTGTCCGGGAAGAGCTGCGCACGCTGCTCAATCCGTCCGGCGACGAGCGCGCACTCGACGTCGGCACGGGCGCCGGCACGCTCGCGCTCGCACTGGCGCCGCTCGTCCGCGAGGTCGTCGGCGTGGACCCCGTCCCGGAGCTGCTCGACGCGGCGCGCGCGACGGCGCCGGCGAACGTGACGTTCATCGAGGGCGACGCGACGTCACTGCCGTTCGACTCGTTCTCGTTCGACCTCGCCGCGACCCGGAGGACGCTGCATCACATCGCGCGTCCGGAGCTCGTCGTCGCCGAGCTCGTCCGTGTCACGAGACCGGGCGGCACGATCGTTGTCGAAGATCAGATTGCGCCGATCGACCCGCTCGCGGCGATGGAGGTCGATCGCTTCGAACGGGCGCGCGACCGGTCGCATACGCGCCTGCTGCCCGACGTCGACCTGCGCCATCTGTTCGAGGCGAATGGGCTCGTGCTCCAGACCAGGAGCCACCGGACCGAGCCGCGCGAGCTCGACTCGTACCTCGAGCTCGCCGGCTGCAGCGGCGAGGAACGCGACCGAGTGGCAGCGCTTTCACCCGGCGGCCGCGAGGGATACGTCGCCGAGTCGGCCTGGTACGTCCTGCACCGGAACTAAGAGTCGCGGCGATAGCCGGAACGTCCGGCGAGGCGCGCGACGAGACTCGGTGCGATCGATTGCGCGAGCGCCGCGAGACGGTAGTACCGCGGAACGAACGTCTCGCGCTTGTCGCGGTCGACGACGCGGAGCACGTGCCTCGCAACATCGTCGGGCTCGATCACGAGCCGGCGGAAGAGCGCGCTCCGCAGGGCTGTGCGCTGCGGGAATCCCTCGGTCTCGACGAAGCCGGGACTGACGGTGTGGACCCGAATCCCGCGCGCGCGGAGCTCTCCCGCCGTGGCGCGCGAGAAGGCGAGCTCAGCATGCTTCGACGCCGAGTACGGTCCGGCCGGCCCGAACGCGACGGTGCCGGCGACAGACACGATGTTGACGACGTCGGCGCCCGCTGCGGCCTCTAGCGACGGCAGGAACGCGCGCAGGCACCAGACGGGCCCCAGGTAGTTGACGCGCATGAGCGCTTCCAGCCGGTCTGGCTCGATCGAGGTGAAGCTGGCGCGGCCGGGAATCCCGGCGTTGTTGACGAGCAGATGAATCGCCGCGTGGCGGGCACGAACACGCTCCGCCGTCTGCTCGACGGCCGCGCGGTCGCCGACGTCGCACACCTCCGCTTCGCCGTTCAGCTCCTCTGCGAGCAGCCGCAACCGCTCCTCCCGGCGCGCGACGAGGACACAGCGCCAGCCTCGCGCCGCCAGAGCGCGCACGATCGCCTCGCCGATCCCGCTCGACGCTCCGGTGACGACGGCGACGCGCTCTACCGGCAGATGCGGATCGTCCGGGCTGAGGAGACGTGCTTGCCGGCGGTGTCCGTCGCGACCGCGACGAGCGCGTGCCGTCCCTTCGTGGTCTTGCCGGTCCGCCACGTTGCCGAGAATAGGTCAGCCGCACCGCCCCGGCTGGTCGCGACCTGCCGTCCGTCGGCGAAGAAGCGCACAGACGTCACACGCGCAGTCGAGCCGGCGGCCACGGAGAGCTCCACTCGCTTCCCACGGACGCACTGGTTTGCGCGTGGCGAGAGCCAGGTCAGCGCCGGCCCTTTTACGCCCCGCAGCGTCACGGCCTTGAACACGGTGTTCGGCATCAGGTCGCTGCCGATCGTCGCGAGATTCTTCGATTCCTGGAAATCGGACGCCGTGATCGCGAGGCGCGTCTTGCCGGCGCGAATCGTCGGCGCTACAGGCGGCAGCGAGAAGACAGCCAGTCCCGACACGGGGTCGTAAAGCGAAGCGCCGACGAGCGCGCCGTTGTACGCGATCGTGAGCGAGAGCGGATCGACACCGGACTTCGCGTCGAGGACGCGCGCGACGATCGTCGGCCGTCCCGCGGCGACGCGGAGGGTCAGCACGCGCGCGACCGGCGGCTTCAGGTCGTTCTGCCAGGAGCGCAGCTCGTACCTGCCGGGAAGCGACGCGTGGGTGAACGGATCGCTCGCAGAGTCGACGGCGACGTAGTACTGCTTCTGCAGCGGGAACGCAGCACCGGCGGCGCCGATGTCGAACGCATAGTCGATCATCAGGTCGTTCTGGTTCACGGGCGTGCCCGCGTAGCCCTGGACGTCGCGCTCGTCCTTCGATCCGAGCAGCCACGGATCGACCGCCGAATTCGGGGACGCCTGGATGACGGAGCGTTCCGACGTAGTCCGGCGGCGGCCCGAACGGCTCGCTCGGGCAGCAGTAGACGGAGACGCGGTTGGCGCCGTTGATCGTGTCGCCGAGTGTGAACGTCTTCAGCTTCTGCGCGTCCACCTCGGCGAGTGCCGGCCTCGAGACGTCGAACGCGTACGGGACGCGCCTGCTCACGTCGCCGCGGCGGAGCACGATGAACCCGTAGTTCCAGCCCGGGCTCGCGCCCTTGCCGGCGCGCCCGATCGCGACGAGCTCGCCCTCGCCGCCCGGCGGGACGGTGACGAGCGGCGGGAGGTCCAGTGACGCGCCTGCAGTCGCGGCCTGTGGATCCAGTGCGACCGTCCACGTCCCGGTGCCGTCGCCTGCGTCCGTCACGCGGACGAGCAGCGCGCGACTCCCCGCGCTGCGGGTGACGTCGACCTTGCCGAACGAGAGTGAGGCGGGCTCCGTGAACACCTTCGGGTCGGTCGCGCGCGGGATGTTGATCAGGCCGCCCCCTTCGAGGATCACCGGCGCTTCCTTGCTCCGCGCCGTGTCGGCCCAGGCCGGGCCGCCGGTCGAGACGAGCGCGGACTTGATCTGCTGCGGGCCCCACGTCCGATGCAGCTGGATGAGGAGCGCCGCGGCGCCGGTGACCTGCGGCGCGGCCATGCTCGTCCCGTCGAAGACGGCGAACGGCGGGCCGCCCGTGAACGACGGCAGCGTCGACGAGAGGATCTGCCCGCCGGGGGCGGCGACGTCGGGCTTCAGCAGCTCGTCGAAGCTGGTCAGTCCCGCCGACGAGAAGTCGGTGACGATTCCACTCCGCCCGGTCTCGACCTGATCGATCGTGCTGCCGACCGTCACAGGGGCCGAGCCGCCGTGCGCGTCCAGGTAGGCCCGGAGCTGCGCCCCGTCGAGGTCGGAGATCTTGCCGCCGGGAATCTCCAGCCGGAGTCCGATCGGGTCGGCCTCGCCTGTGCGGTTGTCGACGACCACGATCCCGACGGCGCCCGCGCTCGCAGCGCGGGCCGCCTTGGACGCGAACGTGCAGTGGCCGCGAGTGACGAGCGCGATGTCCCCGCGCAGAGTGTCGGGCGCGAGCGGCGAGCTCGCGTCGTTGTTCGGGTCGTCGTCCGGGCCGCAGAGGCGCCGGTCGACCGCGCTGCCGCCCTGTGTCGTCAGCGTGCCGATGTCGACGAGGACGTGCGACTCAAAGCCGAACGCCGTGGGGAAGTAGTCCCCGCCGGCACTCGCGATGGGGATGCCCTCGACCGCCGTCGGAGCACCCGGTGCGGTGATGCTCATCGTCGGCTCGAACACGTGCGTGTTCGAAACCGCCGCGGCCGTGATCGCGTCAGGCGCGCTGCCCGGCGAGCCGACCGTTCCGAGGCCGAACGAGTCTCGGTCGTTCCCGGCTGCGATCACGGGGACGACGCCGGCTGCGACCACGTTCCGCACCGCTGCGATCAGCGCGTCGTTTGCGGGCTCGGTCGCCGGGCCACCGCCGGAGAAGTTGATGACGTCCATCCCGTCGCGCACGGCGAATTCGAAGGCGTCCACGATCTCCGGCGTGTCCGCGACCATGCCGACCGGGGTCGGCACGGTAAACACGCGGTAGTTGCCGAGGTACGCTCGCGGCGCCACGCCCGACAGTCCGCAGGTCGGCGGATGGTCGGAGCCCCCCGGGGAGCAGGTCCCCGCGTTGCCGGCGGCGATGCCGGCCACGTGCGTGCCGTGGAAAGACGCCGCCGGGTCGACTGCGAGCCGCCCCCCGCGACCCGAGGTCGGCCCCGGGAAGACGCGCGCGACGATCACCTTGGGCGACGTCCAGGTCGTGCCGCCCCTCGGGAAGCCGGCGGGATACGCAAACGAGGTCGGATTGAAGAACGGGTTCGTCGGATCGACGCCGTCGTCGACGATCCCGATCTTGATGCCCTCTCCGCGCGCGCCGGTCGTCTCGTGCAGCACGTCCGCGCCGATCACGGAGGGGCTCCGGTTCGTGTCGAGCGTGTAGCGCAGGCTCGGGTACACCCTCGACACGAAGCCGAGCTGCACGAGTGCGGGGAGTCTTGCGACCGGGAGGTCGACCGTCAGCGCGTCGAGGACGACTTGGAACCGTTCCTCGATCCGCGCCTGCGGGATCGCACGGCGGAGTTGCACGGCTGCGCGGTCCTGTGCGGTCACGACGCGCGCCAGGTAGCGGCGTGAGGCGGCGCTTGCGACGTCGAGCCTGGTCGTTGCGGCCGTGGCGGCAAACGTGCGCCCGTACGCGGCAGCGAGCGGCGGCAGCGGTAGGGTGACGAGCACGCGGATGCGATCGTTCCGGTGTCCAACCGGGACGTGGATCACGCCGGCCCGGACGCGCGGCAGCGTGGTCTCGTGCGAGCTGCGCCGAATGGGCTGGAGCGCCGCTCCGGCCGGGACCGCCGACGCCAGCGCCGCCGCGACCGCGATCAGACCCACTGAACGGCGCAAGGGGACGCAATGTAGCGGAAGGGATTTATGCTCGGGCAGTGACCGGGTCCTACGAGGGAAAGCGCGGTTTGGTTCTGGGCGTCGCGAATCGCCGCTCGATCGCCTGGGCGATCGCGAAGCGGCTCAGCTCGGGCGGCGCCGAGCTGGCCTTCACGTATCAGGGCGAGCGGATCGAGAAGAACGTGCGCGACCTCGCCGAGTCCGTGTCGAGCCCGCTCGTCACGGAGTGCGACGTCCGCTCGGACGAAGACATCGAGCGCGTCTTCCGCGAGGTCGCCGAGACATTCGACGGCGGCCTCGATCTCCTCGTCCATTCGGTCGCGTACGCCGCCGCCGAGGATCTCGAGGGTCGCTTCACGGATACGCCGCGCGACCGGTTCTGGCTCGCGCTCGACATCAGCGCGTACTCGCTGGTGTCATGTGCGCGCGCGGCCGAGCCGCTGATGGAGGCGCGCGGCGGCGGTGCGATCCTGACGATGACGTACCTCGGCGGCGAGCGAACCGTTCCGCACTACAACGTGATGGGCGTCGCGAAGGCGACGCTCGATGCGTCGGTGCGCTATCTCGCGTGGGATCTCGGGCAGAAGTCGATTCGGGTCAACGCGATCTCGGCCGGCCCGGTGCGCACGCTCGCGGCACGCTCGATCGCGGGATTTCCGACGATGGAGGCGATCGTCGAGGAGCGCTCGCCGCTTCGCCGTCACATCGAGGCGGACGACGTCGGCGCCGCCGCCGCCTATCTGCTGTCTGACGACGCGCGCAACGTCACGGGCACGATCCTGTACGTGGACTCGGGCTACCACTCGATGGGCATGTAAGGAGGCCGCGCAGCAAGAGACCGACTCTCTTCTGGCGATACGGGACGAGGTGCGGCACGTCGACGGTGATCACGTGCCAGTCCGCGCGCCCGAGCCGAAGCAACGGTCCCGGCTGGGGTTGGCCGTCGACCGTGAACGTCCGCGGCAGCGTCGACGACGCGAAGGACAGCCGCAGCCTCCCGCTCCCGTACACCCAGAACGGCGCGTGCTCCTCGCTCATGAAGCGGCCGCGCACGGGCGGCGTCGGGCCGTACCAACCCTGGCAGAAGAACGCGCGCTGACGGTCGGGCTCCGACAGCGATTGCGGCGGTCCGGGACGCCGGCCGAACATCCACACGACACCGCTCGCCTCCTCCGCCGCCCAGCCGTGGCGGGCGAGACCCTGCCATGCGAAATACGTCGTGTCCGGAACCGCCGAGTTCTTGACGAAGAGGCCGCGATGGAACGCGATCCACTCGACGCCGAGCCGGTCGAGCACGGCCGCCGTGTTCCCGCTCCAGTCGCCGCAGTTGAGCCGCTCGAGCCGGCGCGCAGTCGACTTTGCGGTCTTCGGGTCAGTCGTCGAGTAGCCGCCGCGCCGCTGTAAGCGGACGCGAGTGTCGTACCAGAGATACGCCGACCTATAGTGGACGCCGGGGTCGAAGACGGGCAGCTCGAGGAGCCGGCCGCGCGTGTGGTTCGGCAGCGCCGCATACGCCGCGTTGGCCTTGTCGGCGAAGGACCTCCCGTACACGCGCGTGTGCAGATCGACGAAGAGGACCGCGATCGCCAGCACTGCGACGGCGACGGTGCGCGCGCGCGCGACAGCCAGCGCGACGAGCGCGGCGATGCAGAGGCACGCGATCGGGAGGAGGCGTTCGGGCACACGCGGAAAGCGGAACGGGGGGAACGCGTGCCAGAGCATGCCGTACAGCGGGATTCTCGTTCCGAGGGCGAGCAGGATCGGCACGAGCGCACCGAGCCCGAGCAGCGCGGCGAGACCGAACCGTCGCGCGCGCAGGAGCAGCGCGAGCCCTGCGAGCGCGATCAGCGGCGTCACCCGGCCGATGAACACGAACTGCTCGCTCCGTCCGTGGTCGACGTGGCGCGTGACGAAGTCGCTCCAGCGCGCGGAGTAGAGGGACACCTCGTCGAGCGAGCGGCCGCCCTCCTGGGTCGAGCTGACGATCACCGCCTGCCTGACGAGGATGCCGGCGCCGACAGCTGCCGCGATGCACGCGAGCGCCTGCGGCCAGCGCCGCGGCGCGCGGACGAGCGCGTAGGCGAGGAAGAACGGGATCGCACCCAGGGCGAGGTGCACCTGACCGGAGAGTGGGATCGACGCGAGCGCCGCAGCGGAGAGAACCGACCACCACCCGCTTCCGCGCCGCGCGCGCTCGAACGCCCACAGCGCCAGCGGCAGCAGCACGGAGATCGGGCCGAGCAGGTGGCCCACACTCTGCTCGACGCGGTAAGGCGCGATCGCGAATGCCAGCCCCCCTGCGAGTGCCGGACCGCGCGGCAGTCCGAGCTCACGCAGCCAGGCGCACGCGACGAGCCCCGCGAGCGCATACACGAGCAGCTGCACGAGGTTCCACCCGACGACGAGCCCAAACACCGCGCTGCCCGGCCAGAAGAGGAAGCCGAACGGCCAGCCGGGAAAGTTCTCCTGCGCCTTCGCTTCCGGCCGGAACGAATACGGATCGAGCCAGGGCGCACGGCCGTGCTCGAGCTGGTGGCCGACGAGCCACCAGTGGTAGAGCGTCTGCAGATGGTCGCCGGGAGCCGCCTCGCCGCGGCTCGGCGCGCCGCCCGAGAGAAAGTCCGTGCGCGCATGCAGCACGGCGGGCCACGTCGCCGAGATCCCCGCGGCGAGGTAGAGCGCGCAGGCGAGCCCTACGAAGCCTGCGCGGCTGCCAGCAACGCGTTGAAGTCCGGCACCTCGGAGGTGTCGTACTGCCATGCGCCGCGCACCGTACCGTCCTCGTCGACGAGGAAGGCGGACCGTTCGGCCACGTCGGCGAAACCGCGGAACTCCCGCGCGACGTCGAACGCGTGCACCGCGTCGGCATTCCAGTCCGAGAGCAGCGGAAAGTTCAGGCCGAGCGCCTGCGCCCAGGAGATGTGCGTCCACGGAGAGTCGCGGGAGATCCCGAACACCCGCACGCCCGCCGCTTCGAACTCCTGGCTCCTGTCACGCAGGAGCTCCATCTCGTTCGTTCAGGTCGAGGACCAGTCGAAGATGTAGAACAGGAAGAGCGCCCGGCCCTCCTCGACGAGCTCGGCGATCGATCGCCGCTCGCTCGGCGTAGTCCACACCGACGTGTCCGGAACCTGCTGCCCCACCGCCAGCATGTCGTCAGCCTAACCGGCCGGCGACGACGCGACGAAGCCGGGCGTGCCGCGTCACACCTCCGGGACGGTGCCTGGCACTGAGGGTGGCGGAAAAAGCGGGTGCACCACGTCGTGCGGCTCGCTGCTCCGGCTAAGCTCAGCCAAAACGTCCGTCACACATTCGGCACGGTGCCTGGCACCGCGACGCGTTGGGGACATGGCCGCAGGGTGCGGCGCTAGACGGGGACAGCTGCGACTTCGGTCGCGTCCGCGATCTCGCGGACGACTTCGACGATGTCACGGTTCGCGTTGAACACTCGCAGCTGCCGGTCGGAGCCGTTCCCGCGCGCCAGGATCTCGCCCACGCCTTCGAGCTCGCGCTCGGAGCCGAGCTCGCGCGCGTGCGGCTCGATCTCCTTCAGGGCCCGCCGGATCAGCCTCGCGACCGGCACTCGGTTCCGCTTCCCGGTGGCGAGGTCCATCAGCGGCGCCTCGAGCCCGTAGCGCGCCGCCAGCCACTTGTTCTCGGTCGTCAGGATCCGGTGGTACGACGCGATCGTCTCGCCGCGCTCGAACTGCTCGCAGTAGTGCTTGACCAGCGCCTGGCAGTAGGCGGTCAGCGCGACGACGTCCTCCATCCGCGTCGTCGCGTCGCAGATCCGGATCTCGACCGTTCCGAGCCGCGGGTGCAGGCGGATGTCCCACCAGATGTGCGTGTAGTCCGCGATGCAGCCGGTCTTCTCGAGCTGGCCCACCACCGCCGCGTAGTCCGCGTAGTCCTTGAACCGCGGCGGCGGGCCGGAGCGGGGGAACGCGGCGAAGACCATCTGCCGCGACGACGACAGTCCCGTCGGCTCGCCGCGCCAGAAGGGCGAGCTCGCGGAGAGCGCCAGGAGCTGCGGGAGGTGCAAGAGCAGCCCGTTGACGACCTGGACCGCCTTCTCCGGGTCGTCGACCGCGACGTGGATGTGCAGCCCGAAGATCAGCTCCCGTCGTGCGACGTACTGGAGCTGGTCGACGAGATTGCGGTAACGGTCACGCGCCGTGATGCGCTGCCGCTCGAAGAGCGAAAACGGGTGCGTCCCGGCCGAGCCGACGCGCAGGCCCTGGGCGCGCGCAACCTCGCAAACGTAGCCGCGGATCTTGCGGAGCTGTTCCTCCACGTCTGCAGGCGTGTGGCATACGGGCGTCGCGATCTCGAGGACGGACTGCATCAGCTCCGGATTGATGCGCGCCTCGAGCTCGTGGCCGCTCACCGCCGCGAGCACGGTGTCGATGTGCTGGACGAGATCGAAGGTCTCGCCGTCGAGCAGCATGTACTCCTCCTCGACGCCGAGCGTGTACGCGTCGCTCGTGCCGAACGCGTGGTCGAGCACGCTGCCGCCGGTCGCGAAGCCCGAGCCCTTGCCCGTGATCGACGGCGGGTAGATCTGCTTCGCCATCAGGCCTGGAGGATCGCGTCCGCTTCGATCTCCACCAGCCAGCGCGGGTCGAGCAGCGCGGAGACGACGACCATCGTGCTCGCGGGACGCACGTCGCCGAAGAACTCGCCGTGCGCGCGGCCGACCTCTTCCCAGTCTTCGGCTCTGACGAGGAACGTGCGCGTGCGCACGACGTCCTCCAGGACGGCGCCCGTCTCTAAGAGCGCCGTCGCGACGATCTCGAGGCACCGTCGCGCCTGGCCGTAGGCGTCGGACGGCGGGTCTCCGCCGTCGGGCATCACGGGTGCCGTGCCCGCGACGAAGACATGGCGTCCGACGCGGACGGCGCGGGAGAAGCCGATCGTCTGTTCAAACGGTGATCCGGAGGGGACGAGAAAACGTTCCATGCCACTAGCATCGCGCGCGTGGACGCGCTGCGGCAAGTCGAGGCCTGGCCGGCGCCCTACGTAGCCGTCGGCGTGATCCGCTCTGCGCAGGGTCTCGCGACGCACGGCCCGCGCGAGCGCGTCTTCCGCTGGGCCTCGGTGACGAAGCTCGTGACCGCGCTCGCCGCGCTCGTCGCGGCTGAGGAGGGAACGATCGACCTCGACGAGCCCGCCGGCCCCGACGGCTCGACGGTGCGCCACCTGCTCGCCCACGCGTCGGGCCTCCCGTTCGAGGCCGGCGGCCCCGTCGGCCGCCCGGGGCGGCGGCGCGTCTACTCCAACCCCGGGTTCGAGGTGCTCGCCGAACACGTGGCCGCGCGCGCAGAGATCCCCTTCACGGACTATCTCGCAGAGGCCGTCCTGCGCCCGCTCGGGATGCACGCCGAGCTGCGCGGCTCGCCGGCTTCCGAGCTGCACGGGACGCTGGACGACCTGCTCGCGCTCGCCGCCGAGCTCCAGGCGCCGCGGCTCGTGGCGGACGAGACACTGGCCGAGGCGACGACGGTGCAGTTTCCGGGGCTGAGCGGCGTCCTTCCCGACATCGGGCGCATGGATCCCAACGACTGGGGGCTCGGCTTCGAGCTACGGGACGCGAAGTCGCCGCACTGGACCGGCACGCGCAACTCACCTCGGACCTTCGGCCACTTCGGCGGCAGCGGCACGTTCCTGTGGGTCGATCCCGATGCTGGGGTCGCGCTGGGCTGCCTGACGGATCACGACTTCGGCCCGTGGGCCCTGGAGGCGTGGCCGCGCCTGTCCGACGCTGTCCTCGCGGAGCTGGATTAGAGCGGGGCTCGGATTAGAGCGGCACGCGGTCCGGGAGGAGGTACGCCGACAGGGCGATCGCAACCCACCGGGCTGCGGCGTCCTCGTCCGCGGCGGCCAGCGGGACCGCCCAAACCGTGTACCACGGCAGCAGCCACGGTGTGACGAGCAGCAGCAGCACCGCGCCGGCGCCGAGACGCGCACGCCCTCGAAACGCGGTACGGCAGAGAACCGCGAACACCGCCGCGGCACCCATCGCGACGATCACCAGTGCAAGCGGCCGCGGCAGGCCGAGCTCTGCCAAGCGCGACGGGATGCTGTACGCAGATCGCCTGCCCCCCGCGGCGAACAGCGCGGTGAGCCAGCCCGTTCCGAACAGCGCAGACGCACCCGCCGCGAGCGCGACTGCTCCAGTCGCAAACGCGAGCCAGAGCGTGCGCTGTCGTCTCGCTGCGAGAACGGCGAGCGGGAGCAGGCCGAGGACGATCCACTTGACGAAGACGGCCGCGGCCCACGACACGCCGGCGAGGACGGTGCGCCCGCGGTCGGCGAGCACGAGTGCGGCCAGGACGAACGCCATCATCCACACGTCGTTGTGGCCGCCGCCGGCCGACTGGAGAGCGAGCAGGGGATTCCAGCCCACGACGGCGGCCGCGAGCGCGCGGCGGCGTGCGCGAACGGCGGCGAGCCCGACGAGGACCAGCATCCCTGCCGCCGCCGCGAGCCGATACGTCCACGCCGCGTCGGCACGCGAGCTTCCCGCGGCCTCCGCAATCCCCGCAGAGGCAACCGTGAACCCCGGCCCGTACACCGACGGCGTCGCCCGCCAGGCCTTCGCCATTGCCGCGTAGGCGGGGTCCGACGGGTAGCGGTCCGGGGCGGTCACGTACGGGTTCGCGTCGTGCTCCGCGGCGAGACGGCCGTAATCCCAGTACGCATAGACGTCCCGCGACTGCAGCAGCGGTCCTGCGAGCGGCAGCAGTTGGATCGCCGCGGCGATCGCGCAGATCGTCGACAGCGCGGCGTGGCGCCGGCCGAGAATCGCGACAGCCACGACGTAGAGCGCGAACGCGGCAGCCGCCGCCGCCAGGAAGAGCATGCTGCCGGTATCGCCGTGCTCGACCGACGCCGGCGCGATGCCCGCGCCGGGAAGGCGTGCTGCGGCGATTGCGACGGCGACCGCGCCGGCGACGGCGAGTCCCAAGACGGCCGGCAGACGCGTACGTTCTGTTGCCGCGGTTCGCCTCCTATCGGAGAATGCCGGTGTGCCCGAGCGAGTAGCGTCCGGGCTGCGGCCAGACGCACAGGCCGTGCGGGCCCTGTCCGACCGGAATCTTCGCGAGCAGCTTCCCATCGCGCGTGTCGATCGCGTAGACGACTCCGCTCCACCGCCCGGACAGCCAGAGCACGCGTCCGTCGGCCGAGACGTTTCCCATGTCGGGGCTGCCGCCGCCGGGGATCAACCACTTCTTGACGACGCGGCGCGTGCGGAAGCTGATGACGGAGATGCTCCCCTCGGCGCGATTCGTGGCGTAGAGATAGCGCCCGTCGCGACTGGCGTACAGACCGTGCGTGCCGCGGCCGGTGGGAAGGAAGCCGATGATCGTCCAGCGCCGGCCGTCGATCTCCCACAGACCGCCGCGAACCAGGTCGGCCACGTAGAACACGCGTCCGTCCGGCGACAGCTTCACGTCCTGCGGCACCGAGCCGACGCGGAGGTACATCACGCGCGCGATCCGCTGATGCGCGATGTCGATCTTCACGAGCGCACCCGAGAACTCACAGCTCGCGACCGCGTAGCGTCCGTCCGCCGAGAAGTCCATGTGGTCGACGCCGCGGCACGGCGTCGGGACGGACTTGTGCAGGGCGAACGTGTGCGCGTAGCGGAAGTCGAGCCGCGCCAGGCGCTCCGCGACGACGATCGCGTATCTGCCGTTCGGTGTGAAGTACATGTTGTACGGGTCGTCGACCGGGATCGGCTCTCCCGGTGCTCCGGTCCGCGGATCGATCGGCGTGATGCTGTTGCCGATGTCGTTGAGGACGTAGAGCGTCTTCAGATCCCACGACGGCGTGACGTGCTGGGGAAGCCCGCCGACCGAGAACTGGCGCACGACCCGGAAGGTGCGGGGGTCGATCTCGTCGACGGTGTCGCTGAGGCTGTTGGGCACGTAGACGAGCGGCCGCGCGCGTCGCGCTACGGGGCTCAGCATTCCGGCCGCGTCGTGCGCATAGACGTTCTGGACCGCCTTGCGCGCGACGCGGTTCGGACGCTGCACGCTCGACGACGTCGACGTCCGCGGGGCGAGCTGTTCCAGGGAGTCGACCGTGCCGCCGGGACCGCGCCCGCCGGCGATCGCGATCCGCCCGTTCAGTCCGACCGCGGCCAGATCGCTGCGCGGGAAGCGCAGGCGTCCTGCGTTGACGATCTTCCGCCGCTCGGGGTCGACAGCGACGATGTGCGTGCTCGGCGTGTTCACGGTGGCGCTGCGCCCGCCGATCACGTACGCGACCTCGCCCAACGCCGCCGCTGCGGCATGCGTCGTCGGGTGCGGCAAGGATCCGATGTGCGTCAGCGTCCGCGTGCGCGGATCGAAGGCGTAGACGCTCCGCGATGCCGTTCCGGCCGGCGTCGAGCCGCCGGCGATCACGAGCTCGTCCGCGTCGGCGGTGACGGCCGCGTACCGCAGCGGGGTCGGCAGGTGCGCGACGACGCGCGGCTGCGCTCCCGGGCGCCACGCGAGAATCGTGTCGAGCCACCGCGTGCCCGTGTAGCCGCCGACGACGTACGCCGTGCCGCCGACCGCGGCTGCGGCGAGATCGGAACTTCCGACCGGAAGCGTGCCGACGCGCGTCACGGCGTTCGTTACCGGGTCGATGCGCAAAATGGCCGCGAGCTGCGCGGTTCCGTTCCCGCCGCCGAAGAGATACGTCGCGCCGCCGAGCCGAACGGCCGCGGCGTCATGGAGGACGCCGGGAAGCCGTCCGCGGGCGACGTCGGCCAGGCCGGAGACGACGCGCACCCCGTCCGTGGAGGTATCGGCGGCGTTGAG
>VAXU01000126.1 GCA_005885125.1 Actinomycetota bacterium
GGAACTACGCCGGCTACCCGCTCCGAAGAGTCCTCGGCGGACGCGTATCAAGGGCGTCGAGACCACGACCTACCGAGTCGCGGCTCGGCTCGTCAAGATGGGGCTCGAGCGGGACGGCGACGTCCTTCTAGTCGTCGTCGATCCAAAGACCCACGGGAAGTTGGTCGTCGAGTTCCCGGCGAGCGCATGCATACGCGGGGCGAGCAACAAAGTCCAGCCGCTCATGCGTAACGCGCGCGCTGCCCTCGTCGCCGCGTGCGGTGCGCCGGACCGCGGGTCGTTCACCCGTGTCGGCGGGCAGGCCACGATCACAGGCGTCGGCTTCTTCGAGTCGGGCGACGGCGTGTCCGACGCCGCCCCGAACGGCATCGAGCTGCATCCCGTGCTCGGTTTTCGCATGACCGAGTGCTCCCTCGGCGCAGGCTAGATACACAAAGGGAGGGCCCCGACCAGGGCCCTCCCTTTAGCTCTTGCCATGTTGGTCGCTAGCAGAACTGGGCGACCACCTTCCCGGTTCCCGCGTGGCCCGGATTGCTGTCGTAGCCGAGCTCCGTCTGGACGACGGCGATGTGCGGCGTGTTGCCGGAGATCTGCGAGCCTTGCTTGGAGATCGAGCTCGAGACGATCACGCCCATGAACGCCGGCAGCGGTGGGTCCGGCGGCTTGGAGCTGTTCCCCGGATCGGTGCTCCAGCCGGTGGCGCAGCTCGGTGTCGCCGGGTTCCGGGCGAATCCCTTGAACGCTGCAGGCGCAGCCCCTCCGCTCAAGGTGTTCAGCTTCCACCACTGCGCACCCCAGAACGTGACCGAGGTGCCGACAACGCTGTTCAGGTCACCGACCACGAACGAGCCCCCGCCCGGAGCGAACGCGAAGATCAGCACCTGGCAGGTGGCCGTCGACGAGCTCGGATGGTCCGTGGCCGTGGTCGTGACGGTGAAGAAGCCGGTCGAGGTGTAGGTGTGGCTGCCGCTGACCGTATAGGGGCCGTGGCCCGGGCCGCCGGTGATCGTGCCCGCCGAGTTCGGGCTGGCGTCGCCCCAGTTGATCGTCGCCGTGTAGTCGGTGACGATGCCGTGCGGATCAGCGTCGGTGAAGGTCGCGGTGCTCCCGCTGAACGCCTGTGGTGAGACGGGTGCTGCCGCGCAGACCGCCGCCAACGGGGCATCGTCGACTGTCGAGGTTCCGCTTCTCGAGGTCGAGCTGCCGCCGTCGTCGTTGACGGTCACCGTCACCGTGTAGGAGCCTTCCTCGTCGTAGACGTGGCTGCAGGTGGCCGTGTAGTTGCCACCGCTCCCGGTGACCGTGCCCGTCGAGCTGGAGCCGTCTCCCCAGCTGCACGTGACGGTGAAGTCCGAGACGGGCGCGCCAGTGTTTGCGTCGGTGAAAGTGAACGCCGCATTCACAGGCGTCACGCCCTCGACCCCGGTGCTCAGAGTGAGGGTGCCGGCCGTCAGTACTGCATCGGCGACATGTGCCGTCGAGGTGGCGGTGGCCGTGTTGGTCGGCGTGTCGACGTCGCTGACCGTGACGGTGATCGTGTACGTCCCTTCCTCGGCGTACGTGTGGGTCCCGTTGACCGTGAACGGCCCGCCAGTGGGGCCGCTGACCGTGCCGACGGAGGGCGGGGTCGTGTCACCCCAATCGATCGTCGCCGTGTACTCGCCCGCGGTAGCGCTCGTGTCGGGGTCGGTGAACGTCGCAACGGTGCCGCTGAACGATGCGCCCTCGGTCGCATTGATCGTGGTACCCGAGGCCGTGATGGGGACGTCGCAGGCCGAGAACCGGAAGGCGCCGATGCGGGTCGCCCAGAAGCCCCCGGCGGCCATGTACTGAGTCGTGTACCAGAACCGGCAATCATCGACCGGGTCGACCGTCATCGAGCTGTAGTCGCCCCAGCGGCTGCCGTTGAAGGTCTGCGAGGAGAGACCGGCGATCAGCGTCGTCTCCGGCTGCGGCATCGTTCCGGCCGGATCGCCTGCCTGCCGCCCTGTGTAGTTGATGCCGGGAAAGATGGTCGTGCCGTTCGAGATGCTGTAGCCGAGCGCGATGTCACCCAGCTTGTCCATCGCGATGCTGCCCATCCAGCGATGCGAGGCGTCCGGGGCGTACGTGCCCTGCTGGGCGATCGACCAGGCTCCCGCCGGCGGCCGATTCAGCTCGAACCATTGGATGCCGGCGTGGTCGGTGTTGTCTGCGTCGACGGTGTGGTTGAAGACGAGCGTTTCGCGTGTTCCGAAGTTTCGGTACTGCAGGTGCCCCATCGACCAGTGCGGAAGCGTCTCGAGGGTAGTGGTCGTTCCCGGCTGCGGCACGCAGTTGTCGAAGAGGTTCGTCCCGGCACAGAGATTCTGGTCGCTCGCCGCCGTCGCCAGGGACGGAAGGGCGGTGAACGTCGAGTTCGCCGGGACGCCCCAGTCGACGTGGAAGGCGAAGAGGTCGATGCGATCGGCGCCGCCCCAGAGGCCGCCGTCGACTGCTCGGGCGTAGAAGTTCGGAGTTCCGGCCGGAGGCGCCGGGCCGTCGAGGTCGCTCGGCAGCAGGATCAGCGCCGGACCGGCGGGGTTGAAGGCCTGGAACGTGGCCGGGTTGCCGGCGAGCATCTGCGTCCGGTCGAAGGCGACCGCGTTCAGGCTCCCGCCGGAGAAGCCCCGCTGGGAGCTCAAGTAGTAGGCGTCCGGCCAGACGCCGAGCTTGGGATAGTCGTGCGCGAAGTTGAACTGGAACAGGTAGAGGAACCAGCCGCCCGTGACGGGGTTCGCCGTCTGCGATACCGCGATGCACTCGAAGGTCGGCGGGGTCTGGAAGCCGTTTGGGACCGCGAACTGGCTCATCACCCAGCGATCGGCGAGGTTGTCATAGACGACGACCGGGTCCCCGTTGTTGTTCTGGGAGCAGGCGTTGTTCTGGCCGGCGGCAATCCAGAGCTGGTTGATGTTGGTCGGGCCGGCCAACGAGTTGCCCTGCTTGTCGAAGATCTGGAATTGCGAGTTGACCATCTGGACGTAGTTGCTGGGACCGACGTCGCCGTTCGGGTCGGGCGGAACGAGGGCCGTGTAGCCGATGCCGTTGAAGTTGGGATTCGGCGTGGTGAACTCCTCCGGCGCGACTGCCGCTCTCCGGATCTGCGTAGTCACGCGCAACACCCCGCCGTCCACCGCGGCAGCTCCGGGGGTCCCGACCTCGGGGTTCTCCTCGCCCTGGTCGTCATCCGCGGGTCTGCCCGGCACGAACGGTCCCGGCTCCACCCGCGGAAGCGTGCTCAGGTCGACGTTCAGCGCGACCGGCGTGACCGGCGGGCTTTGATAGGCCCCGTGGAGGACGCCCGGCTCGGGACCTGGGCCGTCCTCTGCGCGGGCGCTGCTGATGCCGAGCCCGGCTGCCATAAGCACCATGGTGAGTGCGCACCCCATGAGCTTGAGCTTCGACGGCGAACGCTTTCCTTCATCGCACATAGTTCCTCCCTGTTCCAACGGCTCTTAGGCCTTTCTAACCAGCCCACGCTGTCCCGTTCGGGCAGCTTTGACGCAAGAAAAGGACTACGGAGGATGGCGAGCCGCGACAGGGCTTTTGGCACCACCTGATCGTCTGCGAGGGGGTGATGAACGAGTTCCACCCGCCATTTGCCGCGGTCGGGCGACCAAACACCTTCTCGATGAAGCCTATGACGGCTGCTCCCTCTCCTTAGCGCTAGCGCACGTGCCGCAGCAACCCACGTCGCCAGGATGTACGCAACTCAACCACGCAGATCGTTCCAAGTCAACGCCGCCGGGACTCTGCGGTTGGCGGTCAAGCAATCACTGAGGCGGCCGTCTCAGCCAGGAGCGGGACGCCCGTCTCGAAACGGCTCGCGCGGTCGTCGTCGGCCGTCAGCTCGCCGCGCACGTAGCGCCCGTAGATCGCCTCGCAGAAGACTGCCGCCTTCCAGAGGGCGAGCGCCTCGAACCACGCCAGCGGCTCGATGTCGCGACCGCTTCGACTCGCGTACCGCTCGACGAGCTCGCTGCGCGTGGGGAAGCCGTCAGCCGCCGTGACCGGCGATGTGCCGAGTGGATTTTCGCGCCCTCCGGGCTCGCTGTACGTCGCGACGAGATAGCCGACATCCGCGCGAGGGTCGCCGAGCGCACCCATCTCCCAATCGAGCACCGCCGCGATCCGATCCGGCCGGTCGCGCGCGACGATCATGTTTCCGAGTCGGTAGTCGCCGTGCACGACGGTGGATATCAAAGGCTCGGGAAGGTGCTCTGCGAGCCACCGGCCCACGTTGACGACGGTCGGCAGCTCGCGTGTCCGGTTCACCTCCCACAGCTGCGAGAAGCGTCGAACCTGGCGCTCGTTGTAGCTGCCGGGGCGCTCGAACGCTGCGAGCCCCGGCACCGTCACGTCCGCGGCGTGAATCTCGACGAGCGTCTCGACCAGGTCGTCGGCGAGCCGGCGTCGTGCAGCTCGGTCGGTGTCGAGCGGCGGCGGGAGCTCGGTAGTGATGACGTGCCCGTCGACGTAGTCCATGACGTAAAAGGGCACCCCGAGCAGGGACGCGTCCTCGCACACCGCGCGGATGTTCGGCACGCGGATTCCGAGTGGTGCGAGTGCCAGCTGGAGGCGGGACTCGCGGACGACGTCGTGCGCGGTCGGCGGAAGCGGGGGACGGGGAGGACGACGAAGCACGAGCTGCGTACCGTCGTCGCGCTCGAGTAGGAACGAGAAGTTCGACCCGCCGCCTTCCCCGATTCGCTCGGCCCGCAGAGCGCCCGAGCCCAGCCCGTGCTGGTCGAGGAACCTGCGAACCGTCTCGAGGATCAGCAGCGGCGGGCGAGTCAGATTCGGTGCATCCGCCTCCAGTTCCACGATGTCCATGCGGGACAGCCCCCTAACTCGGCGCGAACGCGTCGATCAGTGCCGTCAGCTCGCTCGGCGCGCACGAAAGCGCGAGGACCGCTGTGTCGATCCCCGCTTCGGCGAACTCGGCCAGTCTCTCACGCTGGGCCTCGGCGGGACCGAGCAGGAAGATCTCGCGCACGAGCGCTTCCGGTGCAAGCTCGAGCGCGCGTTTGCGATCACCGCCGTTCCACGCCTCGACGACAGGATCGATGTGCGCGCTGAAGCCGAGCCAGCGGAAGAACTCCGCGTAAACCGGCACGGTCGCATACGCGACGAGGATCCGCTTCGCCGTCTCGAGCGCGTCCTCCTCGGGCCCGTGAATCGAGAAGAACCGGCACGCGAGCTCCTTCTCGGGCCGGGCGAACGCGTCGATGACCTGGGCGGCGCTGCTCAGCGGGAGGAAGTTCGTGAACGCGCCGTCGGCGATTCGAGCGGCAAGTCCGAGCATCCGGTCGCGAAGGGCCGCCAGGACGATCGGCACGGGCTCGGCCGGCGGCGAGACGAGCTTGAAACCGCCGGCGCCGCGCTCGCCCGCCAGGACCGTGCGCAGATACGCGACCGTTTCCTCCACCTTCGCCAGCGGCCGACGGAAAGGGATGCCGTTCCATTGCTCGACGATGACGTTCGACGACGCGCCGAGGCCGAGCACGAAGCGGCCGTTGCTGACGTTCGCAACCGCCGCGGCGGACTGCGCGAGGAGGGCTGGGCCGCGGGTGTAGACGTTGACGATGCCCGTCGCCAACCGCAACCGCTTGCTGTGCTCGGCCGCGACGACGAGCGGCGTGAAGCCGTCGAACTCCGTCGACTCCGCCGACCAGACGCTGTCGTAGCCCGTCTGGTCGATCCGGCGTACCAGCGGCCCGAGCTCGTGGAGCGGGACACCGGTGAACGGGATGGTCATCGCGATACGGATGCGGCAGTATCCCTCGGTGTTCCCGCGCACTGCACTCGTGACGGGCGGTGCGTCCGGTATCGGCGCTGCGATCGTCGACCTCTTGCGCCGCGAGGGCGCCGACGTGCGGTCACTCGACCTCGAAGACGGGTTCGACGTCTCGGATCCCCGTTCGTGGGACGCCGTCGGGCCCGTTGAGCTCGCCTGTCTGAACGCCGGCGTCGTGACCGGGGAGAGCGATCTGCCTCTGCTGTCAGACGAGGCGTACCGGCGGATCCTCGGCACGAACGTGGACGGCGTCGTGTTCGGCGTACGACGGCTGGCGCGGGTGATGGAGCGGGGAAGCGCGATCGTCGCGACGGCATCACTGGCAGGGCTGACGGTGCTGCCGGACGACCCGATCTACACGCTGACGAAGCATGCGGTGGTCGGCTTCGTTCGCAGCGTTGCGCCGCAACTGGAAGCGCGCGGCATCCGCATCAACGCGGTCGCTCCCGGAATCGTCGACACGCCGATGATCGGGGAGGGGCGCGAACGCCTCCTCGACGCCGGGTTTCCGTTGCTGAAGCCCGAGGAGATCGCGGAGGCCGTGCTGATCGCGGCACGGGGCGGGGAGACGGGTCAGGTCTGGGCCGTGCAGCCGGGCCGGGAGCCGTTGCAGTTCCGCTTCCCGAACGTTCCCGGCCCGCGTGACCCGTCAGGTGCGAGAGTCGGCGCGCCGCCTTCCGCGCCCTAGGTGAACTGCCAGCCTTCGCCGGACGCGAAGGCCTCGAGGATCCTGCGGCTCACGACCATCCGGTGCACCTCGTCGGGGCCGTCGTAGATGTGCGCTCCTCGGGCCTGCGGATACATGTGGCCGAGCGGCGAGCGGTCGGTAAGGCCGAGCGCGCCGTGCACCTGCACCGCGCGGTCGATCACACGCGAGAGAGCGTCGGCCGCGAAGAACTTGATCAGCGAGATCTCTACGCGCGCGTCCCTCTCGTCGTCGATCTTGTGCGCGGCGTCGAGCGTCAGCAACCGGCATGCCTGGATGTCCGCGGCGGAGTCGGCGATCCAGTTCTGCACCGTCTGCTTCTCGGCCAGCGGCCCGCCGAACGCTTCGCGCTCGAGTGCGCGCTCGCACATCAGCTCGAACGCCCGCTGCATCTGTCCGAGCCAGCGCATGACATGGTGGATACGTCCCGGGCCGAGGCGCTTCTGCGCGATCAGGAAACCCGCGCCGCGCTCGCCGAGGAGATTCTCGGCCGGCACGCGCACGTCGCTGTACGTCACCTCGCAGTGCGTCGTCCAGCCGCGGCCGCGATGCCCGAGCGTCGGCACGGGCTCGACCTGGATTCCCGGTGCGTCGGCGGGAACGACGATCTGGCTCGTGCGTCGTCGCACAGCGGTTGTGCGCAGGGCAGTCGGATCGGCGCCCGAGACCTCGGGCTCGGTCATCGAGAAGAACGAGCGGGCGTCGCCTTCGACGAGCGGCTTCAGCCAGCGCTGCTTCTGCTCCTCGGTGCCGAACAGGTGCAGGATCTCGCCGTTTCCTGCATCGGGCGCCTGGCAGTTGAAGACGTACTGCGCCCAGGTCACCCGGCCGATCTCTTCGTTCAGGTGCGCGTATGCGAGGAATCCGCGTCCTGTTCCACCTGCTTCGGGCGGAAGGTGCGGCGCCCACAGGCCGTCTGCCTTTGCACGCGCGCGCAGATCGACGATCAGTTCCTGTGCAGCGTCGTCCTCGCGCACGAGTGCCGCCTCGTTCGGATACACGTGCTCCTCCATGAAGGCGCGGTACTCGGCGCGCAACTCCGCGAATTCGGCAGCAACGGTTGGATCGGCGATCGCGATGGAGGGAGGCTAGCTCAGGCGCTCGACGACCATGGCCATCCCCTGGCCGCCGCCGACGCACATCGTTTCGAGGCCGAGCTCCCTGTCGAGCGTCTGCAGGTCGTTGAGCAGCGTGTTCATGATCCGAGCGCCGGTCATTCCGTACGGATGGCCGAGTGCGATCGCGCCGCCGTGCGGGTTCAGCTTGTCGGTGAACGGGTCGACGCCGAGCTCGCGGCAGACGGGAAGCACCTGCGCCGCGAACGCCTCGTTCAGCTCGACCACGTCGACGTCGTCAATCGTCATCCCGGCCTGCCTCAGCGCCTTGCGCACGGCTTCGATGGGACCGACGCCCATGATCTCGGGCGCGACGCCCGAGACGGACGACGCGACGATCCGCGCGCGCGGCGCGATTCCGAGCTCCCGGGCCCGCGTGTCGCTCATCACGACGACCGCAGCCGCCCCGTCGTTCAGTGGACAGGAGTTTCCCGCCGTCACCTTGCCGTCCGGCTTGAACGCCGGCTCGAGCTGGGACAGCTTCTCGAGCGTCGACTCGGGTCGCGGCCCATCGTCCTTGGTGACGCCGTTCCACGCTGTGATCTCCCGTTCGAAGAACCCGGATGCCTGCGCGGCGACGGCGCGTTCCTGCGACTGCTGCGCGAAACGGTCCATGTCCTCGCGGGAGACGTTCCAGCGCTCGGCGACGTTCTCCGCCGTGAGGCCCATCGGGATGTAGACGTTCGCGATCGGCGCGGCGTCGCCAAACAGCTTGGGATGGAGCTCCTCCGCATCCTTCGGGTACCCGTCGACCTGCGAGATCGACTCCACGCCCGCGGCGACGTACGCGTCGCCTTCACCGGCGCGAATCGCGTGGAACGCCATGCGGATCGTCTGCAGGCTCGAGGCGCAGAACCGGTTCACGGTCGTGCCGGGCACCGTCTCCGGCAGCTCGGCGAGCAGAGCCGCGCGCCGCCCGAGGTTCATGCCCTGCTTCTCCTGCGGGAACCCGCAGCCGACCATGACGTCGGCGATCTCGGAGCGGTCCAGCCCCCGAACCTGCTTCAGCGCCGCGTCGATCGCGAACGCAACGAGATCGTCGGGCCGCGCATCGACGAGCGAGCCCTTGTGCGCGCGACCGATCGGAGTTCTGGTCGCAGCGACGATCACTGCTTCAGGGCTCATTTCGGGATGACCACGCGCTGACCGGCCGCGATGGGCGAGTGCGAGACAAGTACGCAGGGAGCGTCCATAGCAGCGCTATGGGCGCGACTGAGGACGCAGGATCGCGCCGCCCAGCGCGGCCGGGCGGCCCGTGCTTCATTTCGAAAGGAGCCATTAAGCATCGGGAGCTCCGGTTGCCATGTAGACGACCTCGCCGACGAGCGCAGGCTTCTCCTTGCCCTCGACCTCGACCTGGACGCCGACGTGCCAGACCACGCTCGGCCCGCGTCGCTCGGCGCGGAGCAGCTTCGCGTGCAAGCGGACGCGCGAGCCTGACGGCACGGGGCTCGTGAAACGAGTCTTCTCCGTCCCGTAGTTGACGCCCATGACGGCGTCGCTGACCGACACGACCTCGCTGAGCAGCATCGGCAGCATCGACAGGGTCAGGTATCCGTGGGCGACGGTGGTTCCGAACGGGCCGTTCGCGGCAGCATCGGGATCGACGTGGATCCACTGGTGGTCGCCGGTCGCCTCGGCGAACAGGTTGATTTGCTCCTGTGTGATCTCGTGCCAGTCGCTCGTCCCGAGCTCGCGCTCGCCCGACTGCTCGAGCTCCTCGATCGTCAGCGTGGTCGTCATCTCGCCGTTCCTCTCATCGCTCGCGCATCGACTGTCCGCCCGCCTGGTGCATCGAGGCGAGCATTCCGGGCGGCGCCGCCCCGCTGGGGAGGCGGTCGCGGAGCTCCTGCAGCAACGCGTCCGGGTCCCAGCGTTCGTCGCTCGCGAACAACTCGCCGGCTTCCCAGCCGCTGAGCATGTTGACGACGCCGCCGTAGACGAAGAAGACCTGGCCGGTGATGTCCTGGGCCTCGTCGGCACAGAGCGCAACGACGATCGGGGAGTTGTTGGCCGGGTCCGCGGGATCGAAGCCTTCCTCGGGGGGTGGGATCTCTCCGAACGCGGCTTCGGTCATGCGCGTGCGCGCGTTCGGCGCGATCGCGTTCACGGTCACTCCATACCGCTGGAGCTCCTGGGCGGCGATCAGCGTGAAGCCGACGATCCCGGCTTTCGCTGCGCCGTAGTTCACTTGGCCGACGTTGCCGAAGACGCCCGACGGGCTCGACGTGTTGATCACGCGCGCGGAGACGTGGTCACCCGCCTTCGAGCGCTCGCGCCAGTGGGCCGCAGCATGCCGTGTCGGTGCGAAGTGGCCCTTCAGATGCACGTCGATCACCGCATCCCATTCGTGCTCCTCCATGTTGACGAGCATGCGGTCGCGCAGGATCCCCGCGTTGTTGACGAGGATGTCCAGGCGTCCGAACGCGGCGACGGTGCCGTCGATCAGCCGTTTCGCGCCGGCGAAGTCCGCGACGTTCTCGCCGTTCGCAACTGCCTCGCCGCCGAGCGCTTCGATCTCTCGCACGACGTCGTGCGCGGGGCCTGCGTCGGCGCCCTCGCCGGCCAGCGATGCGCCGAGGTCGTTGACGACGATCTTGGCGCCGGCGCGTGCGAGCGCAAGGGCGTGCTCTCGGCCGATCCCGCGACCGGCGCCCGTGACGACCGCGACCTTCCCGTCGAGCTTCGGCATTCCAGACGAGACGTTAGTTCAGCGTGTGGGGCCGGGTTGGATTTCTCCGGCCCCCCACGCAATCCGTCAGCGTCCCTTGATCAGGGGCCCGAACTCGCTGAAGGTCCCGTTGCTGTAGCGAACGAGCTTCAGTTGCGAGATCGGGAAATGGTCGGTCTTGCTGGTCTTGACCCTGATTCCCTTGATCAGGAACGGGTTCACCCAGTTCATGCTCTCCGTCGCCTTGAGCAACGATTCCCGGGTCGGGTTCTTGCCTGCGTTGTAGAGCAGCTTCACGGTGTCGTACGCCTTGGCCATCCCGTAGAAGTAGAACGTGTTCTTCGGGTCGGCACCGCTCGGGCCGTACTGCGCCAGGATGCTCGCGTACTTCTTGACGATCGGGTCGTTCGCGTACTTCGGATTGGCATTGTTCTTTAGATAGCCGCTGCTGACCGCGCCGTTGACGAACTCCGGGCCGGCGCGCTGAGCGACCGCTGCCATCACCGAGTCGATCGCGGACACGGAGTTGATGACGATCGTGTCCGGCTTCCAGTTGAGCGCCTTCGCCGTCGCGATCGCGCGAACGGTCGGCGTCGGAATCGAGAGCAACACCCACGTGTCTGCTCCCGAGGCCTTCTGCTTTGCGAGCTGCGATGCATAGCTCGTGTCGGTCGTCTCGTAGCTCTGCGACGACACGATGAGGCTCGTCTTTCTACCAAGTCCGATCTTCAGGCCGCGGAGATAGTCCTTCCCGTAGTCGTCGTTCTGGTAGAAGACCGCGATCTTCGCGTTCGGCGCGTTCTTCTTGATCCACTCGCCGTACGCGCGCCCTTCGGCAATGTAGTCCGGCTGCCAGCCGATCGTCCACGGGAACTGCTTGTACTGGAGGCCCCAGTAGCTCGCGCCCGTGGAGACCAGGATCTGCGGGATCTTCCGCTCGTTCAGGAGCGGTCGAATCGCTTGGTTGTGCTCGGTGCCCAGCGCGCCGACGTCCGCGAAGATCTTGTCCTCGAGGATGAGCTTGTTCGTCAGCTGCACCGTCTGGGCGGGGTTGTACCCGTCGTCGTAGTACTTCCAGACGATCTGGCGTCCTCTCACGCCCTTCTTTCCGTCCGGCCCTTTGTGCGCGTTGGCCCATTTGAAGTAGGCCTCCATGCCGCGCGGAATCGGCGCATACAGCGACGCCGGCCCGCTGAGCGGGAACGTTCCGCCGATCGTGATCGACGTCGACGTGACACCCGGCGTCGCTGTCGGCGCCGTGGCGATCTGCACCCGTCCAAATGCGGCGCCGGGGATGCTCACGGCCAACGATGCGAGAACGGCCGCAAGCGCAATCAGCGCTCTGTTCACGAGTCTCCCTCCTCCTCCGTCATGCAGCTTCTCGGTACTCGTTATGCGACGCCCCCTCGAGCGGTTTCCTAGGTCGCACCTCCTGTACGGAGCATTGTTGGCTCACGATGAGCCAGGCTGTCAAGAAACTCCTAGGCCGTGAGCCGCTCGTAGGCGGGAAGCGTCAGGAACTCCGCGAACTCGCCGGCGAGTGCCACTTCGGCGAAGACCTCCGCCGCGGTCTCGTACCCCGGGCCGAGCTGCTCGAGCTCCTCGCGCTCGATCTCGACCACCCGCTCGCGCGTGACATGGCCGTGATGCACCCACTGCCAGATCTGCGAGCGACTGATCTCGGCCGTCGCGGCGTCCTCCATCAGGTTGTTGATCGCGGCCGCCCCGACGCCGTTCAGCCAGGAGGCGATGTACTGGATACCGACCGAGACGTTGAGGCGGACCCCTTCCTCGGTGACCCCGCCGCGCGTGCGGGCGACGTCCAGCAGGTCGGCCGCCACGACCGAGACGTCGTCGCGCAGCCTGTCGACCTGATTCGGTCGCTCGCCGAGTACGTCGTCGAACACGCCCATCGCTACGGAAACGAGATCGGGGTGCGCGACCCAGGTCCCGTCGAAGCCGTCCCCAGCCTCACGCAGCTTGTCCTCCCGCACCCTCGTGAGCGCGAGCTCGTTGACCTCGGGGTCGCGCCGGCTCGGGATGAACGCGGCCATCCCGCCGATCGCATGTGCGCCGCGGCGGTGGCAGGTCCTGACGAGCAGTTCGGTGTAGGCACGCATGAACGGCACGTCCATCGTCACCAGCGGGCGGTCCGGGAGCACGAACTCCGGCCGATCGCGGAACTTCTTGATGATCGAGAACATGTAGTCCCACCGGCCCGCGTTCAGCCCGGCGGAATGCTCTCTCAGCTCGAAGAGGATCTCGTCCATCTCGAAAGCGGCCAGGATCGTCTCGACGAGCACGGTGGCGCGGATCGTGCCGCGCGGAATCGACAGCCGCTCCTGCGCGAACAGAAAGACGTCGTTCCACAGGCGCGCCTCGAGGTGCGACTCGAGCTTCGGCAGGTAGAAGTAGGGGCCCGAGCCGGCGTCGCGTTGGCGCCGGCCACAGTGGAACAGGTAGAGACCGAAGTCGAACAGGCTGGCCGAGACGGTGTCGCCGTCGACCAGCAGGTGCTTCTCGTGCAGGTGCCAGCCACGCGGTCGCACTAGGAGGGTCGCGACGTCGTCGTGAAGCCGGTACGACTTCGACCCAGTCTCCAGCGAGATCGTCCGGTCGACCGCATCGATCAGGTTCGCTTGGCCCTCGACGCAGTTCCGCCACGTCGGCGAGTTCGAGTCCTCGAAATCGGCCATGAACATCCGGGCGCCCGAGTTCAAGGCATTGATCACCATCTTCCGGTCGACGGGCCCGGTGATCTCGACCCGCCGGTCGAGGAGATCGTGCGGCGCGGGCGCGACGCGCCAGTCCGGGTCCTCCCGAACGGCGCGTGTGGCCGGGAGGAAGTCGGGCAGCTCGCCGGCGGCGATCCGCTCCTGCCGGTCCGCTCGCGCCGCCAGCAGCTCCAATCGAGTTGGGTTGAACTCGCGCTGCAGGTCGGCGACGAAGGCGAGCGCTTCCGGCGTCAGGATTCGCGCTCCCGCCTCGCCCGCCTCTCCCAACACCTCGACGCTGGTAGTGGTCATCCGGAGAGAGATATCGGAATGAGCTCCTGGTTGGAAGCCTGCCCCTTGATTGACAGCCCACAAGCGGCAGAGCAGGATTCCCGGTCGACTCCGACGGCCTCGAGGGGGGCGTGATGGACGGCCTGATGATGGACTTCCAGTTGACGCTTCCGACCTTGCTGCGCCGCGCGGAGACGTACTTCGGCGAGCAGGAGGTCGTCACCCGCCTGCCCGACAAGTCGTTCCACCGCTACACCTATTCGGACATGGCGCGCCGCGCGAAGCAGCTCGCCGTGGCGTTGGGTGAGCTGGGCCTCGAGCGCGGCGACCGCGTTGCAACGCTGAGCTGGAACCACTACCAGCATCTCGAGGCGTACTTCGGCATTCCGTGCGGCGGCTTCGTCCTGCACACGCTCAATCTGCGCCTCCATCCCGACGACATCGGCTACATCGCCTCCCACGCAGGCGACCGCGCGCTCATCGTCGACGCGAGCCTGGCGCCGTTGGTCGAGCAGTTCCGCGGCCGGACGCAGATCGAGCACGTGTTTGTCGTCGAGGATTCGTACGAGGAGCTGCTTGCCTCTTCCAACTCGGACGACTGGCGCGAGCCCGAGCTCGACGAGAACGAGGCGGCTGCGATGTGCTACACGAGCGGCACCACCGGCATGCCGAAGGGCGTCGTGTACTCGCACCGTTCGACGATCCTGCACACACTCGGTGTCGCCGCTGCCAACCCGCTCGGGGTCGGCATCTCCGAGCGGGACGTGATCCTTCCGGTCGTGCCCATGTTCCACGCGAACGCGTGGGGCTATCCGTACATCGCCGCGATGATCGGCGCGAAGCAGGTCTTCCCGGGCCCGTATCTCGATCCGGAAAGCCTCCTGGACGACTTCGTCCAGGAGGGCGTGACGTGGACGGCGGGCGTGCCGACGATCTGGCTCGGAATCCTGCAGCTCCTCGATGCGCATCCCGGGAAGTGGGATCTGTCGCACATGAAGGGAATGCTGGTGGGCGGCTCGGCGGCCCCGCGCGCGATGATCGCCGGGTTCCAGGAGCGCCACGACCTCGTGGTCTGCCACGGGTGGGGCATGACGGAGACATCTCCGGTCGCGTCGATGGCGGCGCTGCCGGGCGAGCTCGCGAACGCCGACGACGACACGAAGTTCGACTACATCGCGATGCAGGGCTTCCCGCTCGCGCTCGTCGAGCTCCGGGCGCGGGACGAGTCCGGGCACGAGATTCCGCATGACGGGGAGACGATGGGCGAGCTCGAGGTCCGCGGGCCGTGGGTCGCGTCCGCGTACTACGAGTCACCCGACGAGGCCGGCCGCTGGACGGACGACGGCTGGTTCAAGACGGGCGACATCGTCTCGTTCGACCCGCATGGCCATATCCAGATCAAGGACCGCTCGAAGGACGTGATCAAGTCGGGCGGCGAGTGGATCTCGTCCGTCGAGCTCGAGAACGCGTTGATGGCGCATCCCGCGGTCGCGGAAGCTGCAGTGATCGCGATTCCGGACGAGAAGTGGCAGGAGCGTCCGCTCGCCGCCGTCGTGCTGAAGGACGGAGCAGCCGCGACCGCTGAGGAGCTACGGGAGTTCCTCGCGCCGCAGTTCGCGAAGTGGTGGCTGCCGGACCGCTTCGAGTTCGTCGGCGAGATTCCGAAGACGGCGGTGGGCAAGTTCCGGAAGACCGCGCTCCGCGAGCAGTTCGCCCAGCAGCCGGCCGTAACGACGACGTAGCGGAAGCCTCAGCAGCCGTTGTCCGCTGCCGCCACGGCGATCGCGCCCACGGACGTCGCGCTGACGAACCAGCCGAGAACGATCAGCACTGGAACGACGGTGCGCTCGCTGAAAGAGACAAGCCCTGCAAAGGCGAGAAGCCACGAAACTCCAAGCGCGGCGAGAACCCCGTCGAGCCAAGCCCGGCCCTCGCAAAAAAGGAACTTCGATACATAGCTCCCGCCGACGACCAACGCGCACACGCCGCCAAGCACCACGTGGCCGAGCAGCCAAGCCGCCAGGGGAGGATCCTCCGCGGCTCGTCATCCTGCCCGATCGGCTCCACGTCTCAATCCTACGATCGGCTGCGGGCGACCTTGACGAGGGCTTTGCCTCGGTTCTCGCCGTTCAGCATCCCGATGAATGCCCGAGGTGCGTTTGCCAGGCCGTCCGTGACGTCCTCGCGCCAGCGGAGGTCCCCGTTCGCCACCCAGTGAGCGAGCCGACGCGCGGCTTCGTCGAAGCGCGACGCGTAGTCGCTGACGAGGAAGCCCTCCATCCGCGCACGGAACACGATCAGCAGCCCTGGCTGGAACGTCGGCTCCGGGCGCTCGGCATTGTATTGCGCTATCTGCCCGCAGACGACGATGCGCGCCCCGAGGTTCAGGCGCCTGTAGACGGCCTGTGAGATTGCGCCGCCGCAGTTGTCGAAGTACACGTCGACGTGCTCGCCGTCCAGCGCCGCTGTGACGTCGTCGCTCTTGTAGTCGATCGCCGAGTCGTAGCCGTAGACCTCGGTCAGATCGCGCGTCTTCTCCGGCCCGCCCGCGATGCCGACCGCGCGGCAACCGGCGAGCTTCGCCAGCTGCCCGACGATCTGTCCGACCGCGCCCGCCGCGGCGGAAACGACGACGGTATCGCCGGGCCGGGGCCGGCCGACGTCGAGCAGTCCGAAGTACGCAGTGAACCCCGTCATGCCGACGGCGTGCAGCGCGAGCGTCGGCGGGTCGAGCCCGGATGGAACGGGGCGGAGCGTTCCCGCGCGGGCAACCGCGTATTCCTGCCAGCCGAGTTGCCCGACGACGAGCTCGCCTGGCGAAAACCGCGAATCGTTGCTCTCGACGACCTCGCCGATGCCCAGCGCCGTAATCACGTCGCCGATCTGCAGCGGCGCCGCATACGACCGTGCCTCGTTCATCCGCCCGCGCTGGTACGGATCGACCGACGTCCACAGGACGTCCACGAGCACCTCGCCGGGGCCCGGTGCCTCGATCTCCACTTCGTCGAGGGCGAAATCCGAGTTCTGCGGGAAGCCGACCGGACGCGCGGCGAGCGTGACGCGGCGGCTCATCGGCATCCGTTTAGCATCGCAGGTCGTGCGCCTCGGCTTCTACATGGGCTACGCGCCTCCGGGCACGAGCCCGCTCGAGCTGATCGCGCTCGCGCAAGAAGCGGAACGGCTCGGCTACGACTCGGCGTGGGCCGCGGAAGCGTGGGGAACTGACGCGGTCACTGTGCTGACGTGGCTCGCTGCCACGACGTCGAGGATCAAGATCGGCTCGGCGATCATGCAGATCCCCGGGCGGACGCCGGCGAACACGGCGATGACAGCGGCGACGCTCGACCTCATGTCCGGCGGACGTTTCCTCCTCGGGCTCGGCACGTCCGGGCCGCAAGTCGTCGAAGGCTGGCACGGACAGCCGTGGGGGAAACCGATCACGAAGACGCGCGAGTACGTTCAGATTGTCCGCGCAGCGTTGCGGCGCGAGGTGCTCGAGTTCCACGGGGATCAGTACGACGTCCCGTACTCCGGTGACGACGCGACGGGTCTCGGCAAGCCCCTGAAACTGCTCGTCCGGCCACTGCGCGAGTCGATTCCGATCTACCTCGCTGCCTTGAGCCCAAAGAACGTGCGCACTGCATTCGAGATCGCCGACGGCTGGCTGCCGATCTATTTCTCACCCGAGCGCGCCCGCGATGCCTTCGGATACGAGCTGCGTGACGGCTTCGACATCGCACCGTCGGTGAACGTCGTCGTCTCGGACGACGTCGAGGCGGCGCGCGACATGTTGAGGCCGCTGCTCGCGCTCTACATCGGCGGGATGGGCGCACGCGGAGCGAACTTCTACAACGCGCTCTTCCGCCGCTACGGCTACGAAGCGGAGGCCGCGCGCATCCAGAGGCTCTATTTGGATGGCAAGAAGCGCGAAGCGATCGCGGCCGTTCCCGATGCGCTCGTCGACGACGTGTCGCTCGTCGGCCCTCCGGAGCGAATCCGCGATCGGCTCGAAGCCTGGCGCGAGTCCGGCGCCACGACGCTCCTCGTCGCCACCCGCGACGTCGCGTCGCTGAGGACGATGGCGGAGCTGATGCTCTAGCAGGTCAGATCAGTCGAGGAGCCAGGCGGCGACCTTCGCGCGCAGCTCGCGCGGATAGCCGCCGTGGCTTTGGATCCAGAGCGCCCGCTTGTAGTAGCGATGGAGCACGTGCTCCCACGTGAAGCCGATCCCGCCGAGCACCTGAATCGCTCGCTCGCACGCCGCGACGGCGACGTCCCCGGCGTAGCTCTTCGCCGCCGCCGCCGCGATCGGGGCCTGCTCGTCGTCCTCGGCAACACACCACGCCGCCCAGTAGGCGATCGAACGCGCGAGCTCCGTCTCGACATAGGTGTCCGCGAGGGGATGTGACACGGCTTGGTAGACGCCGATCGGCCGGCCGAACTGCTCGCGCGTCTTGGCGTGCTCGACGCCGAGCTCGAGCGCGCGGCGGGCGATTCCGGCCGACTCGAGCGCCAGCGCGGCGAGCCGCTCGTTCTCGGGAGCCGCCGAGTCGAAGAACTCCTCGCCGCGATTCGCCCGTCCGGCCTCTTCGAACAGCACGGCCCGATCGAGAAAGGCGAGCTCGTCGAGCTCGTCCCGGCCCCAACCGCCGTTCCCGAGCACTTCGCGCGCTTCGCGGCGCAGCAGCTCCTGCTCCTCGGTGAACGCGAACTGCATCAGCGTGACCTTGGGAGGCCGAGCACGCGCTCGGCGATGATGTTGCGCAGGATCTCGCTCGTCCCCGCCTCGATCGTGTTCCCGCGGCTGCGCAACTGCTGGTAGCGCCAGTACCCGTCGTCTTCGCCGCCGAGGATCTCCATCGCGAGCTTCGTCAGACGCTGGTTTTGCTCCGACCAGTGCAGCTTCGAGCCTGAGCCCTCAGGCCCTGGGATCCCCGTCTGCATCAGCGTGGTCAGCGAGCGGTAGTTCGTGAGCTTCAACGCCTGCAGCTCGATCCACTCCTGTGCCACGCGGTCCCGGATGATCGGATCGTCGGCGGCACGCTCCTTCGTCAGCGTGATCAGCTTGTTCACCAGCGCGTCGAGCGTTCCGGTGAGGGCGAAGCCCAGCGTGCCGCGCTCGTGCAGCAACGTCGTCATCGCGACCTGCCAGCCGCCGCCGATCTCGCCGAGCAGGTTCTCGCCTGGGACCTCGACGTCCGTGAAGAAAATCTCATCCGCGTCGTGTGCGAGCGACGACCAGACCTTCTGCCCGTTGACGAGGAACCCGCCGTCGGTCGGCTCGATGCGCGTGCGCACGGCTGAAAGATCGGACCCGGCGTCCGGCTCCGAGAACCCCTGGCACCAGATCTCCTCCGCGGACAGCATCTTCGGGAGGTAGCGGCGCTTCTGCTCCTCTGTGCCGTGCGCCATGATCGTCGGCCCGGCCATTCCGAGCGCGATCACGTTCATGTGGTTCGGAGCTTCTGCGCGAGCGAACTCCTCCAGCGCAATCGCCTGGTGGCTGTAGGGCGCGCCGAGGCCGCCGTAGTCCACGGGCCAGGTCAAACCGGCGTAGCCCGCGTCGAACAGCTTCCGGCTCCACTCGCGGCCCCCCTCTGCCGGGAGGTTCTCCGCGAGCCAGGCGCGAACCCGCGCTCGGAAGGCCTCTTCGTCGGGGCTGTCGCGGAGGTTCACAGGCGGAATCTAGAGCAGAATCACCGAGCGGATAACTTCGCCCGACTTCAGGTCGTCGAACGCCTGCGCCACGTCACCGAGCCCGACCCGCTTCGTGACCATCCCGGCGAGATCGATCTTGCCCTCGCTGGCCCAGCGAACGAGCTGTGGGAAATCCAGAGCAGGCACGTGGTCGCCGCCGTGTGAGACGACGACTCGGAGGCGCCGGTCGAAGAGCTGTTGGAGGTCGACCGCCGCCGCTGCGCCGGGCCGGGGGAGACCGATGTACACGAGCGTGCCGGCATGGCCGAGCATGTCGAGGCCCTGGGCCACGGTCTCCGGCCGGCCGACGACGTCGAAGACGAAGTCGAGCTTCGTACCGGGTCCGCGATGGGTCGCGCCGAAGCGTTCCGCGGCAGCGAGCTTCCGCTCCTGGAGATCGAGCGCATAGATCTCGGACGCGCCGGCAAGCCGCGCGCCCTGGACGACCGACAGACCGACGGCGCCGCACCCGATGACGCCGACGCGCGCTCCCTCCCAGACCCCGGCCGTGTTCAACACGGAGCCGACACCCGTGGCGACGCTGCAGCCGATCAGGCACGCCTGCTCCGGAGGCAGCCCGTCCGCGACCGGTATCGCCGCCGCCGAATGGACGACCGTGCGAGTGGCGAACGTCCCCAGTTGCAACGTCTGCGCAAGCGAGCGGCCGTTCGGGAGATGCAGCCGGTCCCTCACTCCGGGCGGGGTGCGGCAGCGGCGAACGTCGCCACGTCTGCACCAGCGGCAGGCACCGCACGGCGAGCGCCACCCCAGCACGACGCGATCTCCCGGCGCCACGGTGGTGACGCTGCCGCCCACGGCTTCCACGACGCCCGCTCCTTCGTGGCCCAGGAGCACGGGCAGCGGGTGCGCCCAGCCCGTTTCGACGACGTGGAGATCGCTGTGGCAGACCCCGCTCGCTTCGATCCGGACGAGCACCTCGCCCTCGCCCGGCGCGTCGACCTCGATCTCTTCGAGGTCGAAACGGCCGACCTCGCTCAGAACGACGCCGCGATCCATGACTGACTGCCGTCGGAATGCATTCGCCGTCCGGACGGTCATATCATCCCGCGAATTCGATGGCGCTTCTTGCGGTTGAGAACGTCACGCGGCGCTTCGGCGGGATCGTCGCCCTCGCCGACGTCTCACTTGCGTTGGAGAAGGGACAGATCGTCGGGCTGATCGGGCCGAACGGTGCCGGGAAGACGACGCTCTTCAATCTGGTCACGCGGTTGTACCGCCCGAACAGCGGCCGCATCCTCTTCGACGACAAGGACTTGACTCGAACGCCCGCGTATCGGATCGTGCGGCTCGGAATCGCGCGCACGTTCCAGAACGTCGTGCTCTTCCAGCACATGACGGTGCTCGAGAACCTGCTGGTCGGGGCCCATTCGCGGCTTCGTCCCTTCTCGGGGGGGCGCGGACGCAAGCAGGCCCTGCAGATGCTCGAGTATCTGCAGCTCGGGGAATTCGGCGAGAGGCTTCCGGGCGGGCTGCCGTTCGGGACGCTCAAGCGCGTCGAGCTCGCACGCGCGCTGGCGGCGAGACCGACCCTGCTCTTGCTCGACGAGCCCGCCGGCGGGCTCAACCACGAAGAGGTCGGGGAGCTCGCCGACGTGATCCGCCGTCTGCGCCGCGATTTCGACCTCACGATCCTCCTCGTCGAACATCACATGAGCCTGGTCATGTCCGTGTCCGACCGCGTGCACGTCCTCAACTTCGGACGCAAGATCGCGGAGGGGACGCCCGGAGAGGTCCAGGCGAATCCGGCCGTGATCGAGGCGTACCTGGGAGCGGAAAGTGTCGACGCTGCTTGAGCTGCGCGGCGTCGAGGCGCGCTACGGACCGATCAAGGCGCTGCACGGCGTCTCGCTGACGGTCTCCGAAGGGGAGATCGTCGCCCTGCTGGGGGCAAACGGGGCCGGGAAGACCACGACGCTGCGCGCGGTCTCCGGGACGGTGCGCCACAGCGGCGGGGAGGTCGTCTTCGCGGGGAAGCAGCTCGTTAGCGGGAGACCTGACGCGGTCGCGCGGGCCGGCATCGCACACGTTCCCGAGGGCCGTGGCCTGTTCGCGCAGCTCAGCGTCTGGGAGAACCTCCGCATGGGGGCCTACGTGCGCGGCGAGCGGCGCACGCTGCGCCAGGAAGCTCCGCGCGTCTGCCAGTACTTCCCGTGGCTCGAGCGCCGCCGCGACCAGCAGGCCGGCACGCTCAGCGGCGGAGAGCAGCAGATGCTCGCGCTCGCGCGCGCACTCGTCGGCCGGCCGCGGCTGTTGATGCTCGACGAGCCGTCGCTCGGGCTCGCGCCGACGATCGTCCAGGAGATCTTCCGCATCGTCAAGCAGTGCAACGCCGACGACGGCCTCGCGGTGCTCGTGGTCGAGCAGAACGCGAACGTCGCGCTCGACGCCGCGGCCCGCGCATATGTGCTGGAGGTGGGCCAGGTGGCGATCGAGGGCGAGAGTGCCGAGCTTCGCCGCCACGAAGGCATCCGCAAGTCCTACCTCGGCTATTAGTGCCCCTGCCACTCGCATTCATCTGGTCGGAGTTTGCGCAACAGGTGACCGGCGGTCTCGCCGCCGGCGCGATCTACGCGAGTCTCGCGCTCGCACTCGTCCTGATCTACCAGACGACGAACGTCGTCAACTTCGCGCAGGGCGAGATGGCGACGTTCACGACCTACATCGCGTGGACGATGATGAAGCACGGCGTCTCGTACTGGCCGGCGTTCGTCCTGACGCTGTTGATCGCATTCGGCGGCGGCGTTGCGGTCGAGCGCGTACTCATCCGTCCCGTCGAGCACCGCCCGGAGATCGTGATCGTGATCCTGACGATCGGGATGTTGATCACGATCAACGGGCTCACCGGCTGGATCTGGGGAGCCGAGGTGAAGGCGTTCGACAGCCCGTTTCCCAACCGCTCGCTCGTCCTCGGGAACGTGTCGATCTCGATCCAGGACATCGGCACTTTTGGCGTCTGCCTCGGCACCGTCGCCGTGCTCTGGCTCTTCTTCCGGTTTACGACGCTCGGGCTCGCGATGCGCTCGGTTGCCTTCAATCCCGACGCGAGCCGGCTGATGGGAGTTCGCGTCGGCTGGATGCTCGCGCTCGGCTGGGGCCTCGCGGCTGCCCTCGGATCGGTCGCGGGGATGATGGCCGCGCCCACGGTCTTCCTCGACCCGGACATGATGCTCGTCGTCCTGATCTACGCGTTCGCCGCGGCCGTGCTGGGAGGAATCGACAGCCCGGTCGGCGCGGTGGTCGGCGGTCTCCTGCTCGGAGTCGTGATCAACCTGCTCGGCAGCTACGTCAGCTTCGTCGGGCAGGAGCTCAGGCTGCCGACGGCCCTGGCCGTCCTGTTGCTCGTGCTCGTCATCCGGCCCACGGGTCTCTTCGGCCGCGTCGTGGTACAGAGGGTTTGATGCGGCGCTGGACATCGCCGGCGTTGCAGGGCCTCGTGCTCGCCGTGGCGGTCGTCCTGATCGCGTTGCTGCCGCGGTTCACCAGTGAATTCCGGCTCGGGCAGTTCACGTACGTGGCGATCTACTTCGTCGCGCTGCTCGGTCTGAACATCCTCACGGGCTACAACGGACAGATCTCGCTCGGCCATGCCGCATTCATGGGGATCGGCGGGTACACGGCCGCGGTCCTCATCCTCGGCCGGAAGGGGTTCGAGCTCCTCGGCCAGCACCCGTCGCACGTCATTCCGGACCATGGGATGCGCGCGGTCTTCACGATTCCGATCGCCGGACTCGTCGCCGGCGCGACCGGCTACCTGTTCGGGATTCCCGCCCTGCGTCTTGGAGGTCACTCGCTCGCGCTGGCCACACTCGCCGTCGCCGTCTCGTTTCCGGCTGTGGCGAAGCGGTTCGAGCATCTGACCGGCGGCGGCGGTGGGTTGTCGCTTCCGCTCCCGCACGCGCCGTTGGGCTGGCACATCTCGACTCCGCACTGGCTGTACTACGAAGCGTGGGTGTCGGCCGGCATCCTGTTCGTCGTCGCCTGGCTGCTCGTGCGGGGACGGGTCGGACGTGCCTGGCGCGCGATCCGCGACGGCGAGATCGCCGCGGTTTCGTCCGGCGTCAGCCCGGCCGTCTACAAGACCCTCGCGTTCGGCATCTCGGCGGCCTACGCCGGCGTCGCGGGCGCCCTGTTCGCGATCCAGGTCTCCTACATCAACCCGGACACCTTCCCGGTGACGCTCTCGATCCTGCTCCTCGCGAGCGTGGTCATCGGCGGTCTCTCCTCCCTGTCCGGCGTGATCGTGGGCGCCCTCGTCTTGGAGTTCCTGCCGATCTACGCCCAGGCGCCGCCCCTCCTACACCTGCATTTCGCGAAGCAGGCCGGTCCGGTCGTCTTCGGGATCGCCCTGATGGTGATCGTGCTCCTGATGCCCGGCGGCGCGGCCAGCCTCATCCGGCGGATCACGCGGCCGGTGACGGGCGCCCTCGCCCGCAAGGGCTGAAGACCGCCGCAAGCGGGTGTCGCGGCTGTTGTAATGCCGCCGATGCCGGCGGTTGAAAAGCCGCTTCTGCGGGGCGTGCTGCACCAGGCGGCGTTCGCGGTCTCACTCGTCGTGGGCACGCTCTTGGTCGTCGGCGCCGAAGGAGGCCGCCATCGCCTGGCGGCCGCGGTGTTCGCGGGTTCGGCCGCCGCGTGTTTCGGCGCGAGCGCGCTCTACCACCGCGTGACGTGGACGCCGCACATGCGGCTTTGGATGCGGCGGGTCGACCATGCCGGCGTCTACCTTCTGATCGCCGGGTCCTATACGCCCGTGTCCCTCCTCGTGCTCCGAGGCGCCTGGCGTCCCGTTGTGCTCGCGGTTGTGTGGGGCGGTGCTGTCGCCGCGATCGTGCTCAAGTTCGTCTGGGTCGCTGCGCCGAAGTGGCTCGCCGTCGCCATCGGCATTGCGCTCGGATGGGTCGCGGTCGTCGCGCTGCCGCAGCTTGCGACGCGGCTGAATCCGGCTGCCTTCGTTCTGCTGGTCGTGGGAGGCCTGCTCTACACGGCCGGTGCCGTTGTCTACGCACGCCGCCGGCCGGATCCGTTCCCGACGGTGTTCGGGTATCACGAGCTCTTTCACGCGCTGACGATCGTCGCCGTTGCGTGTCAGTACGTCGCGATTGCGTTCTACATCGTCCGCGCCGGCTAAATCGCGCAAAAGGCTGGCCCCGCAGACGAACTCCGTCGCCTTAAGCTCCTCGCCTTGCGCGCGAAGTCTGCGCGTCGGTGGAGTGCGGGCTTAGGGCCGAAGTTCTGAAAGCAGGGCCAACTAGGCACTCTACTCCTCGGCGGGATTCTCCGTTCAGTCAATCCGTGAGGTACTCTGATGTTGCCGGAGCGAGTTCCTTTGCGCTACGCCCAAAGAGGAAGGCAGAAGTCATGCATGGTGAAATGCTCTGGTTCGACGAGAAGAAGGACTTCGGATTCATCCTCACGCAGGACGAGGAACGGCTGTACGTCCATCGGAGCGGCTTCCTTCCCGGCCAGGTTCCTGTGGGACGCTGCGCGAAAACGAAGGTCTCGTTCGAGGTTCGCGAGCTCGAGGGTGTTGCTCAGGCCGTCAGCGTGTCGCGGGTCGAGGAAGCTGCACCACGCCGGGCGCGTCGCCGCCACGGCCACCGCTAAGCCGATCGAAGTCCGCTCTGCTTCGCAGGGCATCTGCTAGACGAACTTCAGTGCGCCGAGCTCTAGCAGTTCGCGGCTGACGTCCAGCACTTCGCGCCGAAACCGCGACGTCTGTGGTTCGGCGAGCCGAAGCCGTTCCGCACTCTTCTGAATAACGTCGCCCAGAGATGCCGCTCCGTCCAGGGCTGCGACGATCTCGAGCGCACGCGGTGGGGCTTCGACGATCGGGTTTGTTCCCTCGGCGAGCTGGACGGAGGCAGCGACGACTGCGGTGCGTCCGCGTCGAGGCTCGAGCTCGTGCTCAAGTCGCATCGGCCCGGCGACCGAAAGGCGCGCTTCGAGGAGCTTCGTGTTCCTGCCCAGCTCGGACAGCCGTGCGCGTGATTCGAACGCACGCTGGATCTGGTCGCCGGCGTCCTCGAGATCCTCTTCTTCGACCTCGTCCACACGGGTCGTGTGGGTTCGGCCGGTGCGACGATGGAGCACCACCGCCCCTTCGCTGACCCAGCGCACGCCCAGTCGTGTCAGGTAGGCAGTCCAGGTGTCGAGCGCATCGCCGAACCGCTCGGGATCCGCGGCGAGCTCGTCGTTCCACGTCGCGGCGTGGTCGAGCGGGTCCGATCCCCAGATCGGGAGGATCCAGCTGTCGCAGTCGATCGTCTCGGTCCAGGCCAGCGGGCGCACGTCGGGCTCGTCGACGTCGCCTGCGATCCAGCTGACGACCAGCGTCGCGAAGCCGCCGTCGGCGAGGTGGCCGGCCGCCGAGCGCACGATCCGCTCCGACAGCTCGTCCGCCTGGAATCCCCCGTCGCGGTACGCCCAGCGAGACTCCGGCGAAACGACGTACGGCGCATTGCAGGTGATCAGGTCGAAGCTCTCCCCGGTCACTGGCTCGAACAGGCTGCCGCGCCGGCAGTCGATGTTCGTCAGTCCGTTGAGCGCAGCGTTCAGCTCGGTGTACGCGAGCGCGCGTGCGTTCACGTCGGTCGCCACGACGTGTCGCGCGTGCTGCGCTGCGAGCATCGCCTGGACGCCGCTTCCAGTCCCGACATCCAGTGCGCGTCCGACCCGACGACGCGGGGTCAGGGAGTCACAGAGCCGCGACGTCGGCGTGTAGGCCGCAACGTAGTCGGGCGGCTTCTTGTCGTCGTCGGTCTCCTTCGGATAGTCGTCCGACGCGACGAGCAGGTCGCCGACCGGAAGAATGCGCACGCGCGGGACGAGGTCGTCTCCGACCTCGGCCAGGCCGGTTGCCGCGAGCGCGTCGACGCCGCGACGGCCGAGCGCGCTGACGGCATCGCGCCTCGACACGGGTAGCTGGAGAAAGAACGCGCGGACAGCGGTCGCAAGCCGCGTTCGCGGCAGCCGGCGTTCGCCGACCGGGACGTCCTCGCGATCACCGGAGTATGCCTCGTCGCCGAGCAGGCGGCTGACCGCCTCCTCGGAGTAACCGACGGTTCGAAGAGCCTCGCCGAGGGTCCGTGCGGCTTCCGCGTTCGGAATCGGATAGTTGTCCATGCGCGACGGATCATGCCGTGCGCGCGCCGAGATCAGGTTGACTTCGCATCCATGGCGACCAGTGAGATGGAGAAGGCAATGCGGCGGCAGCCTGCCGAGCTGGAGCGGTTGCTCGCGGATCGGGCCGCCGTCGAGGCCGCGGCGGCACGGCTCGCCGGACGGCGAACGCTCCTCGTCGGCACGGGCACGAGTTGGCATGCGGCCAACCAGGGCGCGTACTTCCTGCGGCTGGCCGGGCTCGAGGCCTGGGCGGTTCAGGCTGCGGACGCCGCGCTGTACGGGCCGCGCCCCACGGGGGACGACGCGCTGATCCTCCTGTCGCACCGCGGCACGAAGCGCTACACGTCACAGGTTCTCGAGCAAGCGCGCGCCGCCGGCGCGGTGACCGTCGTGATCGGCGGCATCGGCGCGCCCGGCGCGGATGTCGAAACGGTCGAGCAGGAACTGTCGTCGGCGTTCACGGTCAGTCATCTCGGTGCGCTGGCGCGGCTTGCCACTCTCGCGATCGCTCTCGGTGCGGACCTTGGCGACCTGAAGCCGGTGCCGGAGACCGTCGCGCACGTGCTCGAAGCCCCGGCGGCGCGGTTCGAACCGCCGGACCGCGGCCTGGGGTTCGTCGGCGCCGGCGTGAATCAGTGGACCGCGGCCGAAGGAGCGCTCAAGACCTGTGAGACGTCGCGCGTCTTCGCCTCGGCGCACTCGGCGGAGCAGCTCCTGCACGGGCCGTCCGTCGCGCTGGGCCCGGGCGATGGGCTGGTCGTGGTCGACGGCGGCGGGGCTGCGCGCCAACGCTTGGCCGAGGTCGGCGAGGCGTCGGCGAAGTGCGGCGTACGCGTTCACCACCTACGCGAGGAGACGCTGGGGGAGACGCTCTCGGTGTTTCCGCTGACGGCCGGGGTGCAGAGGATCGCGCTCGAGTCCGCGCTCGCGGTTGGCAGCGATCCAGACGAGTTCGGCTTCGACGTCCCCGGCCGGCAGGAGGCGTGGGACCCGATCGAGCTCTAGGTCAGGCCGTCTTGGGCGTCGTCAGCGCGCAAATCCGCAGCGGCACGAGCGCGCGAGCGCGCCGAATCGAAGGACGATCGCCGCCGCCGCGAACAACGGCAGAGTCAGGAGGTCGATCCTCATCGCCCAGAAGTACTTGGCCAAGAGGGCGGGACCGGCCGCGACCAAGCCGAGCGCGGCGGCGGCGAACATGCCGGCTAGGACGAGGTCGAACCGCCCGAGCCGAAGGAAACGGATGCCTCGGGACAAAGGCTTCGATTTGGCGCGCGGCGTCAGTCGAACGGTCCGCGGCTGCGGAACAACAGCGTCGCCCAGGTGGCGAGCAGCGCGGCCGGCACGACCAGTGCGGTCGGCACTCCGGCCGTCTGGTGTCCGGCGGCGTTGATGCCGGCGGCGAACGCGGGTGCTGCGAGCACGAAGAAGCCGACTGTGGCTGCGAGGCCGGTGACGAGACGATGTTTGGGGCTCACGGCGTTTCCTCTCGTTGCGCTTGACCAAGCGCCGCAGAAACGACCGCAGGTTCCTTGAATCGGCAGCTCGTGCCCCATTCGAGACCCTGAATCGAGGGACTCGAAAGCGGGTCAGAAGCGGAGGGTCTGACCCTTGGGCAAGGACCTTTGGGGCAAGAGACAAGGGTCTGACCCGCAGGGGTCTGACCCGCTTTTCGGTCGACGGTGTAATGGCTGCGGCCCACACGAGACTGAGGCCCGATGAGCAAAATCGTTCTCTTCCTCGCCGCGGCCCTCGTCGCGGTCGGCGGGGGCGCCGCCTCCGCCTCCGATCAGCTGTCCCGGACGACGGTGACCGTCGGTCCGTCCGCCTACGGCAAGATCCTGTTCGACGGCACCGGCCGTGCGCTCTACGCGTTCACGCGGGATCCCCGCGGTCGAAGCGTGTGCGCGGGTAAGTGCGCAAAGACCTGGCCTCCTTACCTCGTCACCGGTCGTCCGAAAGCGGGCACCGGCGTCAACGCGTCACTGCTCCGAACGACGAAGCGCGCGGGCGGCAAGGTGCAGGCCACGTACGGCGGACGGCCGCTCTACTACTACGTCGGCGACTCCGTCGGCCAGGTTCGCTGCCAGAGCGTCAAGGAGTTCGGCGGCCTCTGGCTCGTGCTGCGCTCGAGCGGCCGGCTCGTCCGCTAGATCACTTCACCAACGGCACGCGGGGATCGGGCTCGAGCTGCGACCACGCGGCGCGGATCCAGGCGAGCTCGGGATCGTCCGCCGCGGCCATCGAGCGGCGGTCGCCAGCGAGCGCGTTCAGGTAGTACAGGTCGTAGCCGTGCGCAGCCGCGGTCGTGTGGTAGCCGAAGGGAACGAGCATCAGGTCTCCGTCGCGCACGGTGACGGTGACGTCCACATCGTGCCGAGGGCTGTACAGGCGCTGCACCGCGAACGCTTCCGGACGCCGCGTCCGGTAGTAGTAGACCTCCTCGAGCACGACCTCCCCGGGCGGGTTGTCCTCGTCGTGCTTGTGCGGCGGATAGCTCGACCAGTTGCCGGCGGGCGTGAACACCTCGACCACGAGCAGGCGCTCGGCCGGAAACTCCGGTTTGACGATGTGGTTGATCTGCCGCGTTGCGTTGCCGGCGCCTCGGACTTCGATCTCGACGTCCTCGGGTTTGATGAGGACCGGCTCGCGCCGCTCGGCGCAGAGCGCTCCGCAGATCGCGACCTCCGCCTCGCCCTCGACGCGGTACGACGTGTCGCGCGGAAGGTAGAGCGCCGAGGGCATCCCGTCGAAGACCGAATCGCGCCCCCCGAGCTCCCAGCTCTGCCCCTCGGCCTCGACGCGACACCTGCCGCCCAGCGGAACGACGGCGATCTCGACCGGACCGGTTGCCGACTCGAACGTCCCCTGCCGCACGCCGAAGTCGAGGTAGTTCCATCCGGCCGACTCCGGGGTCACCTGCTCCCACGAGCCGGCGCGCAGGAGGAACTCGGTCATACGAGTGCGGCCTCGAGGTCCTCGAGGTACGGCATCGCCTCCGAGCACGCGAGCTGCGACGCGACGAGCGCACCGGCCACGTTCCCGCGGTTTGTCGCCTCGACGAGCGTGAGTCCCTGCAGCAGACCGTGACCGAGCGCAGCGGCGAACGCGTCGCCCGCGCCGAGGCCGTTGACGACCTCGACGGGATGACCGGGAACGTCTGTCGCCTCGCCGTCCTCGAACACCGTTGCGCCGCGCTCGCCTCGCTTGACGATCAGCCGCGGAACATCGCCGATCCCCGCGGCCGCGACTTCCTGCTCGTTGCCGATCACGATGTCCGCAGACGCAACCGCCCGGGCCGCGAGCGGCGGGTACGCACTCGGCTCGTCCCAGAGCGACGGGCGCCAGTCGAGATCGAAGATCGTCGTGCCTCGATGTTCGTGCAGCGCGCCGAGCGTCGTCTCGCGGCTCGGGGATTGCGCGAGCCCAGTTCCGGTCGCGTAGAGCAGACGGGCGCCGGCGACCTCCTCGTGATCGAAGTCGCCGGGCGAGATCTGCCAGTCCGGCGCGCTCGGGCGGCGGTAGAACAGGATCGGGAAGTTGTCCGGGGGCCAGACTTCGCAGAACGTCGGCGGCGTCAACCAGTAGGGATCCGTCCGGAGGAAGCGAACGTCGACGCCTTCGTCGGCCAGCCACGAGCGGACGAACTCGCCGTGTCCCTCGTCGCCGACGCGCGAGACGATCGCCGTGCGAACCCCAAGGCGCGCGAGCCCCGTCGCGACGTTGCCGGCGAAGCCCCCGACGAAGCGCGTGTACGTCCGCACCTCGCGGAGCGGTGCCTCCAGCTGATTCGGGTACAGGTCGACCCCGACGCGTCCCATCACCACAGCGTCGATCACAGCGGCGTCCGCTCGCGCGTTCGGGCCTCCTCGTACGCTTCGCGCGCTGCGCGGACCGTGTCGACCTCCGAGACCTCCGCGACGGGCACGTCCCACCAGCTCTCGTAACCCGGCACGCCCTCGTACCGGTCGACCTCAACGGCGAGGACGACCGTGGATTCCTGCCGCTTCGCCTCGTCGAGGCCGGCCCGCAGGTCGTCGATCGTCCGGCAGCGGATCACGTGTGCGCCGAGCGACTCGGCGTTCGCGGCGAGATCGACGGGAAGCACCGGCGGCGGAGACGGATCGCTGTCGACACCGAGCGAGCCGTTCCGCCGGAAACGGTACTGCGTCCCGAACCCGTCGGTCCCGAGCGAGCGCGACAGGGAGCCGATCGAGTTGAAGCCGTGGTTGTCGACGAGGACGATCGTCAGCTTCAGCCCTTCCTGGATCGACGTGACGATCTCGCTCGACAGCATCAGGTAGGAGCCGTCGCCGACCATGACGTAGACCTCGCGTTCCGGGGCGGCCATCTTCACGCCGAGCCCGCCGGCGATCTCGTAGCCCATGCACGAGTAGCCGTACTCGACGTGATAGCCCTTCGGGTCGCGCGTCCGCCAGAGCTTGTGTAGGTCGCCGGGCATCGACCCGGCGGCGCAGACGACGACGTCGGTCGGCCCAGCCGCGTCGTTCACGGCGCCGATCACCTCGCTCTGAGCCGGCAGCGGTCCGTGCCCGAGGCGGTAGAGCCGCGTCACCTCCGCGTCCCACTCTGCGTTGAGGCGCGACGCTTGCTCGCGGTACGTGGGATCGACGGTGTAGCCGTCGAGAAGCTCGGTCAAATGCTCGAGCCCCGCGCGCGCGTCGCCGACGAGCGCCAGCGCGCCGAGCTTCGCCGCGTCGAAGTCGGCGACGTTCACGTTGACGAAGCGGACGTCCGGATTGGCGAAGATCGTCTTCGAAGCCGTCGTGAAGTCGGTCCAGCGCGTGCCGATGCCCAGCACGAGGTCGGCCTCCGCAGCAACCCGGTTGGCCGCGAAGGTCCCCGTGACGCCGATCGCGCCGAGCGCGGACGGGTGGTCGTACGGCAGCGATCCTTTTCCCGCCTGGGTCTCGCCAACCGGAATCCCCGTCTGCTCGACGAGCGCACGCAAAGCGTCCGTCGCCTCCGAGTAGATGACGCCGCCGCCCGCGACGATCAGCGGGCGCCGGGCGGCGCGGATCAACTCGGCCGCCTTCGCCAGTGCGTCCGCCTCGGGCAGCGGGCGGGGGAGGTGCCACACACGCCGACGCAGGAACTCCTCCGGGAAGTCGTACGCCTCCGCCTGCACGTCCTGCGGAAACGCGAGCGTCACGGCTCCGGTCTCCGCCTGGTTGACGAGCACGCGCATCGCCGACAGCGCAGCGGGAACGAGCTGCTCCGGGCGCTCGATTCGGTCGAAGTAGCGCGACACGGGTTGCAGCGAGTCGTTGACCGACACGTCGCCGCGCCACGGCACCTCGAGCTGTTGCAGCACGGGCAGCCTGTTCACCGTCGCGAGGGCAGCGCCGGTGACGAGGTTCGTCGCGCCCGGGCCGATCGAAGTCGTGCACGCGAGCGTGCCGAGTCGGTTCCTCATCCGGGCATATCCGACGGCGGCGTGCACCATCGCCTGCTCGTTGCGCGCCTGGTAGTAGGTGAGCAGCTCTGGGCTCTCGTAGAGCGCCTCGCCGATCCCGGCGACGTTGCCGTGGCCGAAGATCCCGAAGCAGCCGCCGAAGAAGCGGTGCTCCACCCCGTCGCGTTCGACGTGTTGCTGCGCGAGGAACCGGACGAGCGCCTGCGCCGCCGTGAGCCGCGCCGTGGGCACTAAACCTCGGCCTTGATCGCCTCGAGCTCGTGCTCGAGCTCCGCCAGCTCGCGGCCGCCGGCCATCAGGCGCACGAGCTCCTGCTGGTCGATCTCGCCCTTGGCGAAGTTGCCGATGCTCTGGCCCCGGTTGAGGATGACGAAGCGGTCACCGACCGGATAGGCGTGATGGGGGTTGTGCGTGATGAAGATGACTGCGACACCGCGGTCGCGCGCCTGCAGGACGTACTTGAGCACGACGCCCGCCTGCTTGACGCCGAGCGCGGACGTCGGCTCGTCGAGGATCAACCCACGCGCGCCGAAGTAGACGGCCCGCGCGATCGCGACCGACTGGCGCTCGCCGCCCGACAGCGTCCCGACCGGCTGGTCGGGATCGCGGATGTCGATTCCCATCTCGTTCAGCTCCGTCTTCACGGTGCGCTTCGCGGTCGCGGAGTCGAGCCAGTGCAGCGGGCCGATGCCCGTCCGCGGCTCGGCGCCGA
>VAXU01000127.1 GCA_005885125.1 Actinomycetota bacterium
GTTTCTTCACGAGGGTCCCGAGTGGGTGCGCTTCCGAGCATCCTCGGAAGCGCACCCACTCGGGACCCTCGTGAAGAAACCCCTGCTCCCGCAGCCAGCGGGAGAGGGCTGCCTCCTCCTCAGGCCGAACGAGCAGGTCGAGGTCTCGGCCCTCCGGCGGCGGCGAGCCTGAAACGAGGACCGCACGGGCGATCTGCGCGTCGAGCTGCTCGGCGAGGGTCACCGTCGAATACTGCCCCGCATCCTCGCGAGTCAGACGACGAGACCCTGCTCGTCCAGGATTCGTGCGTAGCGTGCGATCACGTTCGGCGTCACATTGACGAGCCGTCCCGACGCGCCGCCGCGGACGACGAGCTTCGCGATTCTGAGCAGGTCGGAGCCGCGCTCTAGGATCTCACCGGAGAGCGCCCACAGCGGCGCATCGATCGTTCCGACCAGCCAACCCGGTCTTCCTGCCCGCAGCAGTCTGTGCTCGGCCCGCGTCAGATCTTGTGCCGACCCGACGGTGTAGAAGGGAGACCAGCCGTCCCAGTTTCCTGCCGTGAGCGAGAGGGCTACGAAGTCGCCGTCGCGGAGGAGAATGCGCGGCCGGCCGAAGCCTGCCTTCGACCACATGTACGCGAAGCCGGCGTCACGCACGGCCCGGGCGACGCGCTCGTCGAGCTGCCCAGGCCGCTCGCCCTCGAACGGGCGCAGCTCCGCGAACAGGCGCTCGAGGCGGGACCGGCGAACAGCGGCGCCGACCAGACCGCGGAGGTCGCGGCCCGGTCGGGTACTCGCACCACTCTCGTCCGCCGAGGCGGCGCGCGGCCTGAACTGGAGCACAGGCCGGCCTGCACGGACTCCGATTGGCCACGCCCGGTGGGGGACGAGGGGCGCGTCGAGCAGCGGCCACCAGCCGGTGGGAGCGAGGTGCCCAGGGAGTCGTTGCGATGCGTCGGCTCGCGCTTCGGAGAGCGTCCGCCTCAGGACGCCGTCCGGCATCAGGGTCTCGGCAGAGACCCCGCGTCCGGTGCTTGCCAGGAGCGGCTCGAGCAACCCGAGAACCCCCCCGCGATTCACCGGGAATGCCAGCGGCGCCATTAGGGAGGCGCCGAGCTCGAGGCTTGTGGCCGTCAGTACGAGCCCCGCCCGGAGCTCGGTCGCGGCAACGAGATCGATCAGGCGCGGCACGCAATCCAGCTCACGCACCATCCCCGACCAGATGAGAAGCGTCGATAGAACGCGCCCCTCGGAGGCCCAGGCCTCGAGCTCGGCGTCTTCGGGCTCGCCGCGCCCGGCCGTGCTCGCCACGGACGGGGCGTTCTCGCGCGCTGAATCGAAGGGCGGATCGGGATCCACGAGCTGAAGGCTCCGACCGAGCCGGCCCAGGGCGAAGAAGTCGCGGTCGTCGTACTGGCGCCCCCAAACCGGCTCCTCGCCGTCCCGGATTGCCGTCTCCCCGGCTTCGATCGCCTCGACCTGCGGGCGCCCGTAGAGCGGGAGCAAGCGAAGGCGGCGCGCACGCGGGAGTTGCGCCGCGACGAGGTCTGGGTCGCCCAGTAAGACGCCGCGACCCCATCTGGCGTAGCGGCGCGCGAGTGCGCTCGTGAGCTCGGCGTACGTCGAGTCGCCGACCTCTCCGTCCGTGCTTCGGAGCTCGCCGGCCACGCCGGGACCGACATAGAGGCCGTGGAGGTCGCCAACACCCAGGCGGCCAAGGCGCCCGACGAGCTCCCCGTCGGCGGAGGCCTCCAGGCCAAGGGCGGGCTCGCCGGCGAGGAATGCGGGGTAGAGGTAGGGCGCGACGACGAGCCCGCGAGGCCCCTGCGGCCGCGCATCGACCATGAGAACACGCTCCGGAAGGTGTAGCGCAAGCCGCTCGTAGGCGGCTTCGTACAGCTCGACGGGGTCGAGGGTGCGCGCGCATACCTCTGCCCCGGCCGCGTCGAGCGCCGGCCAAAGGACACACTCGGGGTCGCCGAGCGCGATCACGTCGTATCGGCATGCGAGTCGAAAGGCCTGCTCGCCGTGCCGCCCGCCGGCAACGAGGCTGCCGTTGGGCCAGCCCGGCCGAGCTCGATCGGGATCGCCGCCGCCGAAGTGGCGTCCCTGGCGCGGTGCGCCGTAATAGCACTCGAACGCCCAACCGCCGCGTTCGGCCGCCGCGGCGAGAGCCGGACCGACCGCAGTCCGCTGCGGGTCGCCCGCGTGGCTCAGATAGAGGAGAAGCCGGTCCGCCACCCCGCTAGGAACTCACCGTCCACCAGACGTGCCACTTGGAGGCGAAGGGTGGGCCGAACCCGCGGAGATTCTCCACTCGCAGGCCGGCGGCCTCGATTGCCCGCCGAACCTCATGCGGGCGATGGTGGACGATCCGCCCGCGCCATTCGGGCAGCACGCCCCCGGCCAGCATCGTCAGGAGGAGCCGCTTCGGGCGCCATCCGACATAGCGTGGATAGGGCAGAACCCACCAGGGCGCCGCGTTCGTCGTGTCGAAGATGACGTCTCCATCGGGTCGCGCGACGCGACGCAGCTCGCGCAATGCTGCTTCGAGGTCTGGGAGATGCGGCAGCAGGTCGAGCGCGAGCACGGCGTCGAACGACTCATCGCGGAACGGCAGCTCTCGCGCGTCGCCCTCGACCACGTCGAGGTGCGGGTAGCGACGGCGCGCCTCCTCGAGCATCTCGGGGGAGATGTCTAGGAGCGTGACGTCATGTCGCTCCGAGAGCGGCCCGGCGAAGCGGCCGTAGCCGCCGCCGACGTCGAGGAGCCGCAACGACGTCATCGCCTGTAGGCGAGCGAGCACGTAGGAGCGCTTCGCCTCGTAGAGTCGCCGGAAGGGATCGCCCGAGTCCTCCGGATGGAAGTAGCGCCGATAGCCGTGCCGATAGATCGTTTCGTCGAAGGCACTCCGCGAGGCGGCGACTTGCTCGTAAAGTTCGACGAGCCGATCGGTGACCGACGCGACGTCTAGCTCTTCCGCACGCGCGGCGGCGCGGCGGCCGACCGTCGCGAGCTGGTCGGGCTCGCGGAGCCGGCGGGCCAGCTCGGCGGCGAGCGCCTCTGCGTCCCCGGGCGGGACGAGCCAGCCGGTCTCACCATGGTCGATCAGCTCCGCGAAACCGCCGGCGCGAGTTGCGACCACCGGCCGAGCGAGCACCATGGCCTCGAGGCACGCGTTCGCGAGGTTCTCCCAGAGCGACGGCAAGACGACGATGTCCGCTCGGGCGACGATCGGCAGCGCCTGCTCGCGCGGTAGCTCACCGACGACGTAGACGCGGTCGCGGACCGGCGCGACGTCGCGCCAGAAGCGCTCCATCACTCCGCCGCCGTCCTCGCCGGCGTCGCGGCCGATCAACACTGCGTGTCTCGCCTCCTGATCGCCAAGCACGTGTGCGAGCGCGCGACCCAGCACGTCGATGCCCTTGCGCCGCTCCAGTCGCCCGATGAAGACGATTCCCCCCTGCGGAACGTCAGCAGGCGGCTGCCCCGCACCAGCGCGCCTCACGGCCTCGACATCCACGGGGCTCGCGATCACCTCGATCCGCTCGCGGTCGAGCCCCCAGTCCCCTGCCACGCGTTCCGCGATCGCCTGGGTCGGCGCGAGGACGGCGCTGCTTCGACGTGCCTGTTCGCGCTCGAGCCGCCGTACGAGCTTCGTCCCGCGCCGGGGCCCGCCCGCGTTGAGATCGTCCAGAAGGTAGGTGGGCGTCGCGAGTCGCGTTATGAGTGGTGCCCCGCCAAAACGGGCGAGCCACCACGCTGGAGCTTCCCACTCGGGCGCCTGGACGATGTCGGGTTCGAAGCTGCGAGTCGCTTGCGCGACCTCGCGCGAGGCGAGCAGCCTCTCGGCGCGCCGGTTCGGGAGCCAGCGGGGGTCGAGGCGCCGAACGGTAACCCCACCCTCCTTCGAGGTGCCCGCTCCGCCGCGTGTGACCACGACGGCGACGTCGTGCTCGCGCCGCGCGAGCTCTCGGGCTACCGTCGCCGTGTTCGTCGCAATCCCACCGAGCCGATCGGCAGGCGGGTACTCCGGTGAGATCAGTACGATTCGCACGCCGCATGTCCCTCCGGTGACCGCCATGCCGTTCTCGAGGAATGATCCACTGCGTGCATCTTTCCAGGAGATCGGTTGAGCCAGACCAGCCAGCGGATCGCCGCCGTCGTCGTTACTCGCGACCGCCCCGAACTTTTCGCACGGCTCGTCCTTCCGGGTCTCCACGAGCTCGCGCGGGGCGGTTTCCCTGTCGTCGTCGTCGACCAAGGTGAGGATGTCGAGACGGAGCGTCTTGTCCGCGCAGCGTCGGGCTTCGTCTACCTAACCAGTCCACCGGGCCTCTCGCGCGGCCGGAACATGGCTGTCGAAGCGACGTCGACGGAGCTCCTCGCGTTCGCCGATGACGACGTCGTTCTCCCGTCGGGTTGGCTCCAGCTGATCGTCGATGCGTTCGACGGGCACTCAGATGCCGGCGCCGTCTGCGGCCGCGGCGTCACCCCCGCTGGCAGGCTCTTGCCCGGCCGCGACGCCGGCGTCTACCGCTTTCCGGCGAACCCGTTCGGGCTCGGAAGCGGTTTCAACCTCGCCTTCCGCCGCGCGGCGCTCGAGGCGGCCGGGCCGTTCGACGAGGAGCTCGGGGCTGGATCTCGGTTTCACGCAGGAGAGGACACCGACCTGCTCTATCGCGTCATGCGCGCCGGCTGGAGCGTTGTGTGCTCTGACGAGATCACAGTCGTGCACGACGACTGGCGGTCCGGTGCCGCGGAGCTCCGACTCCACTTCCGTTATGGGTTCGGCGCGGGCGCGCAGACCGCCGCTCACCTCGCCGCGGGCGACCGCGCCGCCTTTCGGATCGGGTTGCAAGAGGCATGGAAGCACGTCCGGACGTTCGCGATGTCCGTGCTGACGTTCCGCGTCCGCATCGCGCGGCTCCAAGTGGCGTTCCTGGTCGGGCTTGTCGCAGGGTTCGCACAGCGTCGCCGCCTTGCCGGCCGCGCGCGCCCGGGGGAGGATCAGGCCGTCATCCGCCGGTAGAGTGCGAGCAGCGGCTCCGTCGCCCGCTCGGGGGTGTAGAGCCGCTCGAAGGCGCTTCGGACGGCCGATCCAAGGCGGCGGCGTTCGGCGTGGTCGAGGAGGAGCGCAGATGCAGCATCGGCGAGCTCCTGCGGCGACTCGCGTACAACCACTCCCTCGCATGGATCGATCCCTTCCGCGCCAGCGGCCGTGGTGACGACCGGGACGCCGCATGCCAGCGCCTCGAGCACCTTCACTTTGACGCCGCTTCCGCGGGCGACCGGGTAGAGAAGGACCGCGAGGCTCCTGATGAATTCCACCGCGGACGGCACGGCGCCTTGCACGTCGACGCCCTCGCCTCCGAGACCGCTGACGCCATCCATGCCGCGCCCCGCGATCGAGAGGCGGGCGTCCGGGACGTGCCGACGAACGAGCGGCCAGACCTCGGCCACCAGCCTCCGGACAGCGGCAGCCGTCGGCGGCCACACCGCAGTTCCGATCATGCCTACGACCGGCGCGCCGTCGAGACTCGCGGGGGCGTAGTACGCGGGGTCGAGGCTGAGCGGGGCGAGCGCGATGTCGGCGAGCGGGGCGGCCCGGCGCAGCGCATCGGCTACGAGCGGGGAGCTTGCAACGAGGTGCCGGTGACGAGAAATCGCGGCACGCTCGGCTAGCGAGAACTCGAGCACATCGCGGAACTGCTTGCGCCACGGCGGGCCGAGCGATCGGTCTTGTCGGGCGAGGTAGTGGAGGTGGACGAGCGAGGGAGTCGCGATCCCCTCGTCCGCCCAGGAGGTCTGCGTCTCCTCGAGGTGGACGACGTCCACGTCCATCGCGGCCTCCGCGACGCGGGCGGCGAACTCCCCGCCGGCGAGCTCGCCGCGCGGCCGCACTAGGCGGGCCAGGTGGGAGCGGGGGGTTTGCGGCACGGGCACGATCTCCACCTTCAGGTCGTCGGGCGGCTCGCCTGGGACGGAGTAGTGCTGCCTCGCCGCGATCGCGCGCACGTCAAGGCCGTGCGCGCGCAGCCCTCGAAGAAGCGCGACGTGGCAGCGCGCGGGGGCTTCGCCCTCCGGAAGTGGCGGCTGAGCAAGTACGACGAGGACCTTCATGCCGACCGCGTCGTCTCCGGCTCTGGCATCCCGAAAGCGCAGCGCCTGCAGGCACGGCCAACGAGACCGCCGAGCTTCTCGCCCGCAAGGCCCTCGATCCAATTGGCGTCCTCCGAGGGAAGCACGCGGAGAAGCGGCGCGAGGAGGAGCAGCGTCGCGAACGCGGTGACGACTCCTAGCGCCGCCCCGGCTCCGCCTGGTGCAGCGGCTACGCCGCCCCAGGCCGCGAGGCCTACGCCGACGGCGAGCACGGCGGCGCGTGCGATGAAGGACGCGCGCAACTCGACACCGCCCACTGCGTGGGCGGCGTAGACGAGGACAGGAAACGCGGCGACGAGCTGGGCACCTCCGTTCGCGAATGCCGCGCCGACCGCAGCGTGGCCGGGGATCACGAGCAGGTCGAGCGTCACGTTCGTCACGGCGGCGAAGACGCCAGAGAGGAGGATGAAGCGGACGCGTCCGAGCCCGTGCAGCAGGCCGGTACTCGTCCTCACGAGAGGAACCACGGGGAAGGTGGCGAGCATAATCACGATCACGGGGCCCGTTCCCTTGAACTGGTGTCCAAGCAGGCTAAGCGTCCGGGGCCCGACCGTCAGCGACGCTGCAGTGAGCGGCAGCGTCCCCAGCACGAGCAGGCGCAGGGCGCGCCCGTAGCCGGAACGTATCCGTTCGAACGCCTGCGCCCCGTAGAGCGTTGCCACGGCGGGCGTCACGACGCCTGCAACGGCCTCGAATATCTGCACGAGCGCGTTGATGACCGAGAACGAGAGCGAATAGAGCGCGATCTGCGTGTAGGTCGAGAACCGCTGGAGGAAGAAGAACTCGGACCGTCGCCAGACGATGAACGTCAACATCACTCCCACCGTCGCGAAGACGGCGTAGCGGAGGGTCTGCGCCTGAAGTGCCGGGTCGCGCGCTCGACTCGGTGTCAGCTCACCTAACGTCCGCTGGGCGAGCTGACTCGTCCACGCCAGGTTCGCAATTGACGCAGCCACCTCGACCGCGAACATTCCCGTGATGCCGCCTCCGGCTGCGAGCACCGCGATCGTGGCGGGAGTGGCGATCGAGCCGGTGATCAGGCCCACGGTCGACGCCCGGCGCCAGCGCTGGGTGCCGATCAGGAGGGAGCTGGGGACCGTGTGGAGGATGCCGAGACTGGCTGCTACGCCCGCCAGGATCCACGCAGTCGTCGGCTGTGCACCGAACAGAGCCGCTCCGATGAGGACGGCGCCGCCGATGATGCAGCCGGCGAGCTCGATCGCCCAGGCCCAGCGGAGAAGGGAGCGCACCGCATCAGGCCGGCCCCGACCGAGCGTCTCGCCGATGTAGCGCGTGAGCGACATCGGCATGCCGCCGCTCACGAGCATCACCACCGAGACCTCGATGAACGCGATGTAGCTCTGACGCCCAAACTGCTCCGCACCCAGGTAGTGCGCTGCAGCGACGAGGATCGGCAGGATGTAGAGCTGCGGGAGCACTCGTGCCGCGGTAGTCCAGAGACCACCCGCCAGCAGAGAACTGAGTGTCGTGCGCGTAGCGGCGTCGGCCGTCAGCGCGGGCTCGGTCGGAGCAGGGGCGCCGCCGACGCTCTTCGGGGCAGCCCGATCGGCCGGTGGACGACGCCGGCTCATGGAGCCGAAGCTCGACTCAGCGGGCTTGCCCCCTCGACGAGACTGCGCCCCGGTGACACGGCGTCGACCCAGATTCGGCGAACGTCGCTCCCGTATCCCGGGACGAACTGCGTCGAGTGGTGCGTCGGTGAAAGGGTCGGCTTCATGCCCAGGGGCGTTGGAGTGTCTGCAGGAGGGGCCTGCACAATCCGGTCGTCACTGATATTGGCCGAATCGCGACCCAAATCGGACACCCGAATCGCGACCCAAAATCGGACACTGAACGGTACTGGTGCAAGCCGGCTCCGTTTCGCCGCAAGGCGTAAAGGCTCCGTAAGGGGGAAGACACAGCCTCTGCACCCTGGGCTACGATGAGCCTTCCTCCCGGAGAAAGGACGCGGTTTGTTCGAACGCTTCACCGAACGGGCTCGCCAGGTCGTCGTTCTCGCCCAAGACGAAGCCAGGGCGCTCAAGCACAACTACATCGGCACCGAGCACATCCTGCTCGGCCTGCTCCGCGAGGAAGAAGGTCTCGCGGCGCGCGTGCTCGAGTCGCTCGACATCACGGTCGAAGAGGTGCGCGCGCAGGTCGCGCGGATCGTCGGCCAGGGTGACGAGGTAACCACCGGCCAGATCCCGTTCACGCCGCGCGCGAAGAAGGTCCTGGAGCTCGCGCTGCGCGAAGCCCTCTCTCTCGGCCACAACTACATCGGCACCGAGCACATCCTGCTCGGCCTCGTCCGCGAGAACGAGGGCGTTGCCGCGCGCATCCTGCTCGACTTCGACGCGGATGCAGACAAGATTCGGAACGAGATCATCCGCATGCTGTCCGGCCCCGGCCGCAGGCAGCAGGGTGGGGGCGCCGGCGCGCCCGGCGAGAAGTCGAAGTCGTCGAAGTTGCTCGACCAGTTCGGCCGCAACCTGACGAAGCAGGCCTCCGAGGGGAAGCTCGACCCGGTTGTCGGCCGCCAGACGGAGATCGAGCGCGTGATGCAGATCCTGTCGCGCCGCACGAAGAACAACCCCGTGCTGATCGGCGAGCCGGGCGTCGGCAAGACCGCCGTCGTTGAGGGTCTCGCTGCGCGCATCGCGTCCAACCAGGTGCCCGAGCTCCTGAAGGGGAAGCAGATCTACACGCTCGACCTCGCGGCGCTCGTCGCCGGTTCCAAGTACCGCGGTGAGTTCGAGGAGCGCCTCAAGAAGGTGATGAAGGAAATCACCCAGCGCGGCGACATCATCCTGTTCATCGACGAGCTGCACAATCTCGTCGGCGCGGGCGCAGCCGAGGGTGCGATCGACGCAGCGTCGATCCTGAAGCCCGCGCTTGCCCGCGGCGAGCTGCAGACGATCGGCGCGACGACGCTCGACGAGTACCGCAAGTACCTCGAGCGCGACGCGGCGCTGGAGCGGCGCTTCCAGCAGATCCGTGTCGACGAGCCGTCAGTCGACGACACCGTCCAGATCCTGCGCGGCCTGCGCGACCGCTACGAGGCGCACCACCGCTGCCGCATCACCGACGAGGCGCTGTTCGCAGCCGCCTCGCTCGCCGACCGGTACATCCAGGATCGGCACCTCCCCGACAAGGCGATCGACCTGATCGACGAGGCCGGTTCGCGCATGCGCATCCGCTCGATGAGCGCGCCGCCGCGCTACCGCGAGCTCGAGGACGAGATCGAGAGAGTCCGCAAGGACAAGGAAGACTCGATCGAGAACCAGGAGTTCGAGAAGGCCGCGTCACTCCGCGACAAGGAGCGGAAGCTCACGCAGAAGAAGCGGGAGCTCGAGGAGAACTGGCGCCAGAACGAGGCCGACGCGGAGCAGCCCGAGGTGGGCGAGGAGGAGATCGCCGACATCGTCTCCATGTGGACCGGCATCCCGGTCTTCAAGCTCACGGAGGCGGAGTCGGAGAAGCTCGTCCACATGGAGGACGAGCTGCACAAGCGCGTGATCAGCCAGGAGGAGGCGATCACCGCCGTCTCCAAGTCGATCCGGCGCGCGCGGGCTGGCATCAAGGATCCGAAGCGCCCGACCGGCTCGTTCATCTTCCTCGGCCCCTCCGGCGTGGGGAAGACGGAGCTCGCGCGCACGCTCGCGGAGTTCCTGTTCTCGGACGAGGACGCGATGATCCAGGTCGACATGTCGGAGTACATGGAGAAGCACTCCGTGTCCCGACTCGTCGGCTCGCCCCCGGGCTACATCGGCTACGACGAAGGCGGCCAGCTCACGGAGGCCGTGCGCCGCAAGCCGTACTCGGTGCTGCTGCTCGACGAGATCGAGAAGGCGCACCCGGACGTCTTCAACATCCTGCTCCAGATCCTGGAGGACGGGCGGCTGACCGACGCTCAGGGCCGCACGGTCGACTTCCGGCACTGCATCGTGATCATGACGTCGAACATCGGTGCCTCGGAGATCTCGCGCCAGTTCAACATCGGCTGCTCGACCTCCGAGGACGAGACCGGAATCAGCTACGACGACATGAAGAACCGGATCATGGGCGAGCTGAAGAAGGTGTTCCGCCCCGAGCTGCTGAACCGGATCGACGAGACGATCGTCTTCCACAAGCTGACGAAGGAAGACGATGGGCGCAAGGCCACTGCGCCGCGCGATCCAGCGCGTGATCGAGGATCCGCTCGCCGATTTCGTCCTCGGCCGCTCGCTCGAGCCCGGCTCGACGATCCTGGTCGGCCGCAAGGTCGACGACGAGGGCGAGCCGACGCCCGAGGTCGACATCACGGTCATCCCCGGCGAAGTGACGCCGGAGAAGATCACGGTTCCGGCCGGCGGCGACGACGAAACGCCGACCGACGCGACCGACGAGCCCGGCACCGACTAGAACAGATCCCGCGCTCCAGGGATTGTCGCCGCAAGGCGTGCGGCCGATAGCAATGACGTGGCCGCCGCCTTGTTGCCACTGATCGTCCTGTTGTCCCTGATCCTCCTCGGAGTCGTGCAGGGCCGTGAGGATCGGGAAGGTTTCGCGGCGCTTCGCTGGGAAGGGTGGCAGCTTGTCGGTGGGTTGGTCGTGCTCGTCTTGTTCGCCGCCCACGTTGCACAGCTCGTCGCATTGTCGGTCGCGTTGCTGTTCGCAGTCGGCTTGCTCGCCCGCAAGCGGCTCGGCGGCGGGCACGCCGACGACTGGTTCTAGGCACACATCCGGCACACTTGGCGTCGGGACCTCCTGCGAGAATCGCGGCATGGCGAAGGCCGCTGTCCAGTTCGCGTGCACCGATTGCGGGTACTCCTCGGGCCGCTGGTTCGGGAAGTGTCCCGGCTGCGGCGAGTTCGGCACGCTCGTCGAGGACGTCCTCTCCGCCTCGTCCGGCGCGAAGGCACCTCCCAAGCCGCTGCTCCGGCTCGCTGACGTCCAGGTGGAGGAGGCCCAGCGGATCTCGACCGGTGTGCCGGAGCTCGACCGCGTCCTCGGCGGCGGGCTCGTGCCGGCCTCGCTCGTCCTGGTCGGCGGCGAGCCGGGCGTCGGCAAGTCGACGCTGCTCCTGACCGCCCTCGCCGCGATCTCGAAGGAGCGGCGCGCGCTGCTGGTCACCGGCGAGGAGTCGAGCGCGCAGGTGAAGTTGCGGGCGCAGCGTCTCGGCGGGGCGGAACGCGTCGAGATCCTCGCCGAGACCGAGCTCGACAACGTGCTCGCGACGCTCGAGACCGAGCGGCCGGACGTCTGCGTGATCGACTCGGTGCAGACGCTCTATTCGCGGGACGTCGGCTCGGCGCCTGGGTCGGTCGGGCAGGTGCGCGAAGCTGCCGCACGCTTGCTGCGTGCCGCGAAGGAGGCCGGCGTCGCGACGATCCTCGTCGGACACGTGACCAAAGATGGGACCGTTGCGGGCCCTCGCGTGCTCGAGCATCTCGTCGACTGCGTCCTGCAGTTCGAGGGCGACCGGTACCACGCGCACCGCGTGCTGCGCGCCGTCAAGAACCGGTTCGGCTCGACGAACGAGCTCGGCGTGTTCGAGATGACGGGCGCGGGGTTGAAGGGCGTCCCCGATCCATCCGAGGTTTTCGGGCGCACCGCCGGCAGCGAGGCCGGCTCTGCGGTCGCGTGCGCTCTGGAAGGGACGAGGCCGATCCTGCTCGAGATCCAGGCGCTTGTCGCGCCCACGGATCTTGCGATGCCGCGCCGCGTCGCGACGGGAGTCGATCCCAAGCGGCTCGCGATGATCGTTGCGGTGCTCGGACGCCACGCGCGGGTCGCGCTGGGCTCGGCAGACGTTTTCGTCAACGTCGCCGGCGGCGTGCGAATCGACGAGCCGGGCGCCGATCTGGCCGTCGCGCTCGCGATCGCCTCGGCAGCGAGGGGCGTGCCGGTGCGGGAGGGTCACGCCGCGTTCGGCGAGATCGGACTGACGGGTCGGCTGCGTCCGGCCGCACAGGCGGAGCGCCGGCTCGAGGAGTGCGCGAAGCTCGGGCTCACGGCAGCGATCGCACCCACGGGGACGCCCGGGGATGCGAAGCGCATCCGAGTCGTCGCAGTCGACACGCTGCGAGAGGCCGTCTCCGCCGGATTGGGCACACCCGACGGCGGATAGCCTGCGGACGTGGTGCGCCGCCTCGACGAACGGCCGGTGCCGGCCGTCCTCGTCGGCGCGGTCGCGATCGCCTTCTCCGGGATCCTCTTCCGCGTCTCGCACGTCTCGCCGTCCACCGGCGCGTTCTGGCGTTGCGTCTGGGCCTTGCCTGCCCTCTGGTTCCTCACGCGCCGCGAGAACGAGCGCTTCGGTCCGGCGCCTCGCCGCGCGCGCATCGTCGCGTGGTGCGCCGGTGCGTTCCTCGCGGTCGACCTCGTGCTCTGGCACCGGACGGTCGAGCTCGTCGGCGCCGGGCTCGCCACGGTTCTCGGCAACACACAGGTCGTGCTCGTCGGACTGCTGGCGTGGGCGCTGCTCGGAGAGCGACCGCACCGCGGGGCATTCGCGGCGATTCCCGTAATCGGCGTCGGCGTCGTTCTCATCTCCGGGACGCTCGAGCGCGGGGCATACGGCTCGGACCCATCTCGCGGAGCGCTCTACGGCGTGCTGGTCGGCATCGCGTATTCGGGCTTCCTGCTCATGCTCCGCGAGGGAAGTCGCGACCTACGCCGCTCTGCGGGGCCTCTCTATGACGCGACGCTCGCCGGGGCACTTGGGTGTGCGGCGATCGGCGCAGTCGTCGGCAATCTGGACCTGACGCCCTCGTGGGCGGCGACCGGTTGGCTCTTCCTGCTCGCGCAGTCGTCGCAGGTCGTCGCATGGCTCCTGATCGCCGGTTCGCTGCCCCGCCTGCCCGCCGTCATGACGTCGATCCTCCTGACCCTGCAGCCCGTGTGCTCGGTGCTCTTCGCGGGGGCGATCCTCGGGGAGTCCCCGTCGGCCCTCCAGCTCGGCGGCGCCGCTTGCATCCTCGCCGGCCTCCTCACTGCGACGATCGGCCAGCGGGCGCCGCCCATACCCGAGCCTGAGCTGGCTGGTTGACGTGGCAGACTGAGGCGCATGCAGGAAGCGCAGAGCGCACTCGGCTTCACGCGCACGCCGTCCGAGGACGACCCCCGTCGCGACCCGCAGTTGCTCGTCGCGCTCGAGCGAATCGCGCCGGGGACGGGCCTCCGGCAGGCGATCGACGACGTGATCCGCTCTCGCGAGGGGGCGCTGATCGTGGTCGGCGACCCCGAGGGACTGAAGTTCCTCTACTCCGGCGGCATCAGGCTCGACCAGCCGTTCACGCCGCAGCTGCTGTACGAGCTCTCGAAGATGGACGGCGCGATCGTCGTCGACCCGAAGCTGACGAAGCTGGCGTACGCGAACGTCCAGCTGATGCCCGATCCGACGATCCCGTCGAACGAAACGGGCACTCGGCACCGCACCGCCGAGCGCGTCGCCAAGCAGACCGGGGCGCTCGTGATCTCGATCTCGCAGCAGCGCTCGACGATCTCGGTCTACACGGGCCCCGCCCGTTACCAGCTCGACCCGGTGCCCGAAGTGCTCGCGAAGACGAACCAGGCGCTCGCGACACTCGAGACCTACCGGCAGCGGCTCGAGCAGGTGCTCACCCGGCTGACCGCGCTCGAGTTCCAGAACGCCGTCGTGCTCGACGACGTGCTCGTCGTCCTCCAGCGCGCCGAGATGACGACGCGGATGGCGGCGGAGATCCAGCGCGACTGCATCGAGCTCGGGACCGAGGGACGGCTGATCCGCATGCAGCTGGCGGAGCTGATCGGAGACGTGCCGGGCGAGCGGACGGCCGTCGTGCTCGACTACCACATCGACGGCGACGGCCCGAAGGCGCAGCTCGCGCTCGAGGCGCTGCACGCGCTTCCGTACCGGCAGCTGCTCGAGTTCGAGCGCCTCGTCGAGCTGCTCGGACATCCACACGACGTGAACCCGCTCGACTACTCGGTATCGCCCCGCGGCTTCCGCGTCCTGTCCCACATTCCGCGTCTCCCCGACCAGATCGTGAAGCGGGTCGTCACGGACATGGACGGCTTGGAGGCGATCGTCCGCGCCTCCCAGCGCGACCTCGAGGCCATTGCCGGGGTCGGCGCGGTCCGGGCCCGGGAGATCCGGGAGGGCCTCCGCCGCCTCCAGGAGCACAACCTGGTCGACCGGTACCTCCAGCTCTAGACTCGCCGGCCCCGAAAGCCCAGCGTGAGCAGGGGTTTTCCTTTACATAACCCAAAAAGTGGCCATTTCCAGCGCCTTTTGCTACACTTCCGTCTCTCCGCCGGCGGGCTTTCCCTGCCGGCGTCGCGGTCACATAGGACGGAAAGGGGCGGGCTTGTACAAAGTCGGCGACAAGGTGGTGTATCCGCACCACGGGGCAGGTACGGTCGTAAAGAAGGAAAAGCGTGAGGTCCTCGGCGAGAAGCGCGAGTACCTGACGATCAAGATCTTGCACAACGACATGACCGTCAACGTTCCGTCCGAGAACGCCGAGAAGGTCGGCCTCCGGAAGGTGATCGGCGAGGACATGGTCAAGGTCGTCATCAAGGCGCTCACCGGTGGCGGCACGCAGATGCCCAAGAACTGGAACCGCCGCTTCAAGCACAACCGGGACAAGATGAAGACCGGCGACATCCTCGAGTTGGCGGAGGTCGTCCGGAACCTGTCCCTGCGCGACCGCGAGAAAGGGCTCTCGACGGGCGAGAAGCAGATGTTCGTCAAGGCCAAGAAGATCCTGGCCAGCGAGCTGATGTACGCGAAGGACATGGACGAGGAAGCCACCTCCGAGTGGCTCGACGGCGTCCTGGCCGGCGCGAACGGCACGAACGGCGGCAAGAAGAAAACCCCCGCGACGAAGTCCACCGTCAAAGAGGTCGCCAAGACGGCGACCAAGGCTCCGGCGAAGAAAGCCCCGGCGGGCAAGCCGGCCGCGAAGAAGAAGGCGACAGCCGGCGCGCGGTGAGCGTGTGGGCCGTCCTCGCCGCGGCGGGTAGCGGGGAACGGCTCGGCGCAGATCGGCCGAAGGCGTTCGTTCGCCTCGGCGAGCGCGTCCTGCTGGCGGAGAGCCTCGAGCGGCTGGACGCGTCCGACTGGGTGGACGCAATCGTCGTCGCTGCCCCTCCCGGCTGGGAGGAGCCGGTGATCCTGCTCGCGGAAGAGCTCGGCTGCGGGAAGGTGAGCGCGTGCGTGGCCGGCGGGCCGAGCCGCGGCGAATCCGTGCGGCTCGCTCTGGGGGAGGTCCCTGACGATGCAGCGGTCGTCCTGGTGCACGACGCGGCGCGGCCGTTCGTGGAGGACGGCGTGATCGCGCGCGTGCTCGCGGCGCTGAACGAGGGCTGGGACGGGGCGGTGCCCGTGCTTCCGGTCGCGGACACCGTCAAGCGCGTCGACGGCGAGCGCGTTGTCGAGACGCTCGACCGCTCGGAGCTGCGAGTCGCCCAGACGCCGCAGGCGTTCGTGGCCTCGGTTCTTCGCGACGCTTTTTCGGGCGACGTGTCGTCGGCGACCGATTGCGCGTCGCTCGTCGAGGCGCGGGGCGGGCGCGTGAAGGCGGTTCCCGGCGACGAGCGGCTCGTGAAGGTGACGGACGCGTCCGACCTCGAACGCGCGGCTGCGCTGCTGTGATCGTCGACTACCACATGCACCTCCGCAACGATCGCGGTGAGATCGCGCACGAGACAGCGGCGCTCGATCCATTCGTCGAGGCCGCGCGAGCGGCGGGCGTCGACGAGATCGGGTTCACCGAGCACGTCTACTACTTCCGGCAGACGCGTTCGCTGTGGACCGTTCCGTACCACGTGGAGCGCTGCGTGTACGACATCGAGTCGTACGTGGATGCGGTCGTCACGGCCAAGGAACGCGGGCTGCCCGTGAAGCTCGGGCTGGAGGTCGACTACGTTCCGGGACGCGAGGACGAGACGCGCGACCTCCTCGAGCCGTACCCATGGGACTATCTCCTCGGGTCGATCCACTGGCTCGACGGATTCGGGATCGACGATTCGCCGCGCCTGCTTGACGAGCTCGGCGTCGAGGGGAGTTGGCGCCGCTATTTCGAGGCGCTTGCAGGAGCAGCCCGGAGCGGCCTGTTCGACTCCTTGTCGCATCCGGACGTCATCAAGATCTTCGGCGTGCGTCCCGCGCGCGAGCTGGTGGAGGAGTTGCACGAGGGACTCGCGGGCGCGGTCGCGGATACGGGAGTCGCCGTCGAGGTGTCGACCGCGGGACTGCACAAGCAGGTCGGCGAGCTGTATCCGGATCCGCATTTGCTCGCGACATGTCGTGCCCGAGGGATCCCGGCGACGATGGCTTCGGACGCTCACTACCCGGATGTCGTCGGCCGTGACTTCGATCGCGCGCGCGAGCTGCTGCGTTCCGCAGGCTACGACACGATCACGGTCTTCGAGGCGCGCGAGGCGAGGCAGGTACCGTTGGGATGAGCGACCTGCGGGTCGGGCTCGGTGTCGATGCGCACGCATTCGCGGACGGCAGTCCGCTCGTGCTCGGCGGCGTCCGCTTCGACTACCCGCGCGGTCTCGCCGGGCACTCCGACGGCGACGTGATCACGCATGCACTGATCGACGCCCTGCTCGGCGCCGCCGCGCTCGGCGACATCGGCTCGCTGTTTCCGTCCGAGGGATCGACGCCGGAGGGAATCGATTCGCTCGAATTGCTTCGCGACGCGTACGCGCGTGTGCGCGAGGCGGGCTACGAGCTCGTCAACGCGGACTGTGTCCTGATCGGGCAGGAGCCGCGGATCGCCGACCGCCGCGGCGAGCTAGAGGCAAAGCTGTCGGAGGTCGTCGCCGCACCGGTCTCCGTGCGCGCGACGACGACTGACCACCTCGGCTTCACCGGCCGCGGGGAGGGCCTGGCCGCCCAAGCCGTGGCTCTGCTCGACGCCGTAAAGCGGGTCTAACCAAAGGGTCAGACCCTTGGGATACAGGCAAGGGTCAGAGCCTCCGGGTCTGACCCGCTCTCTGGTCGGCTGGTACCACCGCGCGCCTAGCCATTCGCCGGCTGCTAGCGGCGGCCGCCGCCGCGCTTGCGCGCGCGCTCGAGCTGCCGGCGCATTTGCCGGTTCATCTGGTCGGGTTGCGCGTCGCCCTGCTCTCCGGCGGCGTCGAGATAGGCGCGCCGCTCGGCGGCGGTCATGTTGCTCATCGCGGCCTGCGCGCGCTGCGGATCACGCGTGGCTCCGTAGCGCTCGAGCTTCTTGATCGCGCTTGCAAGCTCTGGGTTCTGGCGCTCGAGCGCGGCCTGCGACGCCTTCTTCATCCCCCGTCCCAGCAGCGGGACCTTCAGGACTCCCTGCACGATCGGTTTCACGAACTTTCCGCCGGCGATCCGCGACAGCAGCGCGAAGATCCCGAAGATCAGAAGCAGGCCGGCGAGGACGTAGAGCGGGGTTAGGTAGAGCCAGATCGAGGCGGTCACAACGCGGATCGTAACCTCCGATGCCGGAGCTAGGCTCGGCCGCTAATGAGCTGGCTGAAGCGCCTCACGGGATCGACGGATGCGATCGAGGACGCGCGCAAGCGTGCGGCGCACGACTCGGAGCCTGTGCCCGAGAGCACCAGCGATCAGTCCTCAGCCTTGCCGGGAGGTTGGGGCAAGCCCGACGTCTCGGACGAGGGGAACGTGATCGTGATCGCGCTGCAGGCGCCCGGCCTCAAGGCCGACACGGTCAGCGTCGAGCCGAAGGGGTCGTCTTTGCAAGTCCGCGCCGAGGGCGAGCGCGGGCCGGGGGAGCACATCAAGCTCGACGAGGCACTCAAGTTCCCGGAGGGCAGCGACCTGAGCGGCGCGACTGCTTCCTACAGCGACGACAAGCTCGTCGTCCGGATCCCGAAGGCAGGAATCAAGCAGCAGGCAGGCTGACCCGTTTGCCGGCGACGGTGACGAGCCCGTCGGCGCGCAGCGATTCGACTGCCTCTTGGTCGAGCTCGCCGAGTGGTCGCTCGGCTGTGGCCACCAAGCGCAGTGTTGCGGCGCGCCGCTGACGGAACGAGCCTTCGAAGCGCGACTGCCTGCGGAGCGGCTCGTAGCGTCGGCCACGCGAGGGGCAGCGGGCGGCTAGCGGGCACTTGTCGCAGCGCGGGATGCGGGCGAGGCAGATTGTCGCACCGAGGTCCATGAGGGCCTGCGCCGCACGGGGTGAGAACGTGTGGCCGGTGCGCTCCTGGACGCGGCTGACGTTCGTATCGATCGGCAACTCACCGCGCCCGAAGGCGAAGTTCGCCAGGGCGGCGGCTGTGTACGGCCCGATCCCCGGGAGCTCGGTCAGATCGTCCGGCCAGCCGTGCTTCGCGACGGCGCGGGCGGCGCGGTGGAGGTTGAGCCCGCGCCGGTTGTAGCCGAGCCCCTGCCACTCGCGGATCACGTCGGCCGGCGACGCGGCGGCCAGCGCCTCGACGGTCGGCCAGCGCTGGCGCCAAGCGAGGTAGCGTGGGATCACGCGCTCGACCTGCGTCTGCTGGAGCATCACCTCCGAGACGAGAATCGCGTACGGGTCGCGTGTCCGCCGCCACGGAAGGTCGCGCGCGTGGTCCGCATACCAGGCGAGCAGGGCCTGTTCCACAGGCGGAATCTAGACTCCGGCCCAGATGAAGCGCGTGCGATTCGCTCCCAGCCCGACGGGCTCGCTGCATGTCGGGAACGCCCTCAGCGCCGTCGCGAACCGCGCCGTCGGCGACTGGATGCTGCTCCGGATCGACGACACGGATCCGGCGCGGAACCTGCCCGGCGGGGAGGCGGCGATCCTCGAGGACCTCGAATGGCTCGGCGTGCGGTGGGACGAAGGCCCAACGCGGCAGAGCGGGCGGCAGGCGCGTTATGCGGAGGCCGGGGAGAAGCTCGGCGCCCGCTTCGACGGCATCACGCTCCTGCGCGAGGACGGAACGGCGACGTACCAGCTCGCCACGGTCGTCGACGACGTCGATTTTGGGATCACGCACATCGTCCGCGGCAACGACCACCGACCGAACGAGGCCCTGCACCGAAAGCTGTTCGAGGCGCTCGGTGCGCAGCCTCCCGAGTTCGTCCACCACGGGCTGATCCTCGGCGAGGACGGCAAGAAGCTCTCGAAGCGCGCGCCCGGCGCGACCGTCGCGTCGCTGCGCGAGGCGGGGATTCCAGCGGAGGCCGTGCGGCGGTACCTCGAGGAGCTCGGCGTCCCGAAGCACGACGTGCGCTACGACCTGCCGCGGATTCGCCGGCTCGCGATCGAGGCGATCTCCGCGCTGCCGGACGAGGAGCTCGCCGCGCGCGTCGGCGCACCGGTGGCTGCCGTGCCTGCGCTGCGCGGCGCGCGTGACCTGAAGGAAGCTCGCGAGTATGCGGCGGCGATCGCCGAGCCTCCGGCGCCGGCAAAGACGCAGGCTCCCGAGACGCTCGAGCGGTTCAAGGAGCTCGTGGAGCGCGCGAACGGCAACGTCGACGCCCGCGCGCTCGTCCGCGAGCTGAAGGCCGTCGGCGGCGACCTCCGCTCGCTTCGGCTCGCGCTGACAGGACAGGAACGCGGGCCCGAGCTCTGGACCGTGATCACCGCGCTTCCGCAGGAGGAAGCGCTCCGAAGGATCGATGCGGCTCTATAGCACGCTGCAGCGCGAGAAGGTCGAGCTCCCGCCGCCGCCGGGGCCGATCCGCATGTACTTCTGCGGCCCGACCGTCTACGCACGCGCGCACGTTGGGAACGCGCGGCCGTTCGTCCTCGGGATGTGGCTCCGCAACTGGCTGCGGTCACGCGGATACGACGTGACTCTCGTTCACAACATCACGGACATCAACGACAAGATCTACAGGGCGGCGGCGGGTGGCTCGAGCGCCGAGCTCGCCGAGCGCGCGACTCGGTGGTACCTCGAGGACGTCGCCGACCTCGGCCTTGGTCTCCCGGATCATCTGCCCAAGGCGACCGAATCGATTCCGCAGATCATCGGGTTCATCTCGGAGCTGATCGGCCGCGAATACGCGTACGACGCCGACGGGGACGTCTACTTTCGTGTCTCGCGCTATCCGGATTACGGCCAGCTGTCGCGACAGTGCATCGACGAGGTCGAGGGGCAGGACGAAGAGGACGTCCCGAATCCCCGCAAGGAGGATCCGCGCGATTTCGCGCTGTGGAAGGCGAACAAGCCGGATGAGGACACCTCGTGGGATTCGCCCTGGGGACCCGGCCGGCCCGGATGGCACATCGAGTGCTCGGCGATGGCAGAGGAGTTTCTCGGGCCCGTCTTCGAGCTCCACGGCGGCGGGCTCGACCTCGTGTTTCCGCATCACGAGAACGAGCTCGCCCAGTCGCGGGCTCTCGGCCACGAGTTCGCGCGCATCTGGGCCCACAACGGGATGCTGCAGTTCACCGGCGAGAAGATGTCGAAGTCCGAGGGGAACGTCGTCACGATTCGCGACGCTCTGAATCGCTGGGGACGCGAGACGTTGCTGTTGTTCTTCCTGACCGGCCACTGGTCCAAGCCGCTCGACTTCTCTGAAGAGACGATGGCGCGAATGGGACCGGTTCGTCGACGCGCTCGAGGACGACTTCAACACGGCGGAAGCCCTGGCGGTCATGCACGGTTGGCGTGATCACGAGCTCCTGATCCGCGGGCTCGAGGTCTTCGGGCTCGCCTCGCTGGCGGAGCGCGCGGACGCGCCGCCGGAGATCATCGAGCTCGCGGAGCGGCGACGCCTTGCGCGCGAGTCGCGGGACTTCGACGAGGCCGATCGCCTGCGGGCCGAGATCGAGGCGGCAGGCTGGGAAGCGCGCGACGTCGCCGACGGCTTCCAACTCGTGCCGTTGCGGTGACGCGCGATCAGGTGTACGGGCGCCGCGCGGTGCGGGAAGGCCTGCGCGGGCGCCGCGAGGTGCTCGAGCTCTGGGCAACGGAGCGGGCCGTGAAGGCCGAGCCGTGGCTGCGCGATGTCGATCGGCCGCGCGTCCAGGTCAAGGCGGAGCGCGAGCTCACCGAGGCGGTCGGAACGCGCGATCACCAGGGTGTCGTCGCGTGGTGCGAGCCGTACAAGTACGCGGACGCGTGGGAGCTCGCGGCGTCGGAGCGTCCCTTGCTCGCGTGCCTCGACCAGGTCACGGATCCGCGGAACCTCGGCGCGGTCTGCCGTAGCGCCGAGGGCGCCGGGGCGACCGGCGTCGTCGTTCCCGCGCACGGCTCGGCGACGATCACGCCCGCGGTCGCGCGAGCGTCGGCCGGCGCGATCGAGCACCTACCGGTAGCCGTTGTCCCGAACCTGGCGCGCTACCTCGCCGAAGTGAAGCGCGGCGAGCTGTGGATCTACGCGGCCGCCGGCGACGCGGACGCGTCGATGTGGGACACGGATCTGAGCGGCGGCCTCGCCTTCGTGTTCGGTGCGGAGGGCAAGGGTCTGCGACCGCTTGTCCGGCGGACGTGCGACGCGGCCGTCTCGATCCCCCTCGCCGGCCACGTCGAATCGTTGAACGTCAGCGTCGCCGCGGCCGTGCTGCTCTACGAAGCTGCTAGGCAACGCCGGCGGTCCTAGGGCGGGTCAGACCCGGAGGGTCTGACCCTTGCCAGGCACACTTCCGTCACGCGTCCATGGCCAAGTCCACCCTGTACCTCTTCGACGGCTACAACCTCCTGCACGCGGGCGCCTACGAGGACGCCCGCGAGCTTCGGGACACACTCGCGAGCTTCGTCGCGCTGAAAGGGGCCCGCGGCGTTCTCGTCTTCGACGGGGTAGGCGCGGACGAGACCCACGGGCCGCTCGAGATCCGCTTCGCCGAGCCCGCCGACACGCTCCTGGAGCGCCTCGCGGCCGAGAACCGCGACCGGCACCACGTCATCCTGGTCTCCTCGGACGTGGCCGTACGGGGCACGTCGGGTCAGGAGGTGCAGAAACTCTCCTCACGGACCTTCCTGGGCGACCTCGAGGCGGTCGAGCACAGCGAGGAAAAGCCTCAGCGCATCCGGGACCGCCTCGATGCCGCTACGCGGGCAGCCTTGGAGCGAATGCGGCGCGGTGAGGACTGACCGAACATGTGTTCGTAGCATCCTGGGTCCACCGCAATAACCTTGTAAAGCCGGGCGGACCTTGCTATCTTCCCCTCAACCTTAGGGTGAGAGTTCGACGCCGGTGCCTGAGAACCGGCCGCCGAGCCGCCCACGAAGCCGGGGGACTCCGATGGCCGCACGGCCCGCGACCGCAGCGCAGAAGGCCCAGCGAGAGCTCGAAGACCTCCAGCTCGTTCTCCGCGCGCGCAACGGGGACGGCTCTGCTCTCGACGCACTGATCCGCCGGTACACCGGCTTCGTCCGTCTGAAGGCGAGCTCGTACTTCCTGGCAGGCGGCGACTCCGAGGACCTGATCCAGGAGGGCCTGATCGGCCTCTACAAGGCGGTGCGCGACTTCCGCGCGGACAAGGAGACCTCCTTCCGCAGCTTCGCCGAGCTCTGCGTCACGCGGCAGATCATCACCGCGATCAAGACGGCGACCCGCTTCAAGCACGCGCCGCTCAACACCTATGTCTCGTTCAGTCACACGCCGGCCGGCCAGGACGCGGACAGCGAATGCACCCTCGGCGACGCGCTCCCGGGCCCGGGCGTCGACGAGCCGTCGGTCTGCGTGATCTCGACGGAGGAGCTCCAGAGCCTCGTCTTCACGCTGGGCACGGGCCTGTCGAAGCTCGAGGCCGACGCGCTTCGCCTCTACCTCGAGGGCTCGTCCTACGAGGAGATGGCCGAGGAGCTTGGCTGCGACACGAAGACGATCGACAACGCGCTGCAGCGCGTCAAGCGGAAGGTGCTGGCGCACCAGAAGACCCGCGAAGTTCTGCTCTGACGCTCACTTGCCCAACTTCGTAGCGTGCGGCTTGGCGGATGAGCCTCCGCTGCCGGTTACGGGCAGGGTCAAGGCGGATCGACGCCTTTGTCTTTACGGGTACGTCCTCGATTGGCACGAGATAGACGATTCCCGTTTCGCGGCAGTAGACGCCGAAGTTCTCGATCTCCCCCTGATAGTCGAGTTTCCTCTTCTTGGGATTCGGGTGGTGGGCATAAGAGCTGCACGTGCTCCAAACCAGCGCACCGTTATATAGCCGGCCCGTCTTGCACTGCACTCGGGCGAGCGATTCGCCATCGTCGATCACAAGGTCGTAACGCGTGTTCTCGCCGAATGGGACGAGAACGGCGAGCCCAGCTTCCCTGAGCGCGAACATCACCGCGAGCTGTGTTCGATCGCCAACGTCCTTCGGATGCTCCATCTGAACACCGTGCCTGGCGCATCGGCTGGGCCGTGGCCGAATAGGACGGGTGCAGACGTCGCTACGATTGCCCGGCGCCGGAGTAGCTCAGTTGGTAGAGCATCCGATTTGTAATCGGAAGACCGTGGGTTCGAGTCCCACCTCCGGCTTACTGGAAGGGCACCGGTTCGGCGGCCAGCAGGCCGGGCAACGCTTGTCGGCTTGGAACTGCATGGCCCGGGGCTAGGAAGAAGCCTCTCCTCCTGCGAGCCTCTTCGTAGCGAAGCACCTCCACCTCGACCCGCCCGCGGCAGTCCTCTTGGCCGCATTCGCAGATGAGGCGATACGTCCCCTCCGGAGTCCCGAACCGGTCGCTGATCTCCCGGATGCGGGCATTCACGGCTCGCAGCAGGAGCTGCTGCTTGGGCTCGGCGGCCATGGTCGTGACTCCAGCAGATCGCTCCACTTCCGACAAGACACGCTTGGGCGCGAAAACTTGCACCGGCTGCCCCATGGCATACGCTGAGCCCGTGCTCAGCCCGTCGCACGTCTCGCGCTCCCTGCTCGTCTTCGTCGCCGCGATCGTCCTCGTCGGCGTCTTCATCGGGCACGCGCTGACCGCGGCGGCGATCGCGCTCTTCCTCTTCCTGCTCGCCGCGATCGAGGGCAAGCCGTCTTGGAAGCGGTTCTTCGATCCGGATCGGGGCGACGGCGGCATTCTCAGGTTCATGAGCTGGAAGCGCGTGCTCGCCCGCCCGGGTGATCGCGGCGACCCGACGGTCCGGCCCCGGAAATGAAGAAGCGCCCCGGCCGAGACCGGGGCGCTTCCTTTCTCCGCGAAGGAGCCTGCGGGACTAGTCGACGAGCACCGGCTTCGCCGTCGCCTTCGGAGCGGGGGCTGCGGGCTCGTGGTCGAGCCGCGGCAGCCACTCCAGCCACTTCGGCAGGTACCAGTTCGCATCGCCGAGCAGCTTCATCGTCGCTGGCAGCAACACCGCGCGGACGATCGTCGCGTCGATCAGGACCGCGGCCGCGAGGCCGATGCCCATCTCCTTCATGTCGAGGATCGGCATCAGCGCGAACACTGCGAACGCGCCGACCATCACGAGCGCGGCGCTCGAGATCACACCGGCCGTGGTGGTGATGCCGTGCGCGACGGCGTCCTCGGTCTTCATGCCGCGGTCGAACGCTTCCCGGACGCGGCTGAGGATGAAGACGTGGTAGTCCATCGACAGCCCGAACAGGATCACGAACATGAAGATCGGCAGCCACGAGGCGATGCCGCCGTTGCCCTGGAAGCCGAGCAGTCCCTCGCCCCAGCCCCACTGGAAGACGGCCACGAGCACGCCGTAGGCCGCTCCGACGGAGAGCAGGTTGAGCACGATCGCCTTGAGCGCGATCACGATCGACCGGAACGAGACGAGCAGTAGGAGGAACGCGAAGACAAGGACGAACCCGAACACGATCGGTGCCTTCGCCTTCAGCAACGTGTTCTCGTCGACGGAGTTGGCCGTCGGGCCGGTGACTGCGTACGTCGCACCGGACACCTTGCCGATGGTCGCCGGCAGGACCTCGTTCCGGAGCGTGGCGAGTGCCGCATTCGACACCTTGTCCGTGCCGTCGCCGGCCAGCGGGATCGAGATCCGCGCGACCGTGTGGGCGTTGTTCACCTCGACGTCGATCGGGCCGTGCATCTGACCGGTCGCGATCGCCTTCGACTTCAGGTCGGCGAACGCGCGATGCGCCGCCGGTGAATCGGTGTTCGTCTTGACCGCAACAGTCGCAGGCGAGAAGTCACCGTTCGAGAACGAGTCCTGGATCTTGTTGATCGTCCCGACGGTCGGTGCACTGTTCGGGAGGGCGTTGAGGCCGCTCTGCGACGTATGCAGATGCAGGGCCGGCAGCGCCATCGCGACGAGCACGGCGCCCGCGATCGTCGCGGCAATTACCGGACGTCGCAGGACACGCGTGATGATCGCCCTCCAGAACCTGTTCTCGCCGTTCTCGCGCCGGAGCCGCTGTAGGAACGGGATCCTGCCCTTCTCGATCTTGTCGCCGAGTCGCGAGAGCAACGCCGGCAGCACGGTCAGCGAGCCGAGCATCGCGATGCCGACGACCATCATCGTCGCGATGCCGAAGCCCAGATAGGCCTTGTCGCCGGAGAACATCATCCCGGCCATCGCGACCATCACCGTGATTCCGGAGATGAGCACGGACCGGCCCGAGGTTGCGGCAGCGGCTTCGAGCGCCGCACGCGGCCCGCGGCCTGCGGCCCGTTCCTCGCGTTCACGCTTGAGGTAGAAGAGCGAGTAATCGACGCCCACTGCGAGTCCGATCAGCAGGACGACCGCGTCGACGTTGGAGTCCATCGGCACGATCTGGCTCGGCAGGGAGACCAGGAAGACGGTCGCGATCACCGACGTCAGCGCGAGCAGGAGCGGAATGCTGACCGCGACGAGCGCACCGAAGACGAGCAGCAGCACGATGATCGTGATCGGGATCGATCGCTCACCGGCCAGCTTGAGCTGATCGCTGAACATCTTGTCGAGTGCCTTGCCCGAGCTGACCGAGCCGGCCTCGTCGACGTAGAAGCCCGGGTGCCGGTCGCCGACGTTCGCGATCGATCCTTCGATCGCGTCGATCTTCGTCTTCGCCGAGTCGTACTTACCCTTCATGTCCCAGGTGACCATCACGGAGTGCCGGTCCTTGGAGACCTGATCCACGTTGGCGGGGTCGAGCGGCGACTTCAGGTTCTTGATCGCCGGATTGGCCTGCACCGCGCTTGCGACGTCGTTGACCGTCGCGCGGAACGCCGGATCGTCGACCGTCTTGGTCGAGCTCTGCACGAGCACGATCTCGGTCTGCGGATCCACCTGTGGGAACGCCTTCTTCAGGATCTGGTCGGCCTTGTGCGACTGGCCAACGCTGGCGTCGTCGTTCCCGATGGTCTTGGTGCCGACCTGCATACCAATGGCGCCCGCAAGGACGACGAATGCAAGCCAGCCGAAGACGGCGGTCTTCCAGTGGCTCGCGCTCCAGCGACCCATGCGGGCCGCCAGATTGTTTGAACGTTTGAGGGGGGACAATTCAGTTTCTCCTTCGTGGTAGGTGGGTTAGACGGGGAGTGCTTCGGTTTCGGTGGGCAGGCGCGTGCCGGCGACGAAGTGCACGCCACGGTTCGCTGCGTATGCGTAGGGGTGATGGAACGCGTCCGTGGCCTCCGCCGGATCGACGTCAAGGTCGAAGTCGTCGCCGGTCTTGGCGTCGTAGACCGAGACCGTTACGCGATTCGTCTCGGGCTGCCAGAGCAGCGCGACCTCGAGACCGTCGTTCGAGCGGAAGTCCAGTTCAAGTGTCTGCGTGCTCGCCATGTCTGCCTCCTGAGTGCTCTGCATTGCGACCTCAGCGTCCCATCGTGGGAAGCGCATCGGTATGCGGGGCGCCGGTGTCTTTCCGGTGGCAAACACGCTTCCGGCAGTACGGTTATGCGAACCCTCAAAAGCGGGTCAGACCCGGAGGGTCTGACCCCTGGAAAAAGGGAGAAGCCCGCCGGGGGGAGCGGGCTTCACGTCATGCGGGAGGAGAGATGGCCTACGCGGCCTGGGGGAGAGGGAGTGGCTCGGGGTTGTGGCTCTCGATCAGCGCGTGCGAGAGCTCCCACTGGCGGCGCACGATCTCGAGGCGATTGCGCTCGAGGTCGGCGGTGCTCGCGCCGCGGTCCCGAAGCGACTGGCGCTCCAAGACCAACCGGCGAAGCCTTTCCGTGAGCTGCTCGACCTTCATGGGGAGAGCTTGGCTCTTCGCGCGCCGCCCCACCATGCGGCCCGCAGGCGTCTCGAGGTACGGCTAGCCCTACGACCGCAAAAACGTAAGGACGGCCAGCACACGGCGGTGGTCCTGGTCGGTCGAGGACAGCCGCAGCTTCCCGAAGATGCTCGTGACGTGCTTCTCGACGGCGCGAAGCGTGATCACCATCTTCTCGGCGATCGCCTGGTTCGACTTCCCCTCGGCCATCAGCTCCAGCACCTCGCGCTCGCGCGGGGTCAGGGCCTCGAGCGGGTCGTCCCGGCGCCGCCGCCCGACGAGCTCGGAGACGACCGCCGGGTCGAGCGCCGAGCCGCCCTCGCCGACCCGCCGCACGGCCGCGGCGAACTCGTCCACGTCGGCGACGCGGTCCTTGAGGAGGTAGCCGACTCCTTCGGCGTTCTGGCCCAGCAGCTCCATCGCGTAGCCGGGCTCCACGTACTGGGAGAGGACGAGGACGCCGCAGTCGGGGAAGCGCTCCCGGATCTCCTGGGCCGCGCGCAATCCCTCATCCGTCTGGGTCGGAGGCATGCGGATGTCGACGAGCGCGACGTCCGGCTTGTGCATCGCGACGTGCCGCAGCAGATCTTCGGCCGTGCCGCCCTGGGCGACGACGTCGAAGCCGGCGTCCTCCAGCAAACGGGCGACGCCCTCACGCAGGAGGACCGAGTCGTCGGCGAGGACTATCCGCATCCCGCGCAGCCCTTTTCGCGAGAACTTGAGCGCCGGGAAGCGCTTCGGGAGGCCCGGGACCGCGAGCTGGAAGATGTGCTCCGGCTCGGGGAGCCCGTGCAGCTCGTGGACGCCCAGATCCTCGAGCTCGTGCTGGCCGTCGAGTGCGTCCCGAGTCTCCCGCGACAGGAGCACCTGTCCGCCGTGGCCTGCCTGGCAGATCCGGGCCGCGCGATGGACGTCGAGGCCGAAGTAGCCCTCCGGCCGGACCGAAGGCTCCCCGGTGTGCATCCCCATGCGGACGCGCACCTCCACGCCGTCCGGCCACGCATGCTCGTTGAACGACTGCTGAGCGGCGAGAGCCGCCGAGACCGCGCCGTTCGCATCCGGGAAGACGACGAAGAACTCGTCCCCGCGGCAGTCGACCTCGTGGCCCGCGGCTTCGGCGACGGCGCCACGGATGAGGCTGCGGTGGTCGTCGAGGACGCGTTCGTACCGGCTTCCAAGCTGCTGGACGAGGCCCGTCGACCCCTCGACGTCCGTGAACAGCAGCGTGACAGTTCCATGGGGAAGCTCCGACACGGTCGCAGACAGCTCAGCCTACCCCCAACGGGATTTCGGCCCGGATCGTCGTTCCCTCGCCGGGGCGGCTCTCGACCTCGAGCGTTCCGTTCAGGGCGCCGACCCGGTCGGCCAGTCCCCGCAGGCCCGATCCCTGCGCGGGATCGGCCCCGCCGACGCCGTCGTCCGAGACCTCGACGTACGCGGCGCCGTTCAGCTGGGCGACCTTGACGCGGACGAACGAGGCCTGCGCGTATTTCGCGACGTTGGCGAGCGACTCCGAGACGACGTAGTAGGCCGCTGCCTCGACGGGCGGGGGCAGGCTCGTCTCGCTGCGCTCGATCTCGACAGGCAGCGGCACTCGCGAGGCGAGTGCCTCCAGGGCGGCGTCGAGGCCGCGGTCCGTGAGGATCGCCGGATGGATGCCGCGTGCGAGCTCGCGCAGCTCCTCGAGCGCCTGCGAGAGCTCCTCGCGCGCCGAGTCGAGCAGCTGCTCGGCGACCTCGGGGTTCTTCTGCAGCTGGGTCTGGGCAAGCCGAAGCGACAGCGACAGCGAGACGAGCCGCTGCTGGGCGCCGTCGTGCAAATTCCGCTCGAGGCGCCGCCGCTCCTCGTCACCGGCCGCGACGATGCGCGCGCGTGAGGCCTGGAGCTCCTGGTCCTTCAGCTTCCGCTCGGTGATGTTGCGCACGATCAGGAGAAACTCGTCCTCGCCGCTCGCTGCGATTCGCCCTTCGTAGTCGCGCATGCCCTCCCCGAAGCCGAGCTGGTACTCGAGCGTCTCCACCTTGCGCTCCTCGACCGCGCGCCGCCCTGCGGCCATGATCCGCTCGGCAAGCTCCTCGGGCAGTCGCTGCCAGACGGTCCTGCCGATCACCTCCGTCACCAGGAGGTCGTATTCGCTCGGCGCCCGGTAGTCGAGGTAGCGGCCGTCGGTCGAGATCCGGAAGATCAGGTCCGGCATCGCGTCCAGCAGCGCGCGGTTGCGAATCTCGGTCGCCCGTAGCGCCCGCTCGCCGCGATCCTTCTCCAGGCCCATGCGGACGACGCCGACGACCTCTTCCAGCATGTCCGGGTCCTCGAGCAGCGCGCGATCGTGCAGGAGCGCGGCGATCGGCTTGTCGTTGTAGTTGACCTTCGTCGTGACACGTGTCGGCGTGTCCTCGGGGATGACGAACGGCTTGCCGCGGACGTTCACGTAGCCGTGCATCTCGTCGAGCCAGTACCCGAGCCGAAGCGTCGGATCGTCGAGCGCTTCCCGGAGCCCGCGTTCCGCTTCTCCAAGCGACAGCTCATCTGGCGACTCGACGATCATGCGGAGGATCCCGGCCCGCTGGAGCCGGATTCGCAGGAGGCCGACCAGGAACGCGAGCGGCACCGTCCCGAACGACACGAGGACGAACCAGTTGATCGTGTGGGTCGCCTGCGCGCTGATCCAGGCCGCGAGCAGCATGGCGGCGATCAGGACGAGCGTGACCGTCGAGGTGATCACGACCGGGGCGAGCGAGCGGCGCGCAGCCGGCGTGGCGTTGCGGAAGCGCCGGTAGAGGACTGCGAAAGCCGCCCAGAGGAGGGCGAGACCGATCCCGCGCTGGAGGCTGATGAACGCCTCGCCGGCCCAGTGCTGCTGCGTGACGGCGAGGAGGTTGTCGGGGCACTCCGCGCACGGCCTGTTGGCGTTGCCGATGTGGTCGCGGGTGAGCATGTACGCCCACTGCACGACGGTCACGTCGAAGTACGCGAGCACCACGATCGCGCGCGCCATCGGCGTCTCGAGTTGCCCGTTCGGGAACGAGAGGATGAGCTGGGCGAACGCCCCGTACACGAGGAGGCTGAGGGCGGTGCCGACCGTGTAGACCGTGGCGCTGTTCGCCTCCGCCAGCGAGCTCAGGAACCAGAAGAAGCCGACGATCGCCATCAGCACGCCGATCCTGTTTTCGGGCCGGCGGACAGTCGCGACCAGGCCGCAGCCGACAAAGATCAGGCCGAGGCCGACGATCAGAGCGGCGCGCGCGGCGGGGTCGTCCTCGTGGTTACTGGAGAGGACGAGCGCAAGCGATGCCGCGGCTGCCGCCAACGCGACCGTCCACGCCGCGATCAAGAGGCGTTGGGTCACCCCAGGAGCGTAGTGAGCAGTGCACCCGAGAGCTCGCCCTTCGGCACGAAGCCGCGTGCGCCGCACTCACCGACGCACTTGCCGTAGTCGACGCTGTCCCTGCTCGAGGTGAGGATCACCTCGGGCGCGTTATCGCTCGCTGCCAGCCGCTTTGCGACCTCGAAGCCGTCGAGGTCCGGCAGCTGGACGTCGAGCAGGACAACGTCCGGATGCAGCTGTTCCGCGGCCTCGAGCGCACCGGCCCCGTCCGCGGCTTCTCCGACGACGTCGTACCCCTCCGACTCGAGCAACTTCCGAGCGCTCGCCCGAAAGCTGGGGTGATCGTCGACGATGAGGACTCTCACTGTCTCATCGTCGCAGGGGAGCAGCGGTCTCTGAATACGGTTAGCCGCACTCTTTTCGACCCCCTTTCAGGCCCTCGCGGCGGCCTGTTCATGGGGTCTGACCCCTGCGGCCTCCCGTGCGAACGGGATCTCGACGTAGAAGACGGATCCCCGGCGGTCGTTCGCCTCGACCCAGATCCGGCCGTCGACACGACGGACCAGCTCGCGGCAGATGTAGAGCCCGAGGCCCGTCCCTCCGATCCCGCCGGCCATGTCTGGATCGACTCGGTAGAACTTCTCGAAGATCCGCCGCTGCTCGGAGGCCGGGATCCCCAGACCTCGGTCGGCGACCGCGAACCGCAGATGTCCCTCAACCGGCTCGAGCGTGATCCTGACGTCGCCGCCCCCGGGCGAGTACTTGACGGCGTTGTCGACGAGGTTCGCGAGCACCTGTCGCAGCTGTCCCTCGTCGGCGGCGACGGGCGGGAGCTGATCCTTCGGCTCCTCCAGCTCGAGCATGACCCCGTCGGGGAGGTGCGTGCGCGCTGCATCGACGACCCCGCGGGCAAGCTCGACGGCGTCGCAGTGCACGATGTTCACGATCAGGCTGCCGGCATCGAGCTGACTGGCGAGCAGGAGGTCGTTGACGATGTCCGCGAGGCGCGACGACTCCTCGTGGATCACCTCGAGCAGCTTGTTCTGCAGCGACGGCTCGAGGGCCAGGTCCTCGCGTCGCAGCGTGACGGCGGAGCCGTAGATCGCGGCCAGAGGCGTCCGCAACTCGTGCGAAACCGTTGCGACCAATTCCTGGCGGATCTGCTCGAGCGCGCGTTCCTCCGTCAGGTCGCGGAACGCATACACGATTCCGTCCTCGTAGCCGACGCCGGAGATCGAAAGCCACAGCTCGCGGTCGCCGATCTCGATCGGAACCGTCTGGGCGCTTGCCGGGTTCCCCGACGACGTGACCGGGATCCGCTGCAGGTTTTCATGGAGCCCGGGGAGCGCGTTCGCGGCGCGCCGGCCGAGCACGGCTTCGCGACGGACGCCGGTGATTGCTTCCGCCGCCGTGTTCCAGAGACGGATCACCCCGCCGGCGTCGATCAGCACGACGCCGTCGCCGATCGCGGCGAGCACTCGCGCTGCCTGCGCCCGCTCCTCGACCTGGTGATAGAGCTGGGCGTTCTCGATCGCAGTTCCCGCACGGCGCGCAAGCTCCTCGGCGAGCAGGAGATCGCGGTGCTCGTAGCGACGCCCCGACTCGGCTGCGACGAAGGTGATGGCGCCGACGACTCGGTCGCGCGTTGGGAGCGGCACGCACATGTACGACTTCAGGCCGAGCTCGCGCAAGAGATCGAGTTGGAGCTCGTCGGCTGCCGCTGCGACGAGGTACTCGTCCGGGATCTCCGTCACGAGCTCCGGCTCGCCCGTGCGGATCACGCGTGCGACTCCGCGGTCATCGTCGGCCGAGGTCGGGTAGCGCTCCTGAAGCTCGCGGCCGAACGTGACCTTGGCGGGATCGGCGTGGGCGAGCGCGAGCGAGCGAATCGTCCCTTCGTCCTCGAGCAGGTCGATCGCACACCAGTCGGCGATCTCGGGGACCGCGAGCTGCGCGACCGCCTGGAGCGTGCGCCGGTAGTCGAGCGACCGGGTGAGCTCGAGGCCTGCGCGCAGCAGGAAGTCCTGTGACTGCTCGGTGCGCTTCTGCGCGTCGATGTCGGTGGCCGTGCCCACCCAGAAGTCGATCTCCCCGCTGCGGTTGCGGAGGGGGACTGCACGGCCGAGATGCCAGCGGTAGCTGCCGTCTGCAGCCTTGAACCGGTACTCGACCTCGAACACCTCGCCGGTCTGGAGGGTGGCGCGGCGCCGCTCGATCGTGGGGCCGAGATCGTCCGGATGCACGACCCTGATCCACTCGTCGCCCTGCGGAGGGCCCGGCTCGAGGCCCGTGTACTCGAACCAGCGACGGTTGTAGTACGTCGCCTTGCCGTCCGGCCCCGCGGTCCAGACGATCTGCGGCATCGCGTCCGCGAGTGCTCGGTAGCGCGCCTCGCGTTCCCGAATTGCCTGGGCCCGGTCGTGTTCGCGCAACAATTCGCCCTGCAGCCGCAGCTGCGCGTTTTTCCGGTGCAGCTCGATGAAAACGGAGACCTTCGAGCGCAGGACATCGGGCTCGAACGGCTTCGTCAGGTAGTCGACGGCGCCGCTCGAGTAGCCGCGGAAGACGTGCTGCTCCTCCTTCGAGATCGCCGTCAGGAAGATGATCGGGATCGACCGTGTCTTCTCGCGCTGTTTGATCAGCGCGGCGGTCTCGAACCCGTCCAGGCCGGGCATCTGGACGTCGAGCAGGATCACGGCCACGTCGTGCACCAGCAGCGTGCGCAGCGCCTCCTCACCGGACTTCGCGCGGATCATGTTCTCGTCGAGCGGCTCGAGGATCGCTTCGAGCGCGACGAGGTTCTCCTCGTTGTCATCCACCAGCAGGACGTTGGCCTTCGGCTGGACGCTCATCTCTGGGTCACCGCGGGAGTCACACACAACCCGTACAGGAACTTGCCGATCTCCTCCAGCGGCAGAACCGCATCGGCGACCGTCGCCGCGAGCGCGGCGTCCGGCATCACCCGACGCTCGGCGCCCCTCGGGTCCTGCACGATCGCGACGCCGCCCCGTGCCTTGATGCGGGCGAGGCCCGCGGCGCCGTCCTCGTTCGCGCCTGTGAGGATGACGCCGATCACCCGGTCGCCGTACGCGTCGGCCGCCGACTCGAACAGCACGTCGATGGACGGCCGCGCGAACTGGACCCGCTCGTCCAACGAGAGGGCGAACGAGCCGGGCTCGACGAGCAAGTGATAGTCGGGCGGGGCGAGATAGACGCGGCAGGGCTCGATCGGCGTCTTGTCCTCGACGTCGGTGACGGGTCTGCGGATCTGCAGCGCGAGCAGCTCGCGGAGCGTTCCCTCGAGCGCGCCCGGATGGCGGTGCTGGGCGATTGCGATCGGCAGTGTCACGTCCTCGGAGATGTCGGCGAGCAGCCGCCCAACTGCGCTGAGGCCTCCCCAGGACGCTCCGATGCAGATCAATTCGTACACGGGATCACACGACCTTGCGGTACAGCTTCTCGCCGTTGTCGAGCTCCTCGTAGCGGTCCTCGAACGGGCTGAAGCGGATCGACTCCTTGTGGCCGAGCGCGAGGATCCCGAAGGTGGGGAGGCTCTCGTAGAAGAGCCCGTGCACGTGATCCTGCAGCTTCTTCTCGAAGTAGATCATCACGTTGCGGCAGACGATCACGTGGAACTCGTTGAAGGAGCGGTCAGAGACGAGGTTGTGCTGCGCGAACACGACGTTCTCGATCAGCGAGCGCTGGAACTGGGCGCCGTCGTAGGCAGCGACGTAGTACTCGGAGAACGCACGCGTGCCGCCTGCCCTGATGTAGTTCTGCGTGTACTCCCTCATCTTCTCGAGCGGGAAGACACCCCCTCGTGCGCGGTCGAGCACCGATTCGTTGATGTCGGTCGCGTAGATGCGGGCGCGCTCGTAGACGCCCTCCTCCTGGAGGAGGATGGCGAGCGAGTACACCTCCTCACCGGTCGAGCACCCCGCAACCCAGATGCGGGTGAACGGGTGCGTGCGGAGGACGGGGACGACCTTCTGTCGGAACGCGACGTAGAACGTCGGATCCCGGAACATCGCGGTGACGTTGACGGACAGGTCGAGCAGCAGCCTCTCCATCGTCGCCTCGTCGTGGAGGAGCTTCTCCGTCAGCCCGGAGATCGTCCCCAGCCTCTCCGCATGCACGCGCCGCCAGACGCGACGGCGGAGGGAGGCCGGCGCGTACTCGCGGAAATCGAACCCGTAGCGGCGGAACACGCCCTCGAGCAGGAGCCGGAGCTCGAGGTCCTCGAGCTCCTCGCCCCCCGCCGGGCGGGCGCTCTGCGAGGGCTCGACGGAGGTCATGCTCTACTTGTAGAGCCAGACCCGCATCAGAGACAAGAGCTGGTCCGTGTCGACCGGCTTGGTGATGTAGTCCGAGGCCCCGGACCCGATCGACTTCTCACGGTCGCCCCTCATCGCCTTGGCGGTCAGCGAGATGATCGGCAGCTGCTTGAACTCGTCCCGCCGGCGGATGGCACGGATCGTCTCGTACCCGTCCATCTCCGGCATCATGATGTCCATCAGGACGAGGTCGACGTTCGGGTTGGCCTGCAGCGTCTCCATCCCGTCCTTGCCGTTCTCGGCGTAGAGGACGTCCATGCCGCTCGCCTCGAGCACACTCGTGAGCGCGAAGACGTTCCGCACGTCGTCGTCGACGATCAGGATCTTCTTCCCTCGGAAGATCTCGTCGGCGGAGTGGAGCTGTTCGAGCATCCTCCGTTTCTCTTGCGGCAGCTTCCGCTCGATGCGGTGCAGGAAGAGCGAGGTCTCGTCGAGCAGCCGCTCGGGTGAGCTCGCGTCCTTGACGACGATCGCATCGGAGAACTTCTTGAGCTGCGTCTCCTCTGCGCGGGTCAGCTCCTTGCCCGTGTACACGATGACGGGAATCGAGGAATAGCGCGAGTCTTCTTTCAGCTTCTCGAGCAGTGCAAAGCCCGTCATCTCCGGGAGCTTCAGGTCGAGCACCATGCAGTCGACGCGGTTCTGGCCGAGTGCCTCCAGGGCTTCCTCGCTGGAACCGACCGCCGTGACCCGCACGTCCTCGCCGGAGCCGACGAGCTCGACGATCGCCTGACGCTGCGACTCCTCGTCCTCGACGACGAGCAGGTGCCTGACGCCGCGGTCGATGAACGTCTGGATGTCGGCGAACGCGTCCTCGAGCCCTTCCTTGGTGAGCGGCTTCTCGAAGAACGCGACCGCGCCCGCCTTGAGCGCATTCTGGCGCCCGTTGCCGGCCGACACGATGTGCACCGGAATGTGCCGCGTCTCGGGGTGGTGCTTCAGATGGTCGAGCACCGACCAGCCGTCCATGATCGGCAGCGCCATGTCGAGGATGATCGCGTCGGGCTTGAACTCGTGCGCGAGCGCGAGCCCGGAGTCGCCTCTGAGCGCGACGATGCCCTTGAAGCCGCGGGCGCGCGCGACGTCGAGCTCCGTCTTCGCAAAGTCGGCGTCGTCCTCGACGATCAGAACGACGCGGTCTCCTTCGTTGATCTCGTCCCGGTCGTCCCGTACCTCGCTCGGCAGGAGGACGCTCGGGTCGAGTTCGGGCGGCTCCGGCGGCGTCCCCGCCGTGCCGTTGTCGTCGGACGGGAAGAGCACCGTGTCGGCGAACAGCTCGCCCGGCTCATGCGCGACGTGCTGCCAGGTCGAGGGGAGGAAGAGTGTGAACGTGCTTCCCTTCGCGGGCTCGCTCTCGACGTTGATCTCGCCGCCGAGCAGCCGCGCGATCTCGCGGCTGATCGAGAGACCAAGACCGGTTCCACCGTAGCGGCGGCTCGTCGTACCGTCCGCCTGCTGGAACGCCTCGAAGATCAGGCGCAGCTTGTC
>VAXU01000190.1 GCA_005885125.1 Actinomycetota bacterium
CAGCTGATCACGTACGTCACGACCGAGACCGCGACCACGATCAGCCACACCGGCACCGCATTGTTGTTGTTGTTCCGGTTGCCCCCGCCCCACATCCCGGCGTACAGCCCAAACCGGGTCAGGACGCCGGCGAGCATCGCGAAGAACGACGCCACCGTCATCACCAGCACGTCGCGGTTCGCGATATGGGACAGCTCGTGCGCGAGGACGCCCTCGATCTCCTTCGGCTCCAGCCGTTCCCACAGCCCGGTGGTGACGCAGACAGCGGCGTGCTTGGGCGACCGGCCCGTCGCGAACGCGTTCGGGACCGGGGTGTCCATGATCGCGACCTTCGGCTTCGGCAGGTCGGCCATCGCGCACAACCCAGGGCGACGACGATCAGGATCATCGGAATGAGGCCGACGTTCAGGACCTGGAACAGGACGACGGCGAACACGACGTACAGGAGGCCGAGCAGGGCGCTCGTGAAGAGCATCCGCAGCGAGAGGCCCGCGTCGCGTCCAAAAGACTTGCGTTTCATCGAGAATCGTGCTCCTTGAAGGGGACGAGGCTCATTGTAGTTTCGGGACTGCTCCTCACGGCGGGGCTTAACCTGAACTCAACAGCGCAGGCGGCACCAATCGCCGTGCGCGTGGTGCCGCCTTTCGATCCCGCCGCGTACGCGGGTCGCGGCGCGGTCGGGCTCGTGGTTCCAGGCGTCGGGGGGACGGTCACGCGGGCGGGTGCGCTCGCCTCGCTCGAACGCGGCAAGACCGAGCACTCGCTGCTCGGAGGGACGCCCCACGGCAGGGTGATCGTCCTGCCGTCGGCGGCTCCCGGGACGGTGCTGACGTTCTACGTGGCGCTTCCTCCCCAGGGTCGCACGGCCAACCACCGCCGCTACCCCGTCGCGGTCGTCGGTTGCGGGCTGCACGGGCTTCTGACGTCGAGCGCCACTCGGATTTCGGGGCTGATCTCGATCGCGGACATCGCCCCGGCCGTCGAGCACGCGCGAAGGCACCGATGCGACCTCTCTCCGCTCGGCTCGAAGGCGGCTCGCGACGCCTCGGCGGAGCTGCGCGCGCTCGATCGCCGGATCCGGCATGTGCACGACGCGCGCGGCTGGGCGCTAGTCGCCGCAATCGTGACGGTGTTCGGGCTGTCGCTGCTGGGATCGCCGGGCGTGCTCGGCTGCGTGGCAGCGGTCGGCGCCTCACTGCTCCTGTCCGCGTTCGGCGTCGACGGGTTCTGGCCGCTCGTGCTGGGCGTCGCGGGGCTCACCGTGGTGTTTGCCGTCCCCGGCCCGGTGCGACGGCTCGTTCCTGCACTCGTCGCCCTGTTCCTGGTCGCGCTGCTGTTCGTCCTCGTTCTGGACACGCGCGTCAACTCGCTCGCCGTCCTCGGTGCGCGACCCGACGGCGGCGGGCGCTTCTACGGGATCACGAATCAGCTCGAGACGTTGCTGCTCGCGCCGGTCCTCGCCGCGGCAGGCTCGCGCGGGCTCGGCCGCCTCGCCGGGATCGGACTGCTCGCGATCGTCACCGTCGGGTGGAGCAAGGCCGGTGCGGACGGCGGCGGAATCGTCGTCTACGCGGCCGCGCTCGCCGTCCTCGCGCTGCGGATGGGGACGGCACCGGTGACTGCCCGTCGGCTCGCCCTCGCGGGTGCCGGCGTCATCATGCTCGCGTTCGCGCTCGTCGGGATCGACGCGGCACTCGGCGGCTCGAGTCACGTCACGCACGCGGTCGGCTCCGGGCCCGGGTCCCTGTTCGGCGACCTCGGACGCCGCTTGCACCTGTCATACCTCTCGGTCACCGACTCGTTGCCGAAAGGTCTCGAGTTCGGCGCCGGGGTGGCTGCGCTTGTCGCGATCGGCGCATTCTTCCGCCGCGGCCCGACGGTCGACGCGATGCTCGTCTGCCTCGTGGTCTCGTTTCTCGTCAACGACACGCCGGTCGACGTTGCGTTCCTCGGCGCGCTGGGATGCTGGACGCTCGTCCGCTGGGAGGCAGTAGACTCGCGCGCCATGCGCCGCCGCTCGGGCCCGGTCGTGCTCTTCGCGTCGTCACTGCTCGTCATCGCGGTCGCCGGTTGCGGCAGCCAGGGCGTCGTGCGCGCGACGCCCGTCACGGTCGTCGGGACGCTGAAGCAGGAGGCGCCGGGCAAGGGACTCTTCGTCAGCAACGGCTGCACCGCGTGTCACACCTACACCCCCGCGGGCTCGAAGGGCACTATCGGTCCCGACCTCGACAAGCTGCCGCAGTACGCGAAGAAGGCGAAGCAGCCACTCGCCAAGTTCGTGCACGAGTCGATCGTCAAGCCGGGCGCGTACATCGAGAAGGGCTATCAGAACCTGATGCCCAAGACGTACGGCAAGCTGCCGGCTTCGGACCTCCAGGCGCTTGTCGACTTCCTGACGAAGCCACAGGGCTGAAGCTCTAATCGAGCTCCCGCCGGACTTCCCGCGTGACGTTGAGGCGGTCGCGTGCGACCTCGACCGGACGCTGATCGGCGAGGATGCTCGCCTGCCGCCGCGGACGCGCGACGCGCTGGCCCGCGTGCGTCGCGCGAACGTCCACGTCGTGCTCGTGACCGGCCGCATGTTCCAGTCGGTCCGGCGGTACGCGCTCGAGGCCGGGCTCGACGATCCGGTGGTGTGCTACCAGGGCGCGGTCGTCGCAGAGCCGCAGTCTGGAACATGGCTGCGTCACGTCCCGATTCCGTTGGACCTCGCGCGCGAGGCGATCACGGCTCTGCACGACGATGGCTTCGGGATGAACTGCTACGTCAACGACGAGCTGTACGTCGCGGAGATCACGCCGGAGGCCCGGCGCTACGCGGACTTTCAGCAACTGGAGCTGCGCCCCGTCGGCGATCTCCTCGCCTGGCTTCGCGATCCGCCGACGAAGCTCGTCGTGATCGACGACCCGGAGGAGCTCGACGAGCTCGAAGCGAGGATGAAGGCACGCTTCGAGGGGCGCCTCTACATCTCGAAGTCGCTCCCGTTCTTCCTCGAATTCGCCGCGCCGGACGTGACAAAGGCGGCGGGGCTCGAGTTTCTTGCGCAGCGGCTCGGCTTCACGCGCGCGCGGACAGTCGCGTTCGGCGACGGCGAGAACGACGTCGAACTCGTCG
>VAXU01000128.1 GCA_005885125.1 Actinomycetota bacterium
GACCGTCGTGCAGGCCCGGGCGGAGGAGCATGTGACCGACGAGTACGGCGTTGCGGTTGCCAAAGCGCTCGCGTCGCCTCCGGTCGCCGCGGAGTGGTGCCTCCCGCTCGTACGTCCGGGCGGCGCCGCGATTCTCTGGGTTGGCGCGAGCGCTCGGCCCGATCGGGTCGCCCGTGTTGCGGAGCGCCTCGGCGGTGGGCTCGGCGACAGTCCGCCCGGTTTCCTCGTCCTGCGTAAGCTCGCGCCGACGCCGCCCGGCTTTCCGCGCCGAACGGGCGTTGCGCGCAAGCGCCCGCTGGCGTGAGCCGGTGCATGAATCGTCACACTTTCGGCACACGTTGACTCGTCCCGCGCAGCCATGTCCGGGGACAGTCCCAGGCCGTGGCTGCGGGAGACGGGAGCCGTTCAGGACACGTTCGTCGAGCCCCGCGAGCGTCCGTCGGCGGCAGTAGGCTGGCTGGAGTGCCTGCCCGCATCTACGCGCTGGCGAATCAGAAGGGCGGTGTCGGCAAGACGACGACCGCGATCAACCTCGCAGCCTGTCTCGCCGAAGCCGGTGAGCCTGCTCTGGTGATCGATCTCGACCCGCAAGCGAACGCCACTTCGGGGCTCGGCGAGCGCGCGAACGGGGCGTCCACCTACGACCTGCTCGACGGCGCTCCGCTCGGCGAGCTTGTCCGCCAGACGAAGTTTCCGAACCTCCACCTCGTCCCGTCGAAGCCGGAGCTGGCCGGCGCGTCAGTCGAGCTCGCGCAGCGCGACGGTGGCGATACCTACCTGCGCGAGGCGCTCGTCTCCGGCGCGGACTCGTACTCCTTCGTCTTCCTCGACTGCCCGCCGTCGTTCGGGCCGCTGACCGTGAACGCGCTCGCCGCGGCCGACCGCGTCTTGATTCCGGTGCAGGCCGAGTACTACGCGCTCGAAGGGCTGTCCCAGCTCGTGCACTCGGTCAATCTGGTGAAGGCGCGGCTCAACCCGCGTCTGGCGATCGGAGGAGTGCTCGTGACGATGGTCGACGGACGCACGCGTCTGTCAGCCGAGGTGGAGGACGAGGTGCGTCGTCACTTCGGCGACCTCGTCTTCAAGACGGCGGTGCCGCGCTCGGTTCGTCTCGCGGAAGCCCCGAGCTTCGGTCTGCCCGCAATCGCATACGACCGGCGCTCCCGCGGCGCCGACGCGTACTGGAAGGTGGCGATGGAGCTTGTCGAGCGTGCGTAGCCGCAAGGGCCTTGGCAAAGGCCTCGAAGTTCTCTTGGGCGGAGCCGGCCCGGGTGAGCTGTCCGATCTCCCCGTCGACGCGATTCATCCGAACCCGCGCCAGCCGCGCAAGCGGTTCGACTCGGACGCTCAGAACGGCCTGGCCGAATCGGTGCGCGCCCAGGGCGTCGTCCAGCCCGTGCTCGTTCGCTCGCGCCCCGCGGGCGGATGGGAGCTGATCGCCGGCGAGCGCCGGTGGCGGGCGGCGCGCGACGCGGGGATGAAGACAGTTCCGGCGGTGATCCGCGACGCGGACGACCGCGACACTCTCTTGCTCGGGCTCGTCGAGAACGTTGCGCGCGAAGATCTGTCGCCGGTGGAGGAGGCCCGCGCGTTCGCGATGCTGCTCGACGAATTCGGTCTTTCACTCGGCGAGGTGGCGGAGAAGGTCGGGAAGTCGAAGCCGGCGGTGTCGAACACCGTGCGGCTGCTCGAGCTGCCCGAGGACGTGCTCGCGATGGTCGAGCGCCGGCAGCTGACGGAGGCTCATGCCCGTGCGGTCCTCGCCGTGCCGGATCACGAGGGCCGGCGGAAGCTGGCCCGCGCGATTGTCCAGAAGGGTCTGTCCGTGCGCGCGGCGGAGCGCGCAGCGCGGTGGGCCGGCGCGAAGAAGAAGCCTCGCCGTCAGGCCGTCAGGTTCGATCCAGCGCTCGTCGCGCGGGCGAAGGCCGCCGCCGACCGGATCACCGGCTTCTCGAGCCGGGTCTCCCGGGGCCGGCTGGAGATCCCCTTCACGGACGAGACCGAGCTCGCGGGGCTCGTCGAAGCCCTGGAAGAGGCTGCTCCGTAGCCGTATCCCCAGGGCGCGTCGCCCCGTTGCACAGGTGTCGTGCATGGACAATGGCTCCAGGATCTCGAGTCGCTCGAAGCGATCTCTCAGGACGATGATGCGAAGCGGATCTTCCTGCGGATGGCGGCGATCTCACAAACCGGCGGGATGGGGTCGTTCCTGACCGAGCTCGCGAACGACGGCGACCTGGACGAGGAGACGAAGGGCACCCTCGTCGAGCTGGCCAACGACAACGCATTCCTCCTAGCCGTCGAGGACTATCTGCAAAGAACGCAGCGGTTGCACTAAGAAGCCGCGAGTGCCGGCTTCGCCGGCGCTCGCTCAGGAAACGCTGGCGGCAGAGGCCTCCGAAAAAAGTCGTCATGGCGCGAGGCGCCGGACTTTTTTCGGCTGATGGGCGATCGTGGACTCGAACCACGGACCTCCGCCTTATCAGAGCGGCGCTCTAACCAACTGAGCTAATCGCCCGGGACGGTGGATTGTAGCGGGGGGTTGCCCTATGCTCGCCGCGTGACGAGCATCGGCGAGCTGATGACGGAGGACGTGCTGACGGTCGCGCCCGAGGACACCCTCGGCGAGGCTGCGGCGAAGATGACGGAGGCGGGAATCGGCGCGGTGATCGTTTCAGACTTCGGCCGGATGATCGGAATCCTGTCGGAGCGCGACATCATGCGCGCCGTTGCCGACCGGATTCACTCCAGCGAAGCGCGTGTCCGGGAGTGGATGACGGCCGATCCGATCACCGCCACGCCGGACACCTCTGCGGAGGAGGCCGGGCGCACGATGCTCGAGCACGGCTTTCGCCACCTGCCCGTCGTCGACGGCGAACGCGCGATCGGCATCGTCAGCATCCGGGATCTCGTCGAGGAAAGGCTCGGCCACTCGGACTAGCGCTCGAGCTCGGCGCCGACAGCCCGTGCGAGCGCGCGAAAGCGCTCGGCCTGTGCGCTGTCGGGCGCGGCCACGAGCAGCGGGCCGTGTCCGTTCCCGACGACGGCAGGATCGAGCGGCAACGTTGCGAGCCTTCTGACGCCGAGCCCCCACACCGCACGCTCGTCGGCGACCCGTGGGAACACGTCGATCGTCTCGCCGCAGTGCGGACAGACGAGCCCGCTCATGTTTTCGACGGCTCCAAGAATTCGCACGCGGCGGAGGCGGAACAGCTCGACGACCCGCTTCGCGTCGAGATGCGCAGCGTCCTGCGGGCCCACGACGATCAGCGCACCCGACAGCTTCAGCACCTGGGTGACCTGCTCCTGCAGGTCCGCGGTTCCGGGCGGGAGGTCGACGACGAGGTAGTCGAGTTCGCCCCAGTCGGTGCCGTCGATGAACTGTCGGAGCGCGATCACGAGCGACATCGCGTTGAACGGAAGCGACTGGCGCTCCCCGAGCAGGAACCCGACAGACATCAGCTTCAGCCCGTAGCGCTCGACGGGCTCGAGGCGGACCTCCCCGCCACGCCAGAGGTCCCAGCGCTTGAGCGACGCGTCGCGCTTGAGGTTGACCATCAACGGGATGTCCGGTCCGTAGAAGTCGGCGTCGAGGATGCCGACACGGCCCCCCTCGTCGCGCAGCGCGAGCGCGAGGTTGAGCGCGACGGTCGACTTGCCGACGCCGCCTTTGCCGCTTGCAACGGCGACTGCATGTCGGGCCGGAGACACGCACCTCAGCGTATAGCCCCATTCGAGGGACGCTCGTGACAGGGATCGCACACGCCGGCCCGCGCGCCGATGTGACAGCTGCACGGATCTGTCCTCGTTACTGCGGCTATGGAGATCGGCGACCTCGTCACCTATGAAGGGAAGAGCTACGTGCTGCGCGGGCTCGAGCCGATGAGCGTGCCCGACCGCAGGGCCGAGATCGAAGATCCCGAGAGTGGCGAGCGCCGAACTGTTCCTTTTTCACTCTTGGCTGAGGGGTCGCAGCCACGCGAGGTTTGAGCGGGACCGCCTGAGCTAACATCAGCTCGAGGCCATCTTCGATGCAGGAGATGAACATCTACGGCGTGAGCTTCGACCTCGTCGGCAAGCAGCCGATCGTGCTGTTGAAGACTGCCGAGGGGAACAAGTTCCTGCCGATCTGGATCGGTCATCCTGAGGCAGCGGCGATTCTCATGAAGCTCCAGAGCGCGTCGACGCCGAGGCCCATGACGCACGATCTCGTCACCGACATGCTCGACCAGCTCGGCGCGCAGGTCGTTCGCATCACCGTCACCGAGCTTCGCGAGAACACGTTCTACGCCCAGATCACCGTGCAGCAGGACGGCTCGGAAGTGGACATCGACTCGCGCCCGTCGGATGCGATCGCGCTTGCGATTCGCGCGGACGCTCCGATCTTCGCGGCTGACGACGTGATCGAGGAGTCCGCGATCGAGTTCGAGGGCGACGAGATCAACCAGGAGGACCTCGAGAAAGAGGTCTCCAAGTTCAAGCAGTTCCTCGACCATGTCAGTCCTGACGAGTTCGCGGTCGAGGAGGAAGAGGACTAACCGACCTCGCGCTTCGTGAGCGCGAGGATCTCCTCGAAGAGCTTCCGCAGTCCCTTGCGCGACAGCGGCCCGGGGTTCGCGTCCTCGAGCGCGCGCAGCAGATGCTCCTCTTGCTCGGGGTCGACGAAGTCGAGGCCTTCGCTCTCCTTGTGACGTCTGAGCTCGGTGACGAGTCGCAGCCGCGCGTTGACGGCGTCGAGGATGGCGCGGTCTCGTTCGGCGATCTGCTCGCGCAGGCGGCGGATCAGTGGATCGCTCACGGCCGTCCTTCGAAGTGGAGGAGCAGCTTCTTGTCGGTGCGCGGCACCGTGATCAGCTTGTAGGGATACGTGACGCGCGCAACGACCGGCTCGCCGAGTGCAGGCGTGCGCTCCTTCACGGTCACGACGAGGCGCGCGCCGCGCTGTTGCACCGAAACGACGTGCAGCGCATACCCGGTGCTCGAACGCGGTCCCGTTGCGATCAGGATTGCCTCCCGGCGGGGCCAGTCGATCGCAGGCACGGTCGGGGCGCTTCCAGGCATCGTGTCCTGAAGGAAGTCGCCGAACTTGACCGGGCCCTTGAACGTCGCGCTGACGAGGCGCGCGGGCGCGAAACCCGTGAAACGCGCGCTGATGTCGACGAACGGCACGGCGGCTCCGTTGCCGCCGCAGCCGGCGAGGAGCAGCGCGACGACGAGCGTCGCGCCGCTAGTAGACGTAGACCGTCTCGCCGTACGGGTTCGTCTCGTAGAGATGAGGGGCGATCCACATCGGCACGCGCACGCAGCCGTGGCTCGCCGGATACGGCGGGACGGAGGGGTTGCCGTGGATTGCATAGCCACCGGTGAAGTACATCGGGTCGTAGAGCGTTCCGAGCGGGCTGGGGTCGAACCCGGCCACCTTGCGGTAGATCGAGAAGCGTCCCACGGGCGTGAACCTCCCGGCAAGCCCTGCGGTGGAGACGGGGACGATGAGGGCGACGCGCCCACCTCTGACGACGTACAGCACCTGGTGCGTCTTGTCGATCTCGATGTGGCTTGCGGGTTGGAGGTAGCGGGGAACAGGCCGGCGCGGCGCTATGAGCTGACGCCAGAACGCCGCGTCGACGACACCGGTGCGGTCGAGCCCCTGCACCTTCTGAAACGCGTAGACCGCATCGAGGAGGCGCGAGTCGAACATGGTCGTGAACGGCGTCGCATAGTGCAGCTCGTACAGGTTGGCTGCGAGCTGCGAGACCGCTGCCCCGCGGGCGCCGTACGCCAGGCGCGGCAGGACGACCGATGCGCGCATGATGTGGACCGCGTTCGTGAAGCCCTCGTTCGGCTGGACGCTCACGCGAATCCGATACGTCGCCAGTCGCCTCGTGTCGAGCTTGATGCGCACGGGTGAGCGGAACGTGTTGTCGGCGACGACGCCTCCGTTACGCGTGATCGTCACGTCGAGGTCGCCAGCATCCTTCGGCCGCACGCTGGCCGCGAAGACGAGCCGCGCGCCCCGCGCGCCGCTGCCGACCAGGCCGGTTCGGAGCTGGGGGACGACGTCGAGGCGCACGGGTGCGCTCGAGGCGACGTCAGCGAGGGTCGCGGTGTAGAGACCTGGGCGGAACACGCGTAGGCGAACGGCGAATGTTCCGTCCTGCTTCGTCCGCGTTTGCAGATTCACTCCCGGCGGGCCGGCCACGGTCAAGGGGACGCTCGCGTCGGCCGGGATCAGGGCTCCCCGCAGGACTGCCCAGCGGGCATAGCGCACCCGCTCGGGCCCGGTCAGCGTGAGGCCGCGCGCGGTGACGGACACGGTCTTCGTAGCCGCGTCTCCGTCCGCGGAGCGTGCGGTGAGCGACGCCGTCCAGCGCCCGGCCTGGTAAGTGTGCTCGACGGACCTCCCGTCCGCCGTGCTCCCATCTCCAAAGTCCCACCGATAGGAAGCGGCCTCGCCGACAGCCGTGAACGTGACCTTCAGCGGCGCGCCGCCGTTGGTCCGGGAGACCTCCACGGTGAGGTCGGGCGGCGCGGCCGCCGCTGCCGGACCGAAGCTGAGAAGAGCGACCCCGAGAACGAAGAAAACCCGCCGCATGCGGGGAGAATATGCAGCTGATCCGCCAAAAGACTAGTGCGCGACGGCGAAGACGAGCGAGGCGGCGTTGAAGAGGCCGTGCACGATCATCCCCGGGTAGATGCTCTCGACGCGGCTCCGGAGATAGGCGAGACCGATGCCGAACGCGACGAGCAGCGGCAGCGCCTGCACGAGCCCGTGCGCCAGACCGAAGATGAGCCCGGTCGACAGGATCGCCGTCCACTCGCCGTACCGACGGAGCAGCGAGAAGCCGAGGCCGCGAAAGGTCACTTCCTCGACCACGGGCACGAGGACGGCAATGAGGAGGCTGTTCGCGACGTACGCGGCCGCGTGTGCGGGCTCCCAGCGCGTCGGCGTCAAACCCTGCTCGCGTCCGGGGTGAAGGAGCGGGCCGAGAACGGAGGCGAGGATCGCCATCCCGATCCAGATCCCGACGGCAATCGCTGCCGCGCGTTTCCAGGAGGTCGGACGCCGAAGTGCGAACAGCTCGAACCGGCGGCCGAGGCCGGCGATGCCCCACACGATCAGTGCGATCACGGCGTACTGAACGAGGTACGCGGCGAACGTCGACCACTGGTAGAGGACGTCAGGCTTCGGTTTGCCCCCGGTTGCCCGCCCCGCGTAGCTGAGCGAGGCGAAGGCGAGCACGAACCCCGTCCAGAGAACGAGTGGGAGCCTCACGTGAGGGCTGCAACCGCGTCGGAGAGTGGCGCAGCCGCGAACCGGACCCCGGCCGCGCGGGCCGCCTCCTCGTCCGTTTCGGCGTCGCCGATGTGCAGGGCGCGCTCGCGTGACACGCCGATCGAGTCCAGTGCGCGGAGGATGCCGCCGGGGTCCGGCTTGCCCGCCGCGTGCACGACCGTTGCGAACAAGCGCCTCAGCCCCCCATCCGCGAGCCGCTCGTGGAGGCTGAAGTCCCAGTTGCCCACGACGGCGAGCGTGAGACCGAGCGCGCGCAACCGCTCGAGCGCCTCGACCGTCCCAGGGAGGACTTCGACCCGTAGTGCACCGACATACTCCTCGACGGACAGCGAAGAGCCGAGCGCTTCGTTGAAGACCCCGACACAGCTCTCACGCAACTGCGCAAGTGTCGTCGCATCGCGAGCTGCTCCGACACTCCCGCGGTAGTACGCGACCTCGGCGTGGAAGGCGTGCTCGATCGCGCGGGGCTCGTGGCCGGGAAGCAATGCGAGCAGCTCCGGCATCGGGTCGACGAGCGTCAACAGCGTTCCGTACGCGTCGAGCGTGACGCCGTCGAGCTCCGCCGCCTTCACGCCACCCACTGCCACAGCGCCCATTGCGCGACGGCGACGCCGAGAAAGAGCGCGCTGCACGCAACGATTGCCGTGTGCATGCGCGGGCGGCCCCCGAGCACGGCGAGTGCGAGAAAGAACGGGAAGATCACGAGCCCGAAGCGCGGCAGCGACAGCAGCGGCCAGCGAGCGCTCGGATAGCTGAGCGGAATCGCGAGGCTGATCGCCGCGAAGAGCCCGTAGGGCGCGCCGAGGCGACGCCAGGCGATCACGGTGAGGGGAATGAACAACAGCAGGAACGCCAGATCTTCGGCATTGACCGCGACCGCGTGGTGCACGCCCGCGCCGGACGGCGTCCAGTGCACCAGCGCGTTCCAGATGCCGCCGAGCGGCCCTGCATGAGAGAGATGTCTGTGCCACCGGTCCTGTGCGTGTGCGAACGCCCATGGGTCTCCGATCTGCCGCCACAGGATCAGTGGATAGACCGCTGCGATCGGAAGGGAGAGCGCGAGCCCTGCGAACGCACGCAGCCGGTCACGCTGGCGCCATGCGAGCAGCGCGAGCGCGGGCAGGAGCGCAATGCCGGCGACGCGCGTCAGGATCGCTAGTCCTGCCGCGATTCCGGCTCCGCCGAAGCGCTCCCGCTCGGCGAGCGCGAACGCGGCGAGGACGAGGAGCAGGAACAGGGATTCGCTGTACACGGCCTGCAGGAAGAGGGCCATCGGGAAGACGGCGAGGTAGAGCACCGTGCGGCGAGCGCCGTCGGCGCCGAGCCGCTCTTCTGCGATCCGGTGCAGGAGGATGAACGAGCCGAGCGCCGCGGCGAGCGACACGGCGATTCCGGCGATCACGTACTGGCCGAAGAACGCGTGTCCGACAAGCCAGACGAGCCCGGGGTAGAGGGGGGCGAACGCGGCGGAGGTCCTGTCGTACCCGTGCTCGGCGATCCGGAGGAAGAAGACGCTGTCCCAGCGCGCCCACACGTCCGTCCCGAACCCGAGCTCGTGCAGGAGCGGCGAGTCCCAGCGGGCAGCGTTCGGGTGCCGGTTCGGCTCGAACCACAGGAACGAGAAGATCGCTGCGAGCCAGATCGCGGCGCGGCTCCAGAGGAAGATGCCGAGCGCGGGGCTGCTCACACGCTCGACACGCAGGTCGCGCCGCGCCGCGCGGTCCTCTCGAAGCCTTTGACCGACGCCCACGGCGCCGTGATCATAGCCCTGCAATGCCGGAGCTTTTCACACCCGACGAAGCGAACGCGGCCCTCGCAGAGCTGCGCCCGATCGCCGAGCGCATGGTCGCTCACCGCCGCGCGCTCGGGAAGGCCCAGATCCGGCAGGCCGAGCTCGTGACACAGATCGCGGGCAACGGCGGCGACCTGTCGCCGAGCGAAGTGCGAGAGGCGGCGGAGGAAGTCGCGCGCGAAGTGGACGGGATCGCAGAGTGCGTGCACACGCTGAACGAGGCTGGCGTGCAGGTGAAGGATCTCGACGAGGGTCTGCTCGACTTCCCGGCGCGCCGCGGCGACGAGGTGGTCCTCCTCTGCTGGAAGGTGGGCGAGCCGGAGGTCGCATACTGGCACGGGGTCGAGGAAGGGTTCGCGGGCCGCAAGCCGCTGCCGCTCGACTGAGGAGCGGCGCGGGCGCCGTCGAATGAACCGCCATGCCGCTCTGGCACCGCCTGATCGTCGTCGGGGTCGTTTTGCTCGCGACGGTCGTTGCCGCGCGGCTGATCGACCGGCGCATCGCGCGGAAGGAGCTGTCGCGCGAGGCGATGACGCGCTACCGCGTGCTGCGGCGGAGTGTCACGACGACGATTCTCTTCGTCGGTCTCCTCTCCGCGCTGCTCGTGATCCCTGCAGTACGCGCCGTCGCCGGTGGCCTGCTCGCGTCCTCTGCGGTGCTCGGGATCGTCGTCGGCTTCGCGTCTCAGCGGACGCTCGGGAACTTCGTCGCCGGGCTGCTGATCGCGTTCACCCAACCAGTGCGTCTGGGTGACGAGGTGACCATCGAGGACACCGAAGGGGTTGTCGAGGAGATCGGTCTCATCTACACCTTCGTCCGGATGGAGAACGGCGACCGGCTCGTGATCCCAAACGAGAAGCTCGCCTCGGATACCATCCGAAACGCCACGATTCGGAGTCGGGAGAAGGTCGCGGAGATCACCGTTCAGGTCCCCCTCAGCTCTGACCTCGACGCCGTCGTGGACCGGCTTCGCACGGCGACGGAGGGCGAGGTGTTCGTGAACGACCTCGCGGAGAACGCGAGCATCGTCGTCCGCAAGCAGGCGGCGAGCGAGGACGAAGCCGAGCGAGTCGAGCGCGACCTCCGGCTGCGCGCGCACCAAGCCTTACGGGCGGAGGGCGTCTTCGCATGAGCCCGTCGAGCCGCGGGCGCGGCGTGCTTCCATCGCTGGACCCGCTGCTCGAACATCGGCTGCGCAGGCGGCGACGCGCACGGACGAAGGCACGCCGCCGCAGGTTCGCGCGCTTCGTCCTCGGTTCCGTGATCGCCGTCTTCGTCGTTCTCACGGCGAGCGGATTCACGGGCGCGGCGGTCTGGATGTCGAGCTGCAACCTGAACTCGCTGCGGCCGGTCGAGGTCGGCCAGAACTCGTTCATCTTCGCCGCGGACGGCTCGCTCCTCGGCTCGATCCCGGCGGAGAAGAATCGCGAGCCCATCGCCCTGGACGAAATGAGCCCGTGGGTGCCGAAGGCCACGGTCGCGATCGAGGACCGGCGGTACTGGCAGCACGGCGCGCTCGACTATCCGGGGATCGTGCGCGCGCTCTTCGCGGACATTCGCGCCGGCCACGTCGTGCAGGGCGGTTCCTCGATCGCGCAGCAGCTCGCGCGAAACCTCTACATCAAGAAGCCGTCGCAGACGTTTGGCCGGAAGGCCACAGAGGCGTGCCTTGCGATCAAGCTCGCGCGCGAGAAGTCGAAGACGTGGATCCTGAACGCGTACGTCAACCAGGTCTTCTACGGGAATCACGCGTACGGGATCGAAGCGGCCGCGCAGACGTACTTCTCGAAGCATGCGAAGAAGCTGACGCTTGTGCAGTCCGCCCTGCTCGCGGGCCTGCCGCAGGCGCCGACGGACTACGATCCGTTCCACCGGCCTGCGCAGGCGATCGCCCGCCGTGACGAGGTTCTGAGCGCGATGCTCGCGAACGACGCGATCACCTCCACGCAGTACACGGACGCGGTTGCGCAGCGGCACCTGCAGTTGA
>VAXU01000053.1 GCA_005885125.1 Actinomycetota bacterium
GAGGTTGAGCTTCACGCGCGCGCGCGTGAACAAGAACAATGAAGGGCGACCTCGAGCGGGAGGAAACGGATGGCGACCGAGCGGCGTGCGCAGGTGACCTGGCGGGGCGACCTGCTGAGCGGGAGCGGGACGATCGAGTCCGTGACGAGCGGCGTCCTCGGGGGTCTTGGCGTCAGCTGGCGCTCGCGCTCCGAGGACCCGGGCGGCCAGACGAGCCCGGAGGAGCTGATCGCCGCCGCCCACGCGGCATGCTTCTCGATGGCTCTGTCGAACGGCCTGGCAGAGGAAGGTCACGCCCCGGAGCGGCTCGAGACATCCGCCACCGTGACGTTCCAGCCCGGCGAAGGGATCACGAAGATCGCGCTGGCGGTCGACGGCAGCGTGCCGGGGATGAGCGAGGAGGATTTCCGGAAGGCGGCCGAAGGCGCGAAGGAGAACTGCCCCGTCTCGAAGGCGCTTGCCGGCGTCCCGGAGATCACGCTCGACGCGAAGCTCGCGGGCTAGAAGTCGTCCCGGCCGAGCCGGCTCCCGGCCAGTGGAAGCAGCGCTTACGTGACCTCGCGGAGCCGCCCCGTTCGGACGTCGTAGACGAAGCCGGTGGCCCCGAACGAGTCGGGCAGGAGCGGCGACTCGCGAATCTTGCGCAGGCTCCCGCGCACGGCTTCGTCGAGGTCGGTGAACCCCAGGAAGTCGACATCGGCCGCGGCAGGTCCCAACTGCGCCCGCATTCGCTCGTTCGACAGCATGATCATCCCGCAGGCCTCGTGGCCGATCACGTACGCCTCCTGGGTCCCCAGCTCGTGGTGCGAGATCACGAGCGAGCGGAGCGCGTCCTCAGTGACGAGACCGCCCGCGTTCCGGATGACGTGCGCGTCGCCTTCCTCGAGCCCCAGGAACCGCGCCGGATCGAGGCGCGCGTCCATGCACGTGACCACCGCGAAACGGCGGGCCGGAGGACTCCGCAGGCCGCCTTTGCCGAAGGTCGAGGCGTAGCGTTCGTTGGCAGCGAGGAGCTCGTCGCGGACGGTCATTCGTCCTCCTGTCCTACCCTGTAGCTGATGTCTGCGATCGAAGACCTTGTCACAGAGCTCGAGCGCTCCTATCGGGAGCTGCAGGAACGGATGTCCGATCCCGCCGTGTACAACGACCACCGCGAGGCGGCCGACCTCGGTCGCCGGCTCAAGGTGCTCGAGGAGCCGCACCGGCTGGCCCAGGAATGGAGCCAGGTGCGCGCCGACCTCGAAGCGGCGCGGGCAGACGGCGATCTGAAGGAGCTCGTCCCCGAGCTCGAGGCGCGCCTCGCCGAGCTCGAGCCACCGCTCCGCGAAGCGCTCGTCCCCGCCGATCCCGACGACGACAAGGACGCGATCGTCGAGGTCCGCCAGGGCGTCGGCGGCGACGAGGCCGCGCTGTGGGCAGGCGACGTCTACCGGATGCTCAACCGCTACGCGGAAAAGCGAGGGCTCAAGGTCGAAGAGCTCGGCTCCAGCCACAGCGACGGAGGCGGGTTCAAGGAGGTGACGTTCGCCGTCAAAGGGCCCAACGCATTCGGGACGTTCAAGTGGGAGGGCGGGACGCACCGCGTGCAGCGCGTGCCGGAGACCGAATCGCAGGGACGGATCCATACGTCGACGGCGACCGTCGCCGTAATGCCCGAGGCGGAGGACATCGACGTCGACTTGCGCGACGAGGATCTCAAGTTCGACGTGTATCGCTCGACCGGTCCCGGCGGCCAGTCCGTGAACACCACCGACTCGGCCGTCCGCGTCACGCATCTCCCGACGGGGCTGGTGGTCGCGATGCAGGACGAGAAGAGCCAGCTTCAAAACAAGCAGAAGGCGCTGCGCGTGCTCCGCGCGCGTTTGTATGAGCTCGAGCGCGCGAAGCAGCAGGCGGAGCTCGACGCGACGCGCCGCTCGCAGATCGGCTCCGGTGAGCGGGCGGAGAAGATCCGCACGTACAACTTTCCGGAGAGCCGCGTGACCGACCACCGGATCAAGCTCACGGTCCACCAGCTCGACCGCGTGCTCGAGGGCGAGCTGGACGAGTTCACGGAAGGCCTCGACGCGGAGAACCGCCGCCGCGCGCTCGGCGGGTGACCGTGCGCGAGGCGCTCGCCGAGACCGAGCGAAGGCTGGCGGCGGCGGGGATCGAGACACCGCGTGTCGACGCGGAATGGCTCCTTGCCCATGTCCTCGGCGTCTCACGCACCGACATCCATACACACGACGAGGTCGACATCACCGCCCTCGAGCCGCTCGTCGAGCGCAGGGTACGCCGCGAACCGCTCGCCTATGTGCTCGGCGAGTGGGGCTTCCGGCGGTTGACGCTGAAGACGGACCACCGGGCACTCGTCCCACGGCCCGAGACGGAGATCGTCGTCGAGCGCGCACTCGTGCTGATCCGCGACGACCGTGAGCCGCGCGTGCTCGACCTCGGCGTCGGCAGCGGTGCGATCGCGCTGGCGATCGCCGACGAGCATCCGGGCGCCCGCGTCACAGGCGTCGACACGTCCGAGGACGCGCTCGCGCTCGCACGCGAGAACGCCGAGCACCTCGGGCTCGGCGTCGAGCTGCGCCGCGGCGGCGTCGAGACGACGGCGGAGGGCTGGGACCTCGTCGTTGCGAACCCGCCCTACGTCCCGACGGAGGCGCTGAGACGCCTTCAGCCCGAGCTGAGCTGGGAGCCGCGCGACGCGCTCGTCGACACCGGCCTCCACGAGCAGCTGGTGCGCGTTGCGCGGACCCGCTGGCTGGTGGTCGAGGTCAGCGACGGTCAGGCGGACCACGTTGCCGCCGCGTTTGGGAACGAGGGGTACGGCGACATTAGGATCACCGAAGACCTGACGGGGAGGGAGCGCGTGGTCGAAGGTCGGAGAGTTTGAGCACAGTCGACGAAGCGGTTGCTGCGATCCGCAAGGGCGAGCCCGTCGTCCTCCCGTTCGACACGGTGTACGGGGTCGCGGCCGATCCGTACCGGGACGAACCGACCCGCCGCATCTACCGGTTGAAGGGACGAAACGAGTACAAGCCGTCGGCGCTCGTCGCCTGTGACGTCGACTACCTGCTCGAGTGCGTGCCCGAGCTGCGGGGGCGGTCCGCAACGATCGCACGAGCGCTGCTCCCCGGCGCGTACACGCTCGTCTTTCCCAACCCCGCGCGGCGTTTCCCGTGGCTGACCGGCGCGACGCCGGAGGCGATCGGCGTTCGCGTCCCCGACGTCTTCGAGCCGTGCGCCGAGGTGCTCGCGCGCGTCGGCGCCCTTGTCGCCACCAGCGCGAACCACCCCGGCGGGCAGGATCCCGCGTCGCTCGACGATGTTCCGGAGGACATCCGTGCCGGCGCCGCGGCGGTCGTCGACGGGGGCAGGCTCCAAGGCAGTCCGTCGACCGTGATCGACTTCACCGGCCCTGAGCCGCGCGTGCTCCGCCTCGGCGCCGCAAGCGGCTCGGAGGCGCTGCAGCGGGTCGCTTCGCTGCTCGAAGCCGCTCGCGCGTAAACGCCGGCGTCGACCTCCGCGTCGGCCAGTACGATCCCCCGAAACGGGGAAGGAGCCGCCGCATGGCTGTCGCGCACGAGACGTTCCAGCACCTCACAACTGCCGGGCTGGCCGACATCGACCCGGACATCGCAGAGCTGCTCGGGCGCGAGACGGAACGACAGCGCAATCAGATCGAGCTGATCGCGTCGGAGAACTTCACCTGGCCCGCGATCCTGGAGGCGGTCGGCTCTACGCCCACCAACAAGTACGCGGAGGGGTACCCCGGCAAGCGGTATTACGGCGGCTGCGAGGTCGTGGACGAGATCGAGCAGCTCGCGATCGACCGCGCCAAGGAGCTCTTCGGCGCCGAGCACGCGAACGTGCAGCCGCATGCGGGCGCGCAGACGAACATGGCCGTGTACATGGCGGCGTTGCAGCCGGGCGACACGATCCTGTCGCTGGAGCTCTCCCACGGCGGCCACCTCACGCACGGCCTGAAGGTCAACTTCAGCGGGCGCCTGTACGTCATCGCCCACTACGGCGTCTCGCGGGAGACGAACGTCGTCGACTACGACGAAGTCCTGCAGCAGGCGCGCGAGTCCAAGCCGCGGCTGATCGTCTGCGGCGGCTCGGCGTACCCGCGCACCGTGGACACCGCGAGGTTCCGGGAGATCGCCGACGACGTCGGCGCTCTCCTCCTCTGCGACATGGCGCACTTCGCAGGCCTCGTGGCCGCCGGGCTGCACCCGAACCCCGTCGAGCACTGCGACTTCGTCACGTCGACGACGCACAAGACGCTCGCCGGGCCGCGCTCCGGCTTCGTCCTCTGCAGGGAGGAGCATGCTCAAGCCGTCGACCGTGCGGTCTTCCCGGGCATGCAGGGTGGCCCGCTCGTGCACACGATCGCGGCGAAGGCGGCGTGCTTCAAGATCGCCGCGACCGAAGCGTTCCGCGACTACCAAAAGCAGGTTCGCGCCAACGCCGACACGCTCGCCGAGACGCTCATCGACGGCGGGCTCGAGGTCCTCACCGGCGGCACCGACACGCACCTCCTGCAGCTCGACCTGCGCAAGACGGAGTGGACGGGCAAGGACGCGGAGGAGCGTCTGCACGAGGTGAAGCTGACGGTCAACCGCAACACCGTCCCGTTCGACGAACGCAAGCCGACGGTGGCGAGCGGCGTGCGAATCGGCACGCCGGCGGCGACGATGCGCGGCTTCGACGAGGAGGAATTCGGCGAGGTCGGGCGGATCATCGTCGAAGCGCTCGGCGACTCGCCCGACCTGACCGCGCTCCGCTCCCGTGCGGAGGCGCTCTGCGCGAAGCGCCCGCTCTATCCGGGGTTCCGCGGCTTCACGACATACGTCGCCTAGTGCCCCTCCCAGCGATGCATGTCGGCTTCTGGCCCGCTATCACGCGGCGCCAGAGTCCACCCTCGTCCTTACCCAGGCTTCTAGCCTGGGCTGCGGACGAGTGCCCCCCCTGGCTTGGTGCTAGCGACCCAGAATCTCGACGGCATCACCGGAAGGGGCACTGATGCCCGTCACGGAAGTCCGGCATCCGCTCGTCCAGCACAAGCTCTCGTACCTGCGGGACAAGAACACTCCGACCGTCCACTTCCGGAAGCTCGTCAACGAGGTCACGCTCCTCCTCACCTACGAGGCGACAAAGGATCTGCCGACCGAGGACGTCGAGGTCGAGACGCCGCTCGAGCGCGGCGATTTTCCGCGCATCAGCGGCAAGAAGGTCGCCGTCTGCCCGATTCTCCGCGCAGGCGTCGGCATGCTCGACGGCGTGCTGTCGCTGATCTCGTCCGCACGCGTCGGCTTCATCGGGATGTACCGCGACGAGGAGACCCTGCAGCCGGTCGAGTACTACGCGAAGTTGCCTGCCGACGTCGCCGAGCGCGACGTGATCCTGCTCGATCCGATGCTCGCGACTGGAAACTCGACGGCCGCTGCGATCCGTACCGTCAAGGACGCGGGTGCGACGTCGGTCAGGCTGATCGCGATCATCGCCGCGCCCGAGGGGATCGAGAAGATCATGCGCGATCATCCGGAGGTCGAGATCGTCGTTGCCGCGATCGACCGCGGGCTCGACGAGCACGGCTTCATCGTCCCAGGCCTCGGCGACGCAGGCGACCGCCTGTACGGGACGAAGTGATCCGCATCGTCAGCGCCCTCAAAGACCGGCGGCTCGGGCGCCGCTGGCAGCGGTGGTCGGAGGTCGACCCGCTGGACGACTATGCGCGGCGCGCCGGGATCGCCGTCACGCTCGCCTTCGCGCTGTTCCTCCTCCTTCTTGCCCTCGTCGTCGTCGGGCTCGTCGTGGCGCGCTGATGTTCAGCACGCTCGCCGACCACCTGGAGATCGTCTGGGGCGCGCTCGTCGCGCTCGTCGTCGTCGTGCTGCTCACGCCCGCCGTCGGCGGGATGGCGCGACGGCTAGGAGCGGTCGACCAGCCGGAGGCCCGCCGGCTGAACCGGCACCCGATCCCACGGCTCGGCGGGCTCGCGCTCTTCCTCGGGATCTTCGTGCCGGCGCTCGCGTTCCTCGACCTCTCGCACCAGGCCCGCGGCCTGCTCCTCGGAGCCGCCGTCGCGACGACGGTCGGCGCCGTCGACGACTTTCGCGGCCTCGCGTGGTGGGAGAAGCTCGCCGGCCAGGTCACAGCTGCGTCGATTCCCGTCGGCTTCGGGATCTGGGTCCACCGCTTCACGTTCCCCATCGTCGGGATTCACGTGCTGCCGAAATGGATCGGGATGCCGGTCAGCGTCTTTTGGATCGTCGCGATCATGAACATGGTCAACTTCCTCGACGGGCTCGACGGCCTCGCCGCAGGGGTCTCGGCGATCTCCGCCTTCACGTTCGCCCTGATCGCGCTGTCATTGCCGCGACCCGAGGTGCAGTCGTCGCTCCTGTCGGCGATCGTGCTCGGCGCGGCGCTCGGCTTCCTGCGCCACAACTTCTACCCCGCGCGGATCTTCATGGGCGACTCGGGGGCGCTCCTGCTTGGCTTTGTGCTCGCCGTGATCCCGCTGCAGGGCCTACTCAAGACGGCGTCGATCGTCACGCTCTTCTTCCCGCTGCTCGTGCTCGCGGTTCCGATCGTGGACACGACGTTCGTTGTCGCGCGCCGGCTCAAGCACGGCGAGAAGGTGTTCGTCGCCGATCAGGCGCACCTGCACTACCGCTTCCTGCGGCGCGGGTTCTCCCAGGTGCGCGCGACGGTCTACATCTGGGCCTGGTGCGGCGTGCTCGCGGCGGCGGCGCTCGGCACGCGCTTCATCCGGCCGCACGCGCACGGCGAGTGGCACCTCTGGCGAACGGTCGCCTCGGCCGCGCTCGGCCTCGTTGCGCTGGCCGCATCGGTCTACATGGTCTACCTGCTGGAGATCGTCAAGCTCGCGAGCCTGCGCGTCCGCCGGCGGCAGGAGAAGCCGTCCCGCGCGGCTTAAGGAACCCCTAGCGCGCGCTCGGGGACACGATTTCACCCCCTTCTTGGTCCGCGCAGAAGCGAACCCTCGGAGACGCTGGACGCCCGATTTCACCCGCTTCTTGGTCCGCGCAGAAGCGAACCCTCGCGGACGCTGGACACGTAGATCTCCTCCGACATCTCGACGAGGTTGCGCGTGTCGGTCCACATCGGGTGGGCGACGCCGTTCGCAGCGACTAGCGCGGTCGACCCGTAGCCCCGCAGCTGCGCGGCGGTCTGCGTCTCGTCCGAGGCGCGGTCTGCAACCCGCACGGGAACCGCCCACGTCCTCCCGCCGTTCCTCGACGCCGTGCAGGTCGGCCAGGCCTCGTGCCGGTACGGGTCGCCGAACGTGTCCATGTAACACGCCCAGAGCGTTCCGTCGGACGCATCGACTGCGAGCGACGGGTCGAACTGGTCGGAGACGTCGCGGTCGGGAGGGCCGAGCCTGCGCGGCGGCGTGAGGACTCGTAGCGCCGGTGAGAGGCGCACGAACCGGACGCCGTCGGACTGATTCGCCTCGACGTCAGACCAGGTGACATCCAGGTCGTTCGCGTTGTCGACGACCGCGCGCACCGACGGCGCGATGCAATACCGCGGTTGAGGCGGCAGGAACGCGCCCTCGCACGCCTCCTCGTACGGCGCCACGAAGTCGGCGAGAATCCGCGGGCGGTCGAATGTCTTGCCGCCGTCGTTCGACCGGAGGGCGACGAGCCGGTTGTTGTCCCCGTCCGCCGCCGCGAGGTAGAGCTCGCCGTTCCGCGACGCAGCGAGCGAAAGCGCGAACGGCTGCGACACGGGCAACCGTCTGGGTGTCGACCACGTCCTGCCACCGTCGGTGCTCGCGACGAGATACCCGATCAGCGTGCCCGAGAACTGGTTCGGTCGACGCGACCACGCCAGCCACACACGCCTGCCGCTCGTGGCGAACGCGTAGTGCTCGTCCTTCGCGTACCCCTTCACCGGCAGTAGCGCGCGAACGTGCCACGGACCGTCGATCCCGTCCCGGACGGCGACGTGGAGCTTGGGCTCCGGCAGGTCGCAGAACTGCGTCGCGCCGAACGCGAACAGCTGGCGCCCGCCGGCCGTGATCGCAACCGCCGGCCGGTCGATCTTGCAATTGCCTCGAAGCAGCGGCGGCCCGGCGGAGGTCGCCCAGCTCTCGCCGCCGTCGGCCGAGGTGTAGATCCGGGTGTCTGCGAGGCCGTCGGACGACCCGCCGAGCAACACGCGCGGATCCGGCGGGTCGAGCGCGAGCGCCGGCGCATACTGGACGCGGGGGTTGTTCGAGACGTTCTGCTCCCGGCCGGCCAGCCGTCGCTCGACGTGGACTGGCTTCGGGCGGGTCTTGAAGTAGATGATCGTGATCGCGGTCGTGATCGCGACCGCGATCACGAGGGCTTCGATCAGGAGGGTTCGGACAGCTGGACGGCGGAACAAAGTCACCTGTATTCGACGTAAGCACGCGGCTTTTTGCTGTTACAAGCGTTATGCTGGCGGTGCCGATGGAGCCACCCGCCCGCCCCTCCTTTCAGCCGGCCGCTGCGGGAGGCGTCTTGATCGGAACGATCCTGGCGTGCGCGGCTCTCGGCGCCCTGATCGGCTGGGGTATCGGCGGAGCGGCGCTCGGGGCCGTGATCGGCGGGGCGCTGGGCATCCCCTTGGGCGTGATGAGTGTCTACCGTCGCTATCGGGGGTTCTTCACGTGAGCCCGGGGATCCTTAGCACTCCCCGTCCGGTCCCCGGCAGGCTGACGCCCATCGCCGGAAGCGCGGCTGTCCTCGCGCTCGCGCTGCCGATCTTCATCGTGGCCGGCTGGCGCATCGGCGGATGGGTGCTCGCGACGGTGCTCTGGCTCGCGGGGCAAGGCCTCGGCCTGCTGCTCGTGCGTCTGCGAATCGGCCTCGGTAACCTCGCGGCCTCCGGCGTGCTGGCTTTCGGGATGATGTTTCGGGCGATCGCAGTGATGGTCGTGCTCATCGTCGTGGCGGTGTCCGACGCGAAGCTCGCGCTCGCGGCTGCGCTGCTCTACGCGCTGGCCTACACGTTCGAGCTCGGCCTCTCGGTCGTCACGTATTTCGCGGGAGACCCGCGACGATGAAGCGGCTGACGATTGCGGCGGTCGCACTGCTCGCGCTGGCGCTTCCGTCGCAAGCGCTCGCCACGGACTTCCACCCCGAAGACGAATTCCAGCTCCATCCGTGGGTGCCGATTCACCTCGGGCCGCTCGACCTCTCGATCAACAAGGCGGTCGCGTACCTGATGCTCGGAACGGTGCTGTCGATCCTGATCGGCATCGTGCTCATGCGCGTTCGGCTCGGCGTCAAGCCGAGCGTGCGCCAGACGATCGGCGAGCAGATCTACGAGGTCGCGCAGGTCCAGATTGCGGAGCAGGGCCTGCCGAGCAAGGCGATCGGACGGTGGTTCCCGTATGTCGCCACGCTGTTCATCTTCATCTGGGTCATCAACATGGTCGGATTCATCCCGCTCCCGCTCTCGGACGAGAAGTTCCACATCGCCGGCCTCGCGGTTCCGACGTTCGGCATCTATGCGGCGACAGCATCTCTCTCCGTCACGCTCGCCCTGTCGTTGATGACGTGGGTGTTCACGCACGTCGAAGGCGTGCGCTACAACGGCCTGTTCGGTTACCTGAAGAGCCTGATCCCGGCGGTGCCGAAGGCAATCGTCGTCTTCATCGCGATCATCGAGTTCATCTCCGTGTTCATGCGTCTGATCTCGCTCTCAGTCCGACTCTTCGCCAACATGCTCGCCGGCCACATGCTGATCCTCGTCATGATCGGCCTGATCTTCGTGATCCACACGCCACCCTGGCGGTTCCTGGGCTTGCCCGCAGCAGTGTTGTTCTACATCTTCGAAGTCGTCATCGTCGTTTCGATCCAGGCGTTCATCTTCGCCGCACTGTCGGCGATCTACATCGGCTCGGCGATCGAGCCGGAGCACTAAGGAGGCTCACATGTCGACTTTCGTGTCTCTCGTCGCAGCCGCGAAACCGCAGGTCGCGCAGGGCCAGGCGATCGCGTTCGGTCTCGGCGTCGGCCTCGGCGCCGTCGGCGCCGGCATCGGCATCGGCAACATCTTCGGTTCGATGATCCAGTCGGTCGCGCGCCAGCCGGAGCTTCGTGGGGAGCTGCAGGGGCTGATGTGGCTCGGGTTCGCGCTCACCGAAGCGGTCGTGTTCTACGGGCTCCTCGGCGGCCTGCTCGCATTCGTGCTGGTGAAGTAGATGCTCGCTTCGAACGCACTGCTGAAGATCACTCCCGGACTGATGATCTGGACGTTGGTCTGCTTCTTCATCACGTTCTGGGTGCTCAAGCGATACGCGTTCGGCCCGATCCAGAAGGCGCTCGACGAACGCCGGGAGCGGATCAGGCGCTCGATCGAAGAGGCGGAACAGGCACGGAACGAAGCCCGCCGTCTCCTCGAGGAGCACCGGGCGCTGATCGGCAAGGCACGCGGCCAGGCGGAGGAGATCCTCGCGGAGGCGCGCAAGGTCGCGGACGCGCAGCGCGAGCGCGTGAAGGAGGAGACGGAGGCCGACCGCCGGCGCCGCCTCGAGGAGACGCGCCGCCAGATCGAGGCCGAGACGCACCGCGCCCTCGAGCAGATCCGTGCGGAGGTCGCCGAGCTGACGCTCATCGCCGCTTCGAAGGTGACCGGCAAGGCTCTCGACGACGCGGATCACCGCCGGCTGATCGACGAGGCGATCCGCGAGCTCGACTTCTCTGTGCTCGAGGAAGAGGTGGCGCGATAAGCGCCGTCCACCGCACGTACGCGCGTGCGCTCTTCGACGCCGCGAAGGAGAACGGACGGCTCGAGAAGGTGCACGAGGAGCTCGCGGACTTCACCGCGGCGGTCGTCGACGTGCCCGAGCTGCGGGCGGTCCTGCGCAACCCTCAGGTCGACCCGCGGACGACGTCGCGGATCCTGGACGACCTGCTCGGTGACGCCGACGTGCTCGTGCGGAACTTCCTGCGCCTGGCCGCCGAGAAGGGACGCATCGGCGGGATCGAGGAGATCACGCGAGAGTTCGAGCGCCTCGTCGCAGCCGAGGAACGGCGTCTCAACGTCGAGCTGACGACTGCCTACGAGCTCTCCGACGAGGAGGCTGCGCAGATCGTCGGGCAGATCGAACAGGCCTCCGGCCGGACCGTGGAGGCGACGAGAAACGTCGACCCGAGCCTGATCGGCGGCCTCGTTCTGGAAGCCGGCTCGCTGCGCGTCGATGCGAGCGTGCGCGGCCGGCTCGAACGTTTGCGCCGGGAGCTCGTCTCATCGAGGTGATGAAGCGTGCGCTCCTCCTCTTTCTCTGCCTCGCCGTCCTCACTGCAGGATGCGGCTCCAAGAAGAGCTCGACGCCCAAGCCGGTCGGGCCGGTCCTGCCCGCCGCGCAGACCGCCGACGAGTGGGCGCTGCGCGTCGTCAACATCTTCCTGCGTCCGCTCAACAAGGATCTGAACGTCGTGACGAACTTCAACAACCCACAGATCCAGCTCTTCATCGCCAGCCAGAACCCGACGACGCTGCAGATCATCAAGAACCGGATGAACGACCTGAAGCGCTGCAGCGCCAAGCTGATCCAGATCGGCCCGCCGCCCAATGGTCACCCGCAGCTGGACACGATCGACAACGACTTCCACAAGGCGTGCGTCGAATACGAGAAAGTCGCCGACGTGCTGCAGCGCGCCACGCCCTTGCTCGCGTCCGGCCGCACGGATGTGATGGCCGAGGGCGCGAAGATGGTGCGCGGCGTCAAGGATGCGTCTGGTCGCGCGGCAGACAACTTCGCCAACGGACTCAGGATCGCACAGGGGCTGCCCGAGTTCCGTCGCGCCGGTCTCAAACCGTCCGTCTAGATAGGAGCCCACGTGAAGCTACGGCCCGAAGAAATCACCTCGATCCTGAAGGACCGGATCGAGCGGTACGACGTCGAGACCGACCTCGCCGAGGTGGGCACCGTCCTGCAGATCGGCGACGGGATCGCCCGCGTCTACGGGCTCGAGAACTGCGTCGCGATGGAGATGCTCGAGCTCGAGCACGGCGTCGTCGGGCTCGCGTTCAACCTGGAGGAGGACGACGTGGGGGCCGCGCTCTTCGGCGAGTGGCAGCACGTCAAGGAGGGCGAGCCTGTCCGCCGCACCGGCAAGGTCGCGAGCGTGCCCGTGGGCGAGGGGCTGCTCGGCCGTGTCGTCGACCCGCTCGGGAATCCGCTTGACGGCCAGGGGCCGATCGAGTCCAACGAGACGCGACAGCTCGAGTTCAAGGCGCCGGGCGTCGTGGCGCGCCAGCCGGTGAAAGAGCCGCTCCAGACGGGGATCAAGGCGATCGACTCGATGACCAACGTCGGCCGCGGCCAGCGCGAGCTGATCATCGGCGATCGGCAAACCGGGAAGACGGCGATCCTCGTCGACACGATCCTGAACCAGAAGGACACGGACGTCGTGTGCATCTACGTCGCGATCGGCCAGAAGGCGTCGACCGTCGCCCAGGTGTACGAACGCCTACGGGACGCCGGCGCGATGGAGTACACGATCATCGTCTCCGCGGCCGCGCAGGAAGCGGCGCCGATCAAATGGATGGCTCCATTCGCGGGCTGCGCGATGGGCGAGTACTTCCTCTACAACGGCAAGCACGCCCTGGTGATGTACGACGACCTGTCGAAGCACGCCGACGCATATCGCCAGCTCGCCCTGCTGCTCCGCCGGCCGCCGGGCCGTGAGGCGTTCCCGGGCGACGTCTTCTACCTGCACTCGCGGCTGCTCGAGCGCGCCTGCAAGCTCAACGACAAGCTCGGCGGCGGCTCGCTGACCGCGCTGCCGATCATCGAGACCCAGGCCGGGGACGTCGCCGCGTACATCCCGACGAACGTGATCTCGATCACGGACGGGCAGATCTACCTCGAGACCGACCTCTTCTTCTCGGGCGTTCGCCCTGCCGTCAACGTGGGCATCTCGGTCTCGCGCGTCGGCGCGGCGGCGCAGACGAAGGCGATGAAGAAGGTCGCGGGCCGCCTGCGCCTCGACCTCTCGCAGTACCGGGAGCTCGAGGCGTTCTCGCAGTTCGGCTCCGAGCTCGACCAGGCGACCCAGCAGGCGCTCGCGCGCGGCGAGCGGATGGTTGCGACGCTGAACCAGCCCCAGTACCAGCCGTGGCCGACCGAGGAGCAGGTCGTCGCGCTGTACGCGGGTGTGAACGGCTACCTCGACGGGGTCCCCGTCGAGCAGGTGCCGCGCTTCCAGGAGGAGCTCCGCGAGTACCTCCGTGCCGAGGCCACGATCTACAAGGAGATCCGGGAGAGCGGCGACCTGTCCGACGAGACGACGGCGAAGCTCGACGAGGCGCTGAAGAAGTTCCTGCAGACGTTCAACGTCCAGCGCGAGGAGGTGCTCGTCTCGTAGTGGCCGTCGTCCGCGACATCCGCCGGCGGATCAAGTCCGTCACCAACACGCGGAAGATCACGCGCGCGATGGAGCTCGTCGCAGCGGCGAAGCTCCGCAAGGCGCAGGCGCGGATCGAGGCCATGCGGCCGTTCGCCGACCGGATGCTCGAGCTGATGGCAGGGACGGCCCGGGCGAGCACGTCGGTGCGCGGCCTGCCGCTGCTCCAGCAGCGCGACGAGATCAAGACCGTCGCTCTCGTCCCCGTCGCCGGCGACCGCGGCCTGTCCGGCGCGTTCAACTCGCAGGTCATCCGGCGGGTGCTCGCGCTCGAACGGCAGCTCCGCCGCGAGGGCAAGCAGGTCAAGTGGGTGCCCGTCGGCCGCAAGCCGGCCGGCACGCTGCGCTTCCGCCGGTACGAGCTCGACGGCGAGTTCAGCGGGTTCGCCGACGAGCCGCGCTACGCCGACGCCCAGGCGGTCGCACACCGACTCGCCGAGCTGTACACCGAGGAGGAGGTCGACCAGGTGACGATCGTCTACAACGCGTTTGTCTCCCCGCTCGTCCAGCGGGTGACCGTCTTCGACATCCTCCCGCTCTCCGAGGACCTGCTCGAGACGGACGAGGAGGAGCGCAAGCGCGACACGCTCCAGGGCGACTTCATCTTCGAGCCCGAGCCGGAGGAGATCCTGGCGAGGCTGCTGCCCGTCTACATCGAGACCGAACTCTACCGGGCGCTGCTCGAGTCGGCCGCCTCGAAGCACGGCGCCCAGATGACCGCGATGCGGAACGCCTCGAAGAACGCGGGCGAGCTGATCGACAGCCTGACCCTGGCCATGAACCGGGCCCGGCAGGCCGAAATCACCCAGGAAATCCTCGAGGTCGTGGCGGGCGCGGACGCGCTCACAGCCTAGGTTTCGCGCCCTAACAAAACGCACAACAGTGCGTCTCAGGACGAGCAAGGGAAAAACCGTCCCTTAGTTACACTACCGCGTCCGCCCCTCCTTGGAGAGGCGGTTGGTAGAGGAGGAAAAGGACTGAGGAGAGCGGCTTCTCAGTCCGGACGAACGGAGGGAGTAGATGCATCTACGCAAACTCTGGCTTCTCGCTGGGGTGGTGCTCGCAGCGCTTGCGATCGTGACCACCGGCTCGGCGAGCCAGCAGTCTGCCAATGCCGGCGGCACCGTGGTCTTCGGTGCGGAGCAGGAGCCCGGAATCCTGAACGGCGACATCATCGGCGGGAACCTCTTCTGGGGCTCCATGGTGATCTCGCCGGTGTTCCCGAGCGCGTACAGGGTCTATCCGGACTTCAGCTTCCGCCCCGACCTCGTGTCGAACGTCAAAGTGCAGACGAACCCGTTCCGGCTCACGTACTACATCAAGAAGAACGCGGTGTGGTACGAGGCCGGCGGCCCGACGCATCCGATTACGTCGGCGGACTTCATCGCGGGCTGGCGTACGATCATGACGAAGGACTTCAAGATCCTGAGTCAGGTCGGCTACGAGGACATCGCGTCCGCGAAGGCCATCAACAAGAAGACCGTCCGCTTCACGTTTACCAAGCCGTTCGCCGGCTGGCGGACGATGTTCTCGTCGCAGACCGTTGTTCCGTCCTTCGCGATCGCAGGCGAGGACTTCAACAAGGTCTGGATCAACGACATGAACGACCCGAAGACCGGCAAGCCGATCTCGGGTGGCCCGTTCTACATGCCGAACGGTGGCTGGGATCGTGGCAAGCAGCTGGTCCTGCTTCGGAACCCGAAGTTCTGGGGCCCGAAGGCCAAGCTGGCGAAGGCCGTGTACCGGTTCCTGCCGGACACGAACACGACGGCCGAGGCAATCCGCGGCCGTGAGGTCGACGTGATCTACCCGCAGCCCCAGATCTTCCTGGTCCCGCTTCGCCATACGGCGGGGATCAAGGTTCAGGTCGGCCGCGGTCCGATCTTCGAGCACATCGACTTCAACATGGGCTTCGGCAAGGGGCCGTTCAACGACCTGCTGAAGCAGCTGTGGATGCGCCAGGCGATCGCCTACGGCATCGACCGGAAGTCCGTCGTTCAGGCGCTCTACACGAAGACGGACATCGCTCCGGGCCTGCCGGTCCTGAACGATCCGATCATCCTGACGGCCAGCAAGTACTACAAGGCCCACTGGAAGGGCTACACGCACAACGCGAAGAAGGCCATCGCGCTCCTGAAGGCGCACGGCTGCACAGGCGGCCCGGCGACCCCGGGTGCCGGAGGCGTCTACACGTGCAACGGCGTCAAGGCGTCCTTCAAGTTCAAGTGGCGCTCCGGTAACCAGCTCCGCCAGCTGTCCTTCGAGGCCATGCAGGCGCAGCTGAAGGACGTCGGCATCCAGCTCGTCGCCGACGACACGCCGAACGCCCTGAGCCAGGATCTGCCGAACGGCAACTACGACATCATCCTCTTCGCCTGGGTCGGCACGCCCGACATCAGCGGCTGGGATGCGATCTACGGTTGCCGTAGCGGTTCCGATCACGCACAGGACAACAACCAGGGCTACTGCGACCAGAAGGTCGACCGGCTCCTGGTCGCGGCGAACCACCAGCTCGACGCTACGAAGCAGTACAACATCACGAACCAGGCGCTTGCCCAGATGGTCAAGCAGGTGCCGACGGTTCCGCTGTTCCAGAAGCCGACCTACCTGGTCTACCGGACGGTCCTCAAGGGTCTCGTCGAGAACCCGACGAGCGAGGGTCCGGTCTGGAACATCAACAAGTGGACGAAGGCGTAGAGCTCACGCTCTAGGCACGAAACGCGGAATCCCGCCCCGGCCCCGAGCCGGGGCGGGATTCCATTTTCAGGCAAAGGGAACTACGCTCGGGGAAAGGGAAAAGTCGGCGGAACCCGGACGGGCAGGCGGCAGAGGTGACATGATTCAGTCCCGAACCGGAGGAACCTTGGGCCATTCGACCGCGGAGGACTCCAGATGCTGACGTACATCGTCCGCAGGTTGCTCTACAGCATCCCGGTCCTCTTTGTCTCGAGCTTCCTGATCTTCACGTTCGTCTCCACGACCACGGACCCGCTCGAGGCGGTCAAGATGCAGCCGAACGTGAACCAGGCTGCGATCCAGCTGGTGGAGAAGCAGAACCACCTCAAGGATCCGATCGTCGTGCGCTACGGCTACTGGGTGCGCGACGCCTTCACGAACAGCTTCGGCAAGTCGATCCTCGGCGAGCGGCCGATCCTCCCGGACATGCTGAACCGGCTCAAGGTGACGCTGCAGCTGATCATCGCCGCCGAGCTGCTCACGCTCCTGTTAGCGATCGGGGTGGGGGTGTACTCGGCTGTTAGGCAGTACTCGGTCTTCGACTACAGCATGACCACGTTGAGCTTCCTCGGGCTCGCGATTCCGGTCTTCTGGCTCGGGCTGATCCTGCAGATCGTCTTCGTGAACATCTTCAACAAGTGGGGCGTCCGAATCTTCTACACGAGCGGTCTCGACAACATCAATCCGGGCCACGGACTCCACTTCCTGGCGCAGCGCGTCCAGCATCTGGTGTTGCCGGTGCT
>VAXU01000054.1 GCA_005885125.1 Actinomycetota bacterium
CGGGTTGTCCTGCTGACCCTGCTCGGGATCGCGCTCGTGACGGCGCTCGTGATCGTCGCGTGGACTCGCGGCGGCGCTGGGAACCAGCACATACCGGGGCTCGCGACCGAGCAGACGACGACGAAGAAGCAGACCGTTTTGCCACCTGCGCACACCAGCCGTTCCGCTGTGGCGCGGCTCGAGGTGACGGCCGCGCTCGACTCGAGCTGGCTCCAGGTGCACCGCGGCTCGGTGACCGGGCCGATCGTGTACCAGGGGACGCTCGAGAAGGGCGAGAAGCAGCTGTTCGTCGGCCGGCGCCTGTGGATCGACGTCGGCCGGCCCGAAGTGTTGCGGGCGAAGCTGAACGGCCGCGCCGTTCGGTTCCCGACCGGTGGGCCGAAGATCGTCGTCGTGACGGCACGCGGACTGCACGCGGCGACCGGCGCCTAGCTTGCAACGGCCGCAGCGCTACGCGCCCTAGTTTCTTTCACCTGCCATGAACTCCGGGAACCGTCCCCGTGCCTTCTTGGTCATTACAGGCAGCGAGCTCGTGCGCGGCGACCGAGCGGACCGGAACGGGCCGTGGCTCGCACGGGAGCTGCTTCGTCTCGGCTTCGAGCCCGCGCGCATCCAGATCGTCGGCGACCGCGAGGAGGAGCTGGAGGAGGCGCTCCGGGACGGATTGCGGGCGGATCTCTGCGTCGTCTCGGGCGGCCTCGGGCCGACGCACGACGACCGGACCGTCGAGCTCCTAGCCCACGCCGCGGGCCTGTCCCTACGGCTCGACGACGGTCTGCACGGCGAGATCGGCGACGTGTCCCGTCGCTTCGCCGAGCGCACCGGCCGCCCCTATGCCGACTTCGAGCACGGGGTCCGAAAGCAGGCGACCATCCCGGAGGGCGCCTTCATTCTCGGTCTCGCCGGGACGGCGCCCGGGCTCGTCCTGCAAACCTCGCGCGCGGTCGTCGTCGTCCTGCCCGGTCCTCCCGGGGAGCTGCAGCGCCTGTGGCCGTTCGCGCTCGAGAGCGAGCCTGTGCGCGCGCTGCTCGCGAGCACGCAACCCCCGGAACGGCGCTTCCTCCGTTTCTTCGGCACGACGGAGTCTGCGGTCGCCAAGGCACTTGCAGCCGCAGGTGGAGACGGGGACGGGGTGGAGGCGACGGTCTGCGCCCGCGACTTCGAGATCCACGTCGACCTTCTGGTCGAGCCCGGGGCCGAGGCGCGCGCCGACGAGCTGACGAAGGGCTTGCTCGAGCCGCTCGGCCGCTATCTGTTTGCGGAGACCGACGCGTCCGTCGCCGAGCTCGTCCTCGACGCCTGCCGTGACCGCGGCCTGACGCTGGCCACGGCGGAGTCCTGTACGGGCGGCATGATCGCCGAGCGGCTGACGGCGGTGCCGGGTGCGAGCGACGTCTTCGTCGGCTCGGTCGTCGCGTACGCGGACGAGGTGAAGGCGCGCGAGCTCGGCGTGTCTCGGAATGTGCTTGCACAGCATGGGGCCGTTTCAGCCGAGACGGCTGCAGCGATGGCAGCGGGAGTGCGGGAACAGCTAGGTGCTGATGTTGCGGTTTCGGTCACCGGGATTGCAGGCCCCGACGGCGGCACGGACGCGAAGCCTGTCGGCCTCGTGTACCTGCATGCAGAGGCACCCGGGGGCGGGCGCGGAGCCGAGTTCCAGTTTCCGGGCGACCGCGACAGCATCCGCCGCCGCGCGACCGTGACGGCACTGCATCTCGTCAGACGGGTCCTAGAGTCGCCATGAAAGTCGTGTCGTCGGCGACACGCGAACCGGGTCGAGACGGCCGCGCGGGCAAAGCCCGCACGGCCTCTCTCTGCGGCGCCGCCGAGTCGGCGCCTAGGCGAGAGGCGCGTTGGTCCGAGAGGTCTGCGGGTCCTACGAGCGGGGTCAGACGGCCGCGCGGGCAAAGCCCGCACGGCCTCTATGCGGCGCCGCCGAGTCGGCGCCTAGGCGAGAGGCGCGTTGGTCCGAGAGGTCTGCGGGTCCTACGAGCGGGGTCAGACGGCCGCGCGGGCAAAGCCCGCACGGCCTCTCTGCGGCGCCGCCGAGTCGGCGCCTAAGTTGACACAGAGTCGTGACGAATCGCCATGAAAGTCCCGGCTAGCGTGGAGGGACGTGAACGCGTCCGTCTCTTCTGCGCTCTCCGGCTCCCCGACGCCGTTCTCGACGCGCTCGAGGCGTGGGGGAGGGACGAGCTCTCCGAGCGGGTCGTCCGAAGGGCGAACCTGCACATCACGCTTGCCTTCCTCGGGCACCGGCCCGTGGGAGAGCTGGATGCGATCGCTGCGGCGACCCGAGAGGCCGCCGCGGCCGCGGAGCCGATCCGGCTCGAGCCCGTTCGCTACCGGGAAACCCGGAGCGTCGGCATGCTCGTCCTCGCCGACGAGGGTGGCGCCGCCGGGGCCGTGGCCGAGGATCTCCACCAGCGGCTGGAAGAAATCGGCGTCTACGAGCGGGAGGGGCGCCCGTGGCTCCCGCACCTCACCATCGTCCGCTTCCGCCGGCGACCTCGCCTCGACCCGCCGATCCCGGCCCTCGGCCCGTTCGCTCCGTCCGACGCTGCTGTTTACCTATCTCGGCTGTCGCCTTCCGGGGCGCAGTATGAAGTCGTCGAATCGTTTGCCTTAGGAGGTTGAACCAGTGGATCGCGAGCAAGCTCTGGACGTCGCACTCGGCCAAATCGAGCGGCAGTTCGGGAAAGGCGCCGTCATGAAGATGAACGATCGCGCGGCAGTGTCGATCGGCTCGATCTCGACCGGCTCGCTCGCGCTCGACCTCGCCCTCGGCGTCGGCGGGCTCCCGCGCGGGCGCATCGTCGAGATCTTCGGCCCCGAGTCGTCGGGAAAGACCACTCTCGTCTACCACGTGATTGCCGAGGCGCAGCGACGCGGCGGCATCGCGGCGTTCATCGACGCCGAGCACTCGATGGACCCGGCGTACGCGAAGCGGATCGGCGTCAACATCGACGACCTGCTCGTGTCGCAGCCCGACACGGGGGAACAGGGGCTCGAGATCGCGGAGTTGCTGATTCGCTCAGGCGCGCTCGACGTCGTCGCCGTCGACTCGGTCGCGGCACTGACGCCGAAGGCGGAGATCGAGGGAGAGATGGGCGATTCGCACGTCGGCCTGCAGGCGCGTCTGATGTCGCAGGCGTTGCGCAAGCTCGCCGGCACGCTCAACCGCACCGACACGATCTGCCTATTCACGAATCAGTTGCGCGAGAAGATCGGTGTCATGTTCGGCAACCCTGAGACGACCCCGGGCGGCCGCGCGCTGAAGTTCTACTCGTCGGTGCGCCTCGACATTCGTCGCATCGAGACGCTGAAGGAGGGGGTCGAGGCGATCGGCAACCGCGTGCGCGTGAAGGTGGTCAAGAACAAGTGTGCGCCGCCGTTCAAGCAGGCTGAGTTCGACATCATCTACGGCTCCGGGATCTCCTGGGAAGGCACGGTGCTCGACGCCTCGCTCGAGCGGAAGATCGTCCAGAAGTCTGGCTCGTGCTTCTCGTTCGACGACGAACGGCTCGGCCAGGGGCGCCAGAACGCGACCGCATTCCTCCGCGAGCATCCTGACGTCTGCCAGGCGATGCTCGCGAAGATCCAGCTCGAGCTCGGGCCTGAGCAGGTGGCGTCGGCGAGGCTGCTGCCGTCAGCTGAGGCTGCCGCCGCGACGGCCGAGCAGAATGGCCAACCCGCGGCCAAGGAAGAGGAAGCCGCGAAGGCATAAGAGACCGTGGCGACCGTGACCGGGCTGCGGGCGCGTCCACGCGGACGAGTCGCTGTCGAGCTCGACGGGGCGCCGTGGCGCACACTGCCGCTGGAGGCGGTGGTCCGGGCCGGGCTCGCCGTGGGAGGGGAGCTCGACCGCCCTGCGGCTCGGCGATTGCGACGCGAGCTACGGCAGGTCGAGGCGCTCGCAGTCGCGAGACGCTCGCTGCACGCCCGTGACCTGTCGACGCGACGGCTCCTCGAGCGGCTGGACCGGGCCAGCGTCTCACCGGCGGCGCGGGACGAGGCCGTGAGCAGGCTGACCCGAGCCGGCATAGTCGACGACGCCCGCTTCGCGTCCACCCGTGCCCGGGCGCTCGCCGAGCGGGGCTACGGCGACAGCGCGATCACGGCCGATCTCGAGCGGCAGGGTGTCCCCGAGGAGCTTTGGCCCGGGGCGCTGGCCGAGCTCCAACCCGAGCCAGAGCGGGCCGGGCGACTCGCCCGGCGGCGCGGCCGAGGCGCCGCTACGGCCCGATTTCTGGCTGGCAGGGGCTTCAGTGAGGAGGCTCTGGAGGCGGCGCTCGGTGGTGTTACCAGCGAGGGCAGAGCCGATTCGACGTCGTGGTTTGACCAGGAAGCGGGTTGAAACGGCCGCAGGGGCAAGAGCCCGCACGGCCTCTCTGCGGCGTCGCCGAGTCGCCGCCTTTGCCAACGGCCCCTGAGCGGCGCTAGGATGCGAGTTGCTCCATCCGACGTTTTGCCTGCACAGCGGCTTCTTCCGAATCGCAACTGTTCGCTGAAACCATGTCCACCCTCGATCACTCCGACACCGAAAGGGCCTTGACAGCGGCGCGCTAGTTCTTGCTTCGCTCGAGCCGAGGTGTCGGCTCGCTTCACGATTCGGGATCCCGTTCGCCGGTTCGCGCCGGGTGGTGCCGCGGTAGCTCCGCGGACAACCGACCCAGGAGAGCCAACGTGCTCGTCGCAATCGGAATTCTCATCGGGTTGATCGTTGGAGGGACTTTCGCCGTGATCGCGGCGGGAGTGACAGAGAAGTCGCGGCTGGGCCAGGCACGGCGACTTCGCAAGCAGATCCTCGACGATGCGAAGCGCGAGGCCGATGCGTTCCGCCGAGAGGGCGAGATCGGCGCGCGCGAGGAGGCTGTCCGGCTGCGCGCCGAGATCGACGCCGAGGTCTCGGAGCACCGCTCGCGGATCGTCAAGGTCGAGGAGCGCGTGCTCTCCAAGGAAGAGGACATCGACCGGAAGCTCACCGAGCTCGTCCGGCGCGAACAGGGTCTCACCGACCGCGAAACCCACCTCAAGCAGCTGCAGGACGACCACAAGCAGGCACGCGAGCAACAGCTCGCCGAGCTGGAACGCGTCTCGGGCATGACGGTGAACGAGGCGAAGCAGCATCTCCTCGAACGTGCGGAGGACCTCGTCCGGCACGAGCTTGCGCGGAGGGTGCGCCAACTGGAAGAGGAGGCGCGGATCGAGGCCAAGCGGCGCGCGCGCAATCTCGTCGCCGACGCGCTCCAGCGAGTTGCCGCGAGCCACGCGGCCGAGACGACGGTGTCGGTCGTCGAGCTCCCGTCCGACGACATGAAAGGGCGGATCATCGGCCGCGAGGGGCGGAACATCCGCTCCCTCGAGCACCTGACCGGGGTCGACTTCATCATCGACGACACGCCGAACGCGGTCGTCCTCTCGTCGTTCGACGGCATCCGCCGCGAGATCGCGAAGCTGACCCTCACCAAGCTGATCGAGGACGGCCGGATCCACCCTGCACGGATCGAGGACACGTACTACGCGTCGAAGGCCGAGATCGAGGAGCACATGCTCCACGCCGGCGAGCAGGCTGTGTTCGAGGCGAACTGCGGCGAGTTCCACGAGGAACTGGTGAAGATCCTCGGGCGGCTGCGCTTCCGGACGAGCTACGGACAGAACGTGCTCAAGCACACGCTCGAGGTCGTGCACCTGGCAGGAATCATGTCCTCCGAGATCGGCGCCTCGGTGAAGCTGACCAAGCGCGCTGCTCTGCTGCACGACATCGGCAAGGCGATGACCCACGAGGTCGACGGGTCACACGCGTCGATCTCCGCGCAGCTCGCGCGGCGTTATGGCGAATCGCAGCACGTCGTCCACGCGATCGAGGCGCACCACTACGAGGTGGAGCCGCAGACGGTCGAGGCCGTGCTGCTGATCTCGGCGGACGCGATCTCGGCGTCACGTCCGGGCGCGCGCGGCGAGAGCCTGGAGCACTACATCAAGCGGCTCGAGTCGCTCGAGGAACTGGCCGCGCAGAAGCCAGGCGTCGAGAAGGTCTATGCGCTGCAGGCCGGCCGCGAGATCCGGGTGATCGTCAAGCCCGGCGAGGTCGACGACGACGGCGCCGTGCTGCTGTCGCACGAGATCGCGCGCGAGATCGAGGACCAGCTGGAGTACCCGGGCCAGGTGAAGGTCACCGTGATCCGGGAGAGCCGTGCCGTGGACGTCGCGAAGAATGCGACGGGCCACATGAACCACGCCGCCTAGTCAGGACGACGAACCTGCGCCGGTAGCCGGCCTTCCCGCCACTCACCAGCGTGCGCGGAAGACTGCGCCGGGAGCCTGTCCGCCAGGGCCTGGCTAGAAGCGCCAGGAGGGCCGGTACAGTGTCCGCCCGTGAGGCGGTACCACGTCACCACCTTCGGCTGTCAGATGAACGCTCACGACTCCGAGCGGATCAAGGGCATGCTCGAGGAGCTCGGCCTCGGGGAGGCGGTTGAGCCCGAAACCGCAGACGTCCTCGTCTTCAACACCTGCACGATCCGGGAAAAGCCGGACACGAAGTTCGCGGCCTACCTGGGTCACGCGATCGCACGCAAGCGCGCGAACCCGGAGACGGTGATCGCGGTCGGCGGCTGCTACGCAGAGGCTCAGCGCGAGCGGCTGTTCGAGCTGCACCCCGAGGTCGACGTCGCGTTCGGGCCCGGCTCGATCCCGCACCTCGGCGAGTGGCTCGGCGCAGGTGGCTTCGGTGTTCCGCGCGGCTCGTTCGGGATCGACGAGCGGACGTTCGCCGGCGAGCTGCCGATGCACCGCGAGCGGTCGTTCCAGGCGTGGGTGCAGATCTCGATGGGCTGCAACTCGAAGTGCTCCTATTGCATCGTCCCGGCGGTGCGCGGCCGCGAGGTGTCGCGACGGCCGGGCGAGATCGTCGCCGAAGTGATGCGGCTCGCGGCCGACGGGGTCCGCGAGATCACGCTCCTCGGCCAGAACGTCAACTCGTGGGGTCGCGATCTGCTACCGGACGTCCGAACCGAGTTCGGGGAGCTGCTGCGCGCGTGCGACGCCGTCGAGGGGATCGAACGCATCCGCTTCACGAGCCCGCACCCGAAGGACTTCCGCGCCCCTGTGATCGCCGCGATGGCCGAAGCGGACGCCGTGTGCGAGCACGCGCATCTGCCACTGCAGTCCGGTTCGTCGCGCATCCTGAAGGCGATGCGAAGGACGTACACCCGCGAGCGCTACCTGCGGCTCGTCGACGAGATGCGCGCGGCGATCCCGGACCTCGCGCTCACGACCGACCTCATTGTCGGCTTTCCAGGCGAGACGGAGGACGACTTTCACGAGACGGTCGAGGCCGTCGAGGAGGTCAGGTACGACGCCGCCTTCACGTTCGTCTATTCGCCGCGTGCGGGCACCGAGGCAGCGGCGATGACCGATCAGATTCCCGACGAGCTGAAGCGCGAGCGCATCGAACGGCTGATCGACGTCGTCCAGCGCGTCGCACACGAGCGGAACACGGAGCGTGTCGGCCGCGTCGAGGAAGTCCTCGTCGAAGGGCCGAGCCGGACCGATCCGTCGTTGCTGCGGGGCCGCACGCGTCGGAACACGACCGTCAACTTCAACGGCGTCGCGCAGCCGGGCGAGCTCGTCGACGTGCGGATCGACGCCGCGACGTCGACGACGCTCCGCGGTGCGCAGGCCGTTCCCGTCGCCGCATGAGGATCCTCGTCACCGGCTCGTCCGGTCAGATCGGTACGAACCTCGCCCTCCGGCTCGTCCAGGACGGGCACGAGGTATTCGGCGTCGACAAGCGGCTGAACACCTGGACGGACGACTTCCGGTACCTGCTCCAGGACCTCTCCGGCCACTACCCGTCCTTTCCCGGCGGGATCGGCGGCGTCGAGTATCCGGAGGTCGACCTGGTCGTCCACCTGGCCGCGCACGCGAAGGTCCATCAGCTCGTCCGCCAGCCGCACCGCGCGCTCGAGAACGCGATCATGACGTTCAACGTCCTCGAGCTCTGCCGCCAGCAGGGATTGCCGATCGTGTTCTCGTCGAGCCGCGAGGTGTACGGCGACGTCCACCGCTTCGCGGAGGAGGAGGCGAAGGAGACGAGCGCCGACTTCGCGTACACGGAGTCGACGTACTCCGCGTCGAAGATCGCCGGGGAGGCGCTCATCTACTCGTACGCGCGCTGCTACGGCCTGAACTACCTCGTATTCCGCTTCTCGAACGTGTACGGGCGCTACGACAACGACCTCGCACGCATGGTCCGCGTGATTCCGCTGTTCATCCACACGATGCAGCGCGACGAGCCCATCACCGTATTCGGGCCCGAGAAGACGCTGGACTTCACGTACGTGGACGACTGCGTCGACGGGATCGCGCGGGGGATCGAGGCGCTCGGGGAGGGGCGCGTCGTCAACGAGACGATCAATCTCGCGTACGGCCAGGGCAACACGCTCGTGCACGCGGCGGAGCTCATCGGTGCCGAGCTCGGCGTCGAGCCGAAGATCACGCTCGCGCCCTCGCTGCTCGGCGAGGTGACGCACTACGTCGCCGACCTGACGAAGGCGCGCGAGCTGCTCGACTACGAGCCGGGGGTGTCGCTGGAGGAGGGGATCCCGCGCGCGATCGCATGGTTCCGCGACCACCGGGCCGCGCATCCGGAGGAGGACACGGCGCTGCCCGCCGACGCGCTGTTTCCGCAGGACGCCGAGATTGGCTGGAAACCGGGCTCGACCGTTCCGTCCGGGTAGCGTCCTCGCGATCTTCGGGCCGACGGCGTCGGGGAAGACCGCCGTCGCCGAAGCGGTCGCCGACGGGGCCGGCGGCGACGTCGTCTCGGCGGACTCGATGCAGGCCTACCGCGGTCTGCCGATCCTGACGGCGCAGCCCGAGCGGCCGACGCGGCTGGTCGGTATTTGGGCGCTGTCGCACGAAGGTTCTGTCGCGGAATACGCAGGGCTCGCGCACGCGGCGATCGATGAGCTGCTCGAGGAGGGGCGAACACCGGTCGTCGCGGGCGGAACCGGCCTGTACCTTCGCGCCGCGCTCGTCGACCTCGAGCTCCCGCCCGCACCGGCGCGGGAGCAGCGTTCCCGGTGGGAGCGGTTGTATGACCGGCTCGGCGCCGAACGGGCGCATGCGCTCCTCGCCATGCGGGATCCGGCCGGAGCCGCGCAGGTGCACGCGAACGACCGGCGTCGCGTCGTACGCGCGCTCGAGCTGTGGGCGCTGGGCTCCTCGCTCCGTCCTTCGACAGCGCGGCTGTGGAGCGAGGAGGTGCGCCGGCCGACGATCGTGTTCGGGCTCGTACTTCCCCGCGACGTACTGCTGGCGCGGATCGAGTCCCGCGCGCGGTCGATGTTCGAGGCGGGCGTCGAAGACGAGGTGCGTCGCGCGACGGCCGGGCCCGTGTCGGCGACGGTCGCCTACGCGCTCGGCCTGCGCGAGATCGCGGAGCTTCCGCGGGAGCGCGCGCTCGACGCGCTGATCACGCGGACGGGACGCTATGCCGCGTACCAGCGAAAGTGGATGCGCCGGATTCCCGGCCTTGTTACGGTCAATGCCGACCGTCCCCCCGGCGAGATCGCGGATGAAATCCTCGAAGTGGCACGCGCTCGGCAACGTCTACCTGCTGGTCGAGTGGGCTGACCTGACCCCGGACGAGGTGCGCGTCTCGGCCGGTGGAACGGACGGGGTCGTGCAGGTCGTGGCCAGCGGCGCCGATTGGGCCGAGGTCGTGATCTGGAATCCCGACGGCTCGACCGCCGAGCTGTCCGGGAACGGGACGCGCATCGCCGCACGCTGGCTCGCCCGGCGAAGCGGCTCCAGGACGGTCACGATCCGCGTCGGCCCGCGCGAGGTCGTCGCCCGCATGCAGGGCGGCTTCCTGGTCGAGATGGACGTCGGCCGCGTCGAGGTGGGCGAGCCGGAGTCGATCGAGGTCGCCGGCGAGGGCGTCGAGCTCACGCCGGTCTCGGTCGGCAACCCGCACGCGGTCATCCGCCGGGACCCGGAGCGGGCCGAGCTCCTCCGGCTCGGCCCGCTCGTCGAGACCCATTCCCGCTTTCCCGAGCGGACGAACGTCCAGCTCGTCAGGGTCGACGGCACGCATGACGTCACGGTCGGGGTGTGGGAGCGGGGCGCGGGGGAGACGCTCTCGTCGGGTACGAGCTCGGTCGCTGTTGCCGGCGCGGCCGTTGCGAACGGCTGGTGCGAGAGCCCCGTCACGGTGCACCTCGCCGGCGGCGACCTCGTCGTCGAGATCGGCGAGGACTGGAGCGCGCGGCTGACAGGCCCGGCGCAGGAGATCTGCACCGTCCAGCTGTCCGAGGAGCTCGACCTGTGAGGTTCGCGCGCCGCCTCGACGCCATCCCGCCGTACCTCTTCGCCGAGCTCGAGCGGAAGATCGAGCAGATGCAGGCTGATGGGATCGACGTGATCTCGCTCGGCATCGGCGATCCCGACCTACCCACGCCCGATGCCGTGGTCGAGGCGATGGCGCGTGAGGTGCACGACCCGGCCACGCACCGGTACCCGTCGAACCGCGGCTCTCAGATCTTCCGCGAGGCCGCGGCCGAGTTCTACCGGCGCCGCTTCGGTGTCCAGATCGACGCGGAGACCGAGGTGCTGCCCGTCCTCGGCGGCAAGGAGGGGGTCGCGCATCTCTGCCTCGCCTGCCTCGATCCCGGCGACGTCTGCCTCTCGCCGGACCCCGGCTACCCGCCCTACACGTCAGGCCCGGCGCGCCAATCTGCTCTTCCTCAACTATCCGAACAATCCAACGGGAGCCGTCGCCACCGAAGGCTTCTTCGACCATGCCGTTGCGCTCGCGAGGCGGCACGGCGTGATCGTCGTCCACGACAACTCCTACTCGGAGATCTGCTTCGACGGGTACCGGGCACCGAGCCTCCTGGAGACGCCGGGCGCGAAGGAGGTCGGTGTCGAGATCCTCTCGCTCTCCAAGGGCTGGAACATGACCGGTTGGCGGACCGGGCTGATGGCCGGGAATGCCGACGTCGTCGAGCGCTACCGTCACCTGAAGACGAATCTCGACTCGGGCATGTTCGACGCCCTCCAGCGCGCGACCGCGGTCGCCCTGCTCGACGCGGCCGACTTCCCTCGCGAGATGTCGTCCGTCTACGAGCGACGACGCGACCTCGTGGTCGAGGCGCTTCGTGCGATCGGCCTGGCCGTCGAGCCGCCGCGCGCGACCCCGTACATCTGGACGCGCGTCCCGGCGGGCTACACGTCGGGCTCGTTCGCCGAGACCGTGCTCGAGCGCGCGTACGTGGTCGTCTCGCCGGGAAGCGCGTACGGGCCGAGCGGAGAGGGCTTCTTCCGCATCTCGTTGACGGTCGCCGACGACCGTCTGGAGGAGGCCGTCCGGCGTATCGAAACATCGCTGCAAAGCGGCATACTTAGCCGGTGACTCCCCATCAGCCCGATCCTGCGCCGGGGGCGGAGCCCGAGCGCGGGTTCGTCGTTGCCGTGGTGCCGGGGAGCCGCGACGAGGCGGAAGAGCTCGCCGAGCTCCGTGAGCTGGCGCGGACGGCCGGCGTGGAGACGGTGGGAGATATCGTGCAGCACCGGCCGCGGCCGGACCGGCGGACCTACGTCGGCAAGGGCAAGGTCGAGGAGCTGAAGCGGCTCTTCGCCGACGCCGAGGCCGAGTGCCTGCTCGTGGACGACGAGCTCGAGCCTGCGCAGCAGCGCCAGCTCGAGAACGCGCTCCAGGCACGCGTCGTCGACCGGACGCAGCTGATCCTCGACATCTTCGCCCAGCACGCCGTCAGCGCCGAGGGCAAGCTCCAGGTCGAACTGGCGCAGCTGGAGTACAACCTGCCGCGGATGCGGGGGCTGTGGCAGCACCTCGAGCGGCTCGGCGGAGGCGTCGGCACCCGCGGCCCGGGCGAGACGCAGCTCGAGACCGACCGCCGCCTGGCCCGCCGCCGGGTCGGCGTGCTCAAGAGCCGTCTGCGCGAGCTGCGCCGGCACCGCGAGACTCGACGCCAGGAGCGGCGCCGCGCGGAGACGCCGACGATCGCGCTCGCGGGCTATACGAACGTCGGCAAGTCGACGCTGCTGAACGCTCTTACCGGCGCGGGGGCGTCCGTCGATGACCGGCTCTTCGAGACGCTCGACCCGACCACGCGCGGGTTCGACTACGAAGGCCGCCGCTATCTCGTCACCGATACGGTGGGCTTCATCCGACGCCTGCCCCACCAGCTCGTCGAGGGCTTCGCCGCGACCCTCGAGGAGACGCTCGTCGCCGACCTCGTCCTCCACGTCGTCGACGCCTCCGCGCCCGAGGATCGCCTCGAGGAGATGGTCTCCGCGGTCGAAGCCGTGCTGGCGGAGATCGGCGCG
>VAXU01000055.1 GCA_005885125.1 Actinomycetota bacterium
CCATACAGCGCTGCTGGAACTCGTAGTCGCCGACGGCGAGCACCTCGTCGATGATCAGCACTTCCGGATCGAGATGTGCGGCGACAGCGAAGGCAAGGCGCACGTACATACCTGTCGAGTAGCGCTTGACCGGCGTGTCCATGAACTTCTCGACACCGCTGAACTCGACGATCTGCGAGAACTTCCGCGTTATCTCGCGACGGCTCATACCCAGAATCGCGCCGTTGAGGTAGATGTTCTCGCGGCCGGTCAGCTCGGGATGGAAACCCGTGCCGACTTCGAGGATGCTCCCCACCCGACCGCGGATCTCGGCACGACCCTGCGTGGGTGGAGTGATGCGGGTAAGAATCTTCAGCAGTGTCGACTTCCCCGCACCGTTGCGCCCGATGAACCCCACCACCTCGCCTTGGTCGACCTCGAAGGAGACGTTGTGCAAGGCCCAGATCTCGTCGTAGTGCGGCCGGTGCTCGAGACGCAGGGCGCGTCGGGCACCTAGCGCGATCGTGTCGCGTAGCGTCTCGTAACCACCGCGGTACTCGCCGATCCGGTAGCGCTTCGACAGGCCCTCTGCTCGGACAGCCGTGTCAGCCATCAGATCGTGTCGGCAAAACGTAGTTCCCACCGGCGGTACACGCTGAAGCCGACCGTCAACAGCATGGCGGCCGAGCCGATGCCGATCAGGAGCTCCGGCCCGGTCGGCGGCGGCGTTCCTCCCACCGCCCACCGGAACCCTGTAATCGCCGGTGCAACGGGGTTGATCGAGCTCAGCAGCTGGTATTTCTGCGGGAGCGCAGCGGTCGGATACGCAACCGGAGACAACCACAACCAGATCTGGATGATGAACGGGACGACGTACGGGACATCGCGGTACCGCACATTGATCGCCGCGAACACCGACCCCACTCCGAGGGCGGTGGTGGCGAGCAGCAACAGAAACACCGGCGCGAGCAGGATGTGGGTGCTTGTCCCCACGTGGAACCACGCCATGATCCCGGCGAGAACGACGCACGAGAACATGAAGTCGACCGCCGGAACGAGGAGACCCGATAGGGGCAGTATGAGTCGCGGGAAGTAGACCTTCTGGACCAACTGGCGGTTCGTGAGCACACTCGCGGAGATCTGCGCGAGCGCCGTCGCGAAGAAGGCCCACGGGAGCAAACCCAGGTACGCGAAGACCTGGTAGGGCAATCCTTGATTCGGAAAGTTCGCGAACTTCCCGAAGATGATCGTGAAGACAACCATCGTGAGAAACGGTTGGATGACCGCCCACGTAATTCCGATCAGCGACTGCTTGTAACGAACCTTGACGTCCCGCCAGGCGAAGGTCAGCGCCATGTCGCGCGCTCCCCAGAGCTCGCGTAGCTCGAGCCGTGCGCGCGGAGCCTCTGCCTCGATCACCGTCAGCCGCTCCGCCGGTCCCGCCTCGCGGTCGACAACCGATCCCGCAACGCGTGCTGGAAAGACCTGACGGCGTGCGCGTTCCGCGATGCTCACTTCGCTTTGTTGGCCCACGGCCGCAGATGGTATCGACCGCGCCGAACGCTCCCCACCGCTCTTAACCGGATGCTTACGCAGCCGGGACCTTCTCGGGCGGCGTTTCCGCCACTCGCCGCGTCATCGTCCGAGTGCCGAGCCAGCCGACCGCCGCCAGCATGATGAACGCCGGAGCGACGGGAACTGAGTACTCCGGGACCGCATAGACGCCAAGCACTGTCACGAGAATGACGACGAGTGCCGACGCGGCGAGAACGACCGGCGCGGGCCAACCGCGCGGCCGTCGGACCGCCAATCCGATCACGCCGATCAGCAGCCACATCCACGGGCGGGGATACGCCTTCGAGGCGTGATTCAGCTGGAGGCGCAGCCAACCGCTGTCGCGCCGCGTCGGAAAGCGAGTGCCGAGCTCGCCCGCGTGCCGCTCGATGTACACGTAGCGGCGCTGGTCGCGCGCATCGGGAAACACGATGCCGTGGTCGATCGCGGACCTCCACACCTCGCGGATGTGACCGTCCGGTGTCGAGACGTAGTCGCCCTGGTGGGCGGCGGGGATTGGCTCGCCTTCCGATGGCTTGGGGAGCCTTTTGCCGCCCACGACGACTGTAGCCGGAGTCACGCCGGGCCCCTGATGCGGCCCGGGGACCGCCGGCAGAGGCCGCGCCGGAACGTACAGCGGCTGGCTGAGCTCCTGCCAGAACGAGGTTGCCACCCCTCGCGTGTATTTCCAGGGATGCCGACGAACTGCCTCGCGTGCAGCTTGGCCGAGCACTGAGTAGTTGAGCGGCAGGAGATGGTCGCGCACCGCTGCAGCGAGTCGCCTGGACGCGGGACCATTGTCCGACGACATGATTCGGTCAGTGACGAACGCGCGGAACAGCGGGACGCTCGCGTCGCCGCCCCGCGCGACGGTGAAATCGTCGTACCGGACATCGTTATACCCCGCCCAGACGAGCAGGAGCACGCCCGCCGTCGCGACAAATGCGGCCGCTCGGGCGATACGTTGCCGCCATGATCCCGGGTTGATCATAAGCAGCGGTGCGATGACGAGGAGTGCCTGGTTCGCGGGACGCGCGAGCGCGAGCAGCGCGAGCCCTGCGCCGGCCGCAGCGAACGCAGGCCACGCCCGTCCTTGCAACGCGCGGCTGAGCAGAAACGCCCAGCCCGCAAACGAGGCCGCGAAGACGGCGTCACTCGAGAGCTCGTGAAAGAGACCGCCGTACCCCGGATAGACAAGCAGGGCGACGGCGACGCCGAGTGCTGTGCGACGACCGCCGACTGAGAATGCGACCGCACTCCACGCGAGCACCGACAGCGCGAAGAGCACGGCCATCACGACCTCCGCGAGCAGTCCTCCGCCGGCGGAGAGGAGGAGGCCCGCGACGACCGGCGTCAACGGCGTGCGCGACAGCATCGCCCATGGGAACACCGGATGGGGCTGCCCGATCTGGACGTAGTAGCGGAGATAGACGCCGAGGTCGCGTCCCTCCTGCAGCGGCCAGCCGACGCTCTCGAACGCGTAGACGGCGAGGGCGACGACGACGAGCACGAGCGCGCCCCGGCGCGTACCGGCAAGCCGCTCGGCAGCTCCGAGGAGGCGGCCGACGCGCGTGCGGAGAGCGGTCGTCCGCGCCCAGGACATAGCGCCGCGCGATGATACCGTCGTCGCCCGGCTAGACCGGCCTCCTGCGGCGCGGGAAGGCGCGCCTGCGTCGCGCTTCGACGGCGGCGAGCCGTCGATTGAACGAGTCAACGCGAGTCGCAAGACGGTGTGCCGAGTCGAGCGAGAGCATGGCGTCCACCTCCTCGGCGAAGGCGAGGTCGTCTTCGAGCGAGGTCGGACGCTCGGGCGCCTCACCGCGCAATCGATCGCGAAGACGCGTGTCGATCGCGAGGGTCCCGTCGTCCAGGCCGTCCTCGAGACTGACGTCGTCGACGAGAAACGTGCGGTACACGTCCTCGGCATTCGCACGGAGGCCGGACGCGATCGAGGCGACGTGCCGCGGCAGGAGTCTCTTTCCTGCGAGCTCATAGCTCGCCCCGAACGCTGGATATTTCCGCTCGAGCTGTTCCCGCCCGCGAATCGGGAAGTGGAACACCTCGAACGGGACCCATTCGCGCAGCAGCAGGAGGCCCGGCCCGCGCGCATCGTGATTTCCAGGTACCACCGTGACGTCCGCACGCCCGCGATGGACGACCTTCGCATTGGCGCAGTACGGGTTCGTGACGTCGAGTGAGGGCGCGCGGCGGACGGTCATCCGTTCGAAGAAAGGTGCGGCGGCATCCGGTCGCAAGACGAAGTGCCGCCAGGTGCCGCGGATCGCTCCGAAGCGGGCGGGAACCGCGGAAAGTACGTCCCGGAGCGAGCCGATCCGCGGCCACCAGAACTCGTCCGCGTCGCTGTTGATCACCCAGTCCGCCCCGAACTCCGTTGCCGCCAAGCGCGCCATCCGGGTCACCCATTCGGACTGCCTGTACGCCGCGCCCAGCTCACGGATGAACTTGAGATGCCCCTCGCGCTCGTACCGCTGGAGAATCTCCGTCGTCGCGTCGGCAGAGCGGTGATCGGTCGCGACGACGAAATCCACTCCTGCTTCCAGGTGATAACGGATGTGGTCGTCGACGATGTCTGCCTCGTCGCGAACAATCAGCGTCATTACGACTTTCACGTGCGCCCCGACCTCCGTGCGAGCGTGCGCAACTTGCGCTTGACCATCTCGGGAAGCGTCGACTCCACTGCGGCTAGGCGCGCCTCCAGCTCGTCGAGCCGGACGTGTGCCTGAAGTACGTCGGCCTCCCCGAGGGCAGCGACATCGAGCGCGAATTCCGCCTCGTCCAGGACGTCGGGCCGCGGGAACTCCGGGGAGCGTCCGGCGCCAATCGCGCGGAGCGCGCCACGGAGCCGTGTGTCGACGTGCAGGAGCCGAGCGGCACAGGCGCGTTCGAGCGCATCACGTGTGAACGGCGGAGGCGCGTCGGTCACAAGCTGCAGGACTTCGATCGGGTACCAGCCGCGCAGGGGCGGTCCGGCGCTCCTCGAACGACGAACGAAACGGCGTATCGGTCGCCACGCATTGTCGAGCGAGGCGTTCGGAGACAGCCGGTAGATCGTGCGCTCCACGACGGAGCCTTCCTCGCCGGACGCAGGCACCAGGTGCCGGACGACCGCTTGGACACTCCCGTATCGGGCCGGGACCGACGCGAGCACGTCCTTCAATGAGCCTCCGCCGCGCGGCCACCAGAACTCGTTCGACTTGCCGTCGATCACCCAGTCGGCATCGCCTTCGGCGGCGTCGCCGCTAGCAACTACCGCGTCGGCACCGGCGCTCAGGTGGAAGTCGCGGTGCACGCCGGCGAGCGCTGCGTCGTGCGAGCGCACGACCAAGACGATCCTCACGGCGTGCCCCGCCTGAGCCAGGGCGCCCGCGGTTGCCACGGCCGCCACACCTCGAGCGTGTTCCGCATCCCAGCCCACTGCGGATGACCGCGGGCGTCAAGCTCCTCGAGCATGCTGCGAAGCATCTCGGTGTCGTCGTACGCGCGCTCGCCGAGGTGCTGCATGGTCACGCCGTCGACGATCCCCAGCCGGCAGCCGGCGACCGCCAGCTCGTACCAGTCGATCTCGACGCCCCAGCCCAAGCCCCGCTCGCCCGGGAAGGGGAAGATCCGGTCGCGACAGCGCGGGCCGACCGCGAACAGCGGTCCCGACTCGATGAAGGTGGTCGTGCGGGCACGCGAGACGCGAAACTTGGTCGTGATCGGATGACCACCCGACTCCGTTCCTCGCGCGCGGGCGGGTTGAGCGAGGTCGAATCCCGCACGTTGGCAGAGGCGAACGAAGCGGACGACGTCCCCTTTGCGAAAGGAAAGGTCGTCGTCCGACACTACCGTCCAAGGCTCGGCTGGTCCTAGTCGGCTCAGAGTCTGGTTCAGAAGCGGCAACTTCAGGCCCGGCCCTTCGCCGACGGTCACGCCGTCGAGGTCTGGATGCGTCGCGTCTAGCGCCCACCACGCTGTCTGCCAGCCGTCAGCGAGCGCCGGCTCGAGCAGCCTGTTGACGTGGTGAGCATTGTCGTGTCGGTAGATCCCGACGATCGCCGGCATCCCGGATCAGCCTAACGGCAGCTGTTCCACGGGGGCTCCGTGCTAGCGTGGCCCGCGTCCCGCCGCCGTGCAGATGTCGTCGAGCGTGCAGATCTCCGTCGTCATCCCCTGCCTCAACGAAGAGGAGGCGGTCGGCGCCGTCGTGGATCAGGCCTGGGAAGGCATCCGCCGGTCGGGCCGGCCCGGCGAGGTGATCGTCGTCGACAACGATTCGACCGACGGCTCCGGGGACGTGGCCGCGAAGCACGGCGCAACGGTTGTACGGGAAGCACGGCGCGGCTACGGCAGCGCGTACCTCGCCGGGCTCGCAAACGCGAACGGCGAGTACATCGTGATGGGAGACGCGGACCAGACCTACCCGATCGACGAGCTCGCTCCGTTCGTCGACCGGCTCGAACAGGGTGACGATCTCGTGCTCGGCTCGCGGTTCAAGGGGAAGATCCACGGCGACGCGATGCCGTGGCTGAACCGGCGGATCGGCAACCCGATCCTCACGGGGCTGCTCAACCTCTTCTTCGGCGTCAAGGTCTCGGACGCGCATTGCGGCATGCGCGCGGTGCGGCGCGACGCGCTGCGCGTGCTCGACCTGCACTCGACCGGAATGGAGTTCGCCTCGGAGATGGTCTTCAAGGCGTACCGGCGCGGCCTGCGCGTCAGCGAGATCCCGATCGACTACTTCCCGCGGACGGGCGAATCGAAGCTGAACCGCTTCGGAGACGCGTGGCGCCACGTCCGCTTCATGCTCGTCTACAGCCCGAGCTGGCTGTACTTCACGCCCGGCGCCATTCTGCTCTTGCTCGGGCTCGTCGGCGCGCTGATCCTCGCCGCTGGACCGGTCTTCGTCTTCGGACGGACGTGGGAGATCCACACCATGCTCGCGTGCATCGCGGCGGTGCTCGTCGGCGCGCAGGTGATCCAGCTTGGGATCTTCGCGCGGGCGTATGCGCTCGTTCACCTCAACGAGCACGACCCGCTCGTCGATCGGTTCCACGCGCGGGTCAGGCTCGAGCACGGATTGCTGCTCGGATTCGGGCTGCTGGTGGCGGGGCTTGCAATCGTCGGAGCGATCTTCGGCTCGTGGGCGGCGAATGGCTTCGGCCGGCTCGGACACGTCGAGGCGACCGCGCTCGGCTTCACGCTCTTCGGTCTCGGCGTCCAGGTCGTGCTCGGGTCGTTCTTCCTCAGCCTGCTGACGATGCGGTGGACGCCGGTTCGGAGCCTCGTGACGAACGGCCGCCCGGCGGCGTGAGCGCGGCGGCGCCGAGCGACACGGCGGCTTACGTCCCGTACAACCCTCGGCCGTACGGCGGCCACGAACGGTTGCTGGCGCTCGCGGGATCACCGGGGCGCGTGCTCGACGTCGGGTGCTCGACGGGTTACCTCGCACGCCGCCTCGTCGAGCGTGGCGCGGTCGTCGTCGGGATCGATTCAGACGAGCGCGCCGCCGCCGAAGCGCGCGCCGTTTGCGAGGAGGTCCTCGTCGGTGATGTGGAGACGATGTCGCTCCCCTGGCCGGATCGTTCGTTCGATGTCGTGATCTGCGGCGACCTGATCGAGCACCTGCGCGACCCGGAGCGGTTCCTGGTGCGGGTTCGACCCTTGCTTCGGCCCGGCGGACGGCTCGTCCTCACCACCCCGAACGTCGCCAACTGGGCGATGCGTCTCGGATTGCTCGCGGGGCGCTGGCGTTACACCGACCGCGGCATCCTCGACCGCACGCACCTGCATCTGTTCACGAAGAAGACACTCGAGGAGACGCTCGAACGGGCCGGCTATCGCGTCGTCGAGCGCGACGTGACCGCGCCGGTGCCGCTCGTCGGCTTGGGGGCCGTCGAGCGGCTCGCGCATGCGCTCGCGCGCGCGCGCCCGTCCCTGCTCGCGTACCAGTTCGTCGTCGCCGCGACGCCGAGGTGATCTCTGTCCTCATCCCGGTCAAGGACGGTGGCGACGATCTCGTGCGCTGTCTCGAGGGAATCGCACGCCAGCAAGTCGGCGACGACGTCGAGGTCGTGATCGTCGACTCGGGCTCGCGTGACGGAAGCCAGGCCCGCGCCGCCGGGCTCGGCGCGCGCGTGCACGAAATCCCGCCGGACGAGTTCGTCCACGGCGCCACGCGCAACCTCGCGGCGCGGCTGTCGCGAGGCGACGTGCTCGTCTTCACGACGCAGGACGCCGTTGCGGCCGACGAGCGCTGGCTCGCGAATCTCGTCGCGCCGCTGGGCGATGACGACGTCGCCGGTGCCTATGGAAGACAGCTGCCGCACGAGGATGCAACCCCGCCCGAGCAATTCTTCCTCGACTTCATGTACGGGCCGTCGCCGCGCGTGCAGCGCCTCGGAGGAGACGAGCTCACGTTCGAGCACACGATGTTCTCGAACGTCAACTCTGCGATCCCGCGGCACGTCTGGGAGGCCTATCCATTCGCGGACGACGTCACGATGAGCGAGGACCAGGAGTGGTCGCGCCGCGTCCTCCTCGCGGGCCGCACGATCGTCTACGAGCCGCGCGCTGCGGTCCGCCACTCGCATACGTACAGCCTCGCCGGGGCCTTTCGCCGCTTCTACGCCTCGGGAGCGTCCGCCGACCGGGCCTACGTGGCAGGACGTGCGTCACGAGCGGCCCTGCGACGCGCGCTTCGGCGCTACGCGGCCGGCGAGCTGGGCTGGCTCTGGCGCACCAAGCAGCGCCGGTGGATCCCGTACAGCGTCGTCTACGAGCTCGCGAAGGTCTCGGGCCTCCAGCTGGGCCTTCGTCACCGCCGGCTGCCGCGCCCCCTCGCGCGCTTCCTGCCGGGCGACCGCCGTTGAGACGGCGCCGTCCCACGGCGCTCGCCGGTGTACAACGCACCGTCGTACCTGCCTGAAACGAGCGAGCGAACCAAGCTCGTCGTGACGAGCTCGTACAGATGGCTCGTACCGCCGAGCGCCCCGGCGCCGCGATACTCGTTGAAGTTGCGGATGAGTCTCCGCACCGTCATCCCGGAGTCGACGATCGCCCGCTGCACGCGCAGGACGTCGTCGGGCCGTCGCCCGCCGAAAGCGAGGAACACGCGCCGGCCGTTGCGACCGCCGACCGCCTCCGCCGCGCGAGACAGGAAGAGCGCAGCGCCTTCGACGGTGTAAGGCGGGTCGGTGAAGACCGTGTCCGCCGATCCGTGCCAACGGGCCGGGCAGGGGGTCGCGCAGATCGTGTGCCACGACCTCGACATCGAACGGGGCGCCTACGAGCGCCTCCCGGACAAAGGAGACCACCCCCGGATCCACGTCGACGACGGCGAGGCTCGTGATCGCGTGTGCCCGGCCGAGCTCCTGCGTCACGAGCTTGATGGCGACGGAGGTGATGTCGTCGTCGCCGAGCAGCAGGACTCGCTTACCGACGAGCGCGCGGGATTCGTGCAGGGCGAGGACGCGGCGGAGCTTGGTGTCGACCGTGCAGTGCGTCTGGTCGATCTCGAAGCGCGGCGATGGGCACGCGTCAGCGATCACTGCGAGCTCGCGGGCGACGCCCTCCAGTGACGCATCGACGACGATTCCGCGGCCTCCACACGCGGCGCAGACCGAGTCGATCGCGCCGGGCGCGCCGGCGTCGGCGAACAGCGCGCGGCCGACCGGTGTGAGCCGTACGGGACGACGGCGGCTGACCACGTCGCGCCGTCGGAGCTCGTTGCACACTGCGGCCGAGATCGGGATCGGCAGGTCGGTCAGGCGGCTGATCGTCCGGACCGCGACGGGCTCGAACCGCGCCACGACGCCGAGGACGTCCAGGACGCCCGCCTCCCCCTCGTCGAGCCCGACCGCGGCTGCGACCTCGGAGACGACCTGCTCTCTGGTCAGCGGAGGCCTCGCAGGACACATGAGACGCTGGTCCGCTCGGCGTGCAGCGCCTCGGAGACGGTGTTCATGACCGCGTCTCCGTCGACATCCCCGTACGAGAGCAAGTCGACGTTGGCCATCAGCAACTCGGGCCAGGTGTGGATGCTGAGGTGCGACTGCGCGAGCAGCAGGACGCCGGTCACGGCGCCGTTCGCGAAGACGTAGAACTCCTCCGCGAGCACGGTCGCGGAGCCCGCGTCCGCGGCTGCGCGGAGCGTGGTGCGAAGCCCGTCCTCGTCGACGAGGACGGCGGTGTCCTTCACCCATGCGTCCATGGCGTAGAGGCGCATCGGGAGCTGGACGAAGTCGAGCGTCAATTGAACCTCCTGGTCGGGTGGGACGGCACGAAGACGGCCGCCGCGCAGCGCGATGGACGAGGAGGTGAGCTCGGTCGGGCTAGCGGTGGCCGAAGAGGGTGCCGTTCAGCTCAAGTGCCATCCGTGCATCCCTCCTCCGGCTCGAACCCGCGCACCAACCGTGCGCCCGAATGAGGAAGTATGCGGACGTGGGCCCTTCACCGCAAGGCGCTCACCGTTCGAAGAGCCGGCGCAGCCCGCGCTCGGCGCGCACGGCAACGAGCGACTCGACGCTCTGTAGCCGCCGCTCGAGCTCGTCCACGTACCGGCGGAGCCGGATCTCGTCCGCGTGCTCCACGACGGCCGCGTCAACGGCGAAGAGGGCGTCATCGACGATCGAGGGCCGCGGGAAGTCGAGCGGCTGGACGCGGAACTCCGGCTGCGCGCCCGCAGAAACTCGCTCGACGCGGGCGAGCGTTCGGAGCGCATCGCGCAGCCGCGTGTCCTCGACGAGCACACCTGCCGCGACGCCGCGTTCGAGCTCGACGTCGTCGACGACGAGTGGATCGGCGCCCGCCTGGAGCCGGTTGTCGCCGGGCATGAACCTGAGCCCACGGTGCGCGCCGCCCGTGTACTTCCGCTCGACCTGCTCGCGGGTCCGCAGGGGAAGATGAAAGACCTCGAGCGGGTACCAGCCGTGCAACGTCACGAGCGGTACTCCTTCGACGTCGTGGTTGCCGTCGCGGACGCGCACCTGCGGATGCGCGCGATGGGTCGCCTTCCTCGCGGGACGAAACGGATTCGTCGGATCGTTGATCGCCGCCTGCATCGACAGCCGAACAGTCATCCGCTCCGCGAAAAACTCCCCATCGTCGGGGCGCGGAACAAACGGTCTCCAGACGCCGTGGACGATGCCGTACCGCCCGGGGAGCCGGTCGAGGGCCTCCTTGAGATGCGCCATCCGCGTGACCCACTGTCCCTGCTGGAAGTCACCGCTCGGCTCGCGGATCAGCTCCAGGACGCCGTCCCGCTCGTAGCGCTCGAGGATCTCCGTCGTGCCGTCCGTCGACGCGTTGTCGGTCGCGACGATGAAGTCGGCGCCGGCGCTGAGGTGGTAGGCGACGTTCGCATCGATGACGTCGGCCTCGTTCTTCGCGAGCAGCGTCAGCGCAAGCTTCACGCGGCAAGCCTAGTGCGGTACGCGTGCACGAGGACGTCCTGGAACGCCGGCTCCCGGTTTGCGCGGTCGGCGATCTGCTCGCGCGCGGCGAGTTGATAGCGGAAGCCCTGCGCACGTAGCCGCTCGAGGAACACGTCGAGGAAGTCGCGCGCGGGGTCGAGGTGGTGGTGGTACTCGACGACGAGCTGGTCGACACGCGCCATCGCGCCGGACTCCACCAGCTCGTCGAGCACGTCGTCCTCCGCGCCCTCGACGTCGAGCTTCAGGAGGTCGACATCCCCGTCGATGAGCCCGGACAGGCGCCGCTGCTCGACCGTGGTCTCGCCGCCGGGGATACGTTCGCGCCGCGTGCTCATCCGGAACGTCGCCGGATCGTCGGGATCCTCGTAGAACGGCACGACCCGGTTCTCGCGCCCGAGTGCCGCGTGATGCACCTCGACGTCCGCCAGTCGGTTCGCCTCGACGTTCGCGACGAGGAGGCGATGCGCGGGTGCCGCAGGCTCGAACGCGAGCACGCGCGCGTCCGGGTACAGCGCCTTGAAGAACAGAACGGACATGCCGATGTTGCTGCCGCCGTCGATGATCAACGGATCCGGCCGACGCGCGCGGAAGTAGTACGCGAGCTTGACGAAGATCTCGTTGTGCAGGAACGCGAGCGACGAGATGGAGAACCCGGCGACGTCGAAGTCGCCGACGCGGACGTGGACGAGGCCGCTCTCGTTTCGAACGCGACCCAAGGCGAGCCGGCGCTGCGTGTTCACCGCGCTCCGCGTCCAGCCGTCCGGGACCGGTGCGTCGGCGAGCAGCCTGCGCGTCGTGCGGCCCGCCTGGAGGGCTCGCCAGGCCTTCACGTCAGTCGACGGCGTCTGCGACGGCAGCTACAACGCGCTCCGAGGCACGACCGTCGACGTCGCCGACCACGGCCTTGACCACTCGGCGGCGCTCCTCGGCGAGCTCCTCCGGTGCAGCGAGGCAGCGTTCGATGCCGGCGACGACCTCCTCGAAGCGCTCCGCGCGGAGGAACGCCCCCGACGCGACCAGCTCGCGGTAGTGCTCGCCGACGACGTTCTTCGCTGCCCACGACTCACCCGGGGGCGCGCCCTCGTCGTAGAGCACGCACACCGAGGGCCGGTCGTTGACGAGCGCGTCCAGCAGGATCGTCCCGGCGTTCGCGACGACGCAGTCGCCGTGTTGCAGCAGCGTCGCGAGCGTTTCCATGTCCGTGTAACTCGGCTCCTGGGCGGCGGTACCGGAGCCCGCGAGTGCCGCTGCGAACCTCGTCCGCCATTCACGGTCGCGCGGATGCGGACGAAACAGCAGCTGCGGCGCGCCCGCCGTCGACTGCCGCCAGTCGACGAGGCGCTCGACGAACCGGTCCTCATATGGAGCATTCGTCGGCGTGTTCCCCATCACGAGCACGAGCGGCTTCGCGGGATCGAGCCCGTAGCCGCGGACGATCTCGTCGTACGCCGAGCGTGGCCGCGGCGTGTGGAAGACGTCCGTCTGCGGCCACCCGGTGACGATGACGCGCGCGGGATCGACGTCGTGGTAGCGGGCAAGGTCGTCGCGCATCACGTCGTTCTGGACGATGTACCGGTCGAGGTGCGGCGAGATGACGCCCTTGCCGACGGTGTGGTCCCAGCTCGCGACGTACCCGACGAGCGTCAGCCCCAGGCGGCGCGCGGCGACGATGTACGGCACAGCCGCCTGCATCTGCACGTTGCTGAAGACGACGGCCGGGCGGTCGGTTCGAAGCTGGTCGAGTAACGCGTGCGGAACGTGACGCCGCGGCGAGAAGTGCCAGCGTGTCATTCCGCGCTCGAGCGTGCGCCAGTGCGGGAGCGGACCGGCGCGAGCGGAATCGAGCAGCCAGTTTCCGTGGCCGGGGTGCATCCGCTCGAGGTGGAAGCCGTGGCGATAGTTGAGGCGAATCGCGAGCGGGTAGTAGCCGATCCGCTCGTCGAGCCAGCGATCGCCGCGCCGCAGCACGCGCTCGAGCGGGGCCGCGGATGCGGGCACGAGATCCTCCGGGTAGAGAACGCCGCGGCCGTTGAGCCTGGCCGCCCAGGCGTCGGTCTCCTCGCGGCGGAAGAGGAAGACGGGCTGGAGCCGCTCGGGCCAGCGTTGCGCCGCACGCTCGGCGATTCCGCAGTCCAGAAAGACCCGCGCCGAGAGGGGATCGGCGAGGACGAGCCACACCGGGCGTCCTGCGCTCATCGGCGGGCGGCGACGGCGAGCGCCTGGTCGATCCGCACCGCAAGCGAGCGGCCGTCGAGCCCGTGCGCCTGCAGCGCTTCGGGCGGCGTGCCGCACGCCGGCCAGCCCTCGACGCCGAACGCCGTCACGCGCACGGAGGGGTCGAGTGTGCGGCGAAGAGCGTCGGCGAGGCCACCGACCGGCGAGTGGTCCTCGAGCACGAAGACGTCCTCGTGCGCTTCGATCTCATCGGCGACCCAGTCGGGATCGAAGCGGTTGAGCCAGGGCATCGCGACGACGCGCAAGCCGGTGCCGCGAGCGGCGAGGGTCTCCGCGGCGACGAGCGCCTCGTGAACCATGACCGGGCCGTATGCAACCAGCGGCGGGCCATCGTTGTCGGCGAGAACGGTGCCGCGGCCGAAGCGGAGCGGCCCCGGCAGCTCGATGCGCCGCGGTGACGGGCCGATCGCCAGGCGGATCGCGACCGTCTCCTCGGCCTCGTCGATCGCCCACCGCAGGAGCGCTCGTGTCTCGTCGCCGTTCGCCGGCTGGACAATCGCGACGTCGGGAAGCGCGCCGAGGAGCGAGATGTCGCGCACGCTCTGGTGCGACTTGCCCGGACCGGCGGGGATGAGCCCGGCGTAGTGGAGCGCATACACGACCTTCGTCCGCTCGCTCGCCTGGTTGTAGATCTGCTCGTTCGCCCGCGAGGCGAGAAAGCTCGCGAACGAGTTGACGACCGGCAGCAGCCCCTGACGCGCGAGGCCGGCGGCCATCGACACCAGATCCTGTTCCGCGATCCCCACCTCGACGAAGCGCGACGGCTGCGCGAGCTCGAACGCGCGCACCCGGCAGTCGGAGGCGAGGTCGGCGTCGAGCACGACGAGATCCGGACGCCGTTCCGCGACCTCGAGCAGTTCCTCGCCGTACGCCGCGGCGACGTACTCGTCAGTGACACGGGTTCGCAAACCTGCACCCGACTCGGGCTCCGCCGCCAGCGAAACCGTCTCTGCGAGCGGCGGTACGGGCTCCAGCCGCAGATCGGGCAGCCGCTCGCGAATGCGCGCGACGAGCTCCGCGTGCGCCCGCGCAAAGGTCTCGTCGTCGGGCGCGCCGGCGTGCCAGCGATACGTGCCGTCGCCGTCGCGCAACGCAGCCGGATGCTCCATGAACGAAACGCCGCGTCCCTTGATCGTGCGCGCGACGAGCGCCTTCGGCACATCGTCGGGGACGGAGCCCATGTCGGCGAATGCGGAGGCGAGCGCGGCGTGGTCGTGTCCGTCGCAGGTCTCGACGTGCCAGCCGAACGCGCGCAGCTTCGCCTCGAGATCCCCGAGCGCCAGGATCTCCTCCGTCGGCTTGTCCGACTGGAGCTCGTTCCGGTCGACGATCGCCCAGAGGTTGCCGATCCGCTGGTGGACGGCGGCAGCGAACGCTTCCCAGTTTTGACCTTCCTGCAGCTCGCCGTCGCCCGTCATCACGACGACGCGGCCGCCGCGGCCGAGGAAGCGCTTCGCCCATGCCATCCCCCGTCCCTTGGAGAGACCCATCCCGAGCGACCCCGAGTTGGCCTCGATGCCGGGCACGCCGACGTCCGGGTGACCGTCGAGCCCGCCGAGCCGCCGCAGGCGCAGGAGGCGCTCGGAGGGGATGACGCCGAGCGCGTGCAGCGCGGCGTACAACCCCGGCACGTCGTGCCCTTTCGAGGAGAAGAAGACGTCGCGATCCGGGTCGTCCCAGCCGACCTCGGCGACGTTCAACTCGCGCCACAGGAGGTGCACCACGATGTCGAGCGCGCTGAAGCTCGAGCCGATGTGCCCGGAACCGGCGCGCTTGACCGCGACCAGCGCGTTAGCGCGGCACATGTCCGCAATCAGCGCGAGGTCCACGCCGGCGCGATCGAACTCCTCGCGTGGAATGAGCACGAGTTCCGTCACGACTCGTGGACGGTAGCCGACCCCCGGGCTGCAGCGACCGCGGCCAGCACGAACACCGGCGTCAGCGGGATCGAGAACTCCGTCTGCGGCTGCTGCGAGAGCGCGTGGACGAAGAGGACGAGCGCGGCTCCAACCCCGATCACGACGAGCGCAGGCCAGCCGCGGGGGCGCCTAAAGATGATGCCGACGATGGCGAGGACGACCCAGAAGAACGGCGCCGGCTCGTGCCAGCTCAGCGTGTTCGCTTTCCCCTCCAGTGCGCGAACGCCGTTCCGCAGCGGCAGCTGGGAGTTCCAGTCGCGGACGCGATCGACGAGCTGCCGGTAACGGCGCTGCTGCGCCGGAGAATGGAACACCACCGAAGGGTCGCGAAAGATGCACCGGTCGATCGCGTTCGTCGGGCACCACACGAAGCCGTAGCGCGCGGCCTGCGCGACCGGAGAGAGCGCCTCCGGCGACGGCGCGGGCTTGCCGTCGACGGTGAAGACGCCCGGGCCGGGCGGCGGCGGCGGTGCCCGCCGGACCGGTTCCAGGGCGAAGCGGAACCAGAGGAAGTGCCAGAAGGTGTCCTCGACGGAGTGCGCGTACGTCCCGGGGTGATGCCGAATCGTCTCCCACGCAGTGTCGTAGAGGACGTTGTAGTTGCTCGACCAGCCGAAGTCTCGATCCGAGAGCGCGATCAACCGGATCGCCTCGAGATTTCCTGCGGCCAGCAGGTACGTGTGGAGGTCGACGTGCAACTTCCGGTACTGCGGCAGCGTGAGGATGTCGCGCTCGATCAAAGCTGCGAGCCGCCGTGACGCGGGCCCGTTGGCCGGATCGATGTCGCGAAGGGACAGGACCTTGTAGAACGGGACCCACGCCTTGCCGCCGCGGGCGACGGTGAAGTCGTCGTAGCGCATCGAGTTCACGCCCGACCAGATCGCGAGCGGCACGAGGGCCGCTGCAACCGCGATCCACAGGCCTTTTCCGCGGGCCCGCCACGATCCCGGCGCGACGAGCGGCACGGCGGCAGCCGCCAGAACGAGGACCTGACCCGCAGGGCGCGTCAACGTCAGAGCCGCCGTCAACAGGCCGACCCCGGCGAGCGCCGACCGGGTCGGCCTGAGCACGGCGCGGACGATCAGCCCACACCAGGGAGCCAGGAGAGCGCCGAAGATGAAGTCGCTCGACACCTCGTGGAACATCGCGGCGTAGGGCAGAAGCGCGAGGACGACGACCGCGGTGAGCAAGGCGGTCACCCGACCGAAGGGCCGTGCCGCCCAGGCCCAGCCGACGACCGCAGCGGCGTAGATGAACGAGACGACCACCTCGAGGAGATGCGCACCGCCGATCTGCATCGGCAGCCCCGTGACGATCGGCGCCACGGGGGTGCGGAACACCATCACCGCCGAGAACGGCGGGTGATGGTCGAGGAGCTGCAGGTAGTAGAGCCAGTAGTCCCACGAATCGCGGCCGCGCTGAAGCGGCCACGCGAGTGCCTCGAGCCAGTACGCGGCGAGCGCGACCACGAACAGCGCGGCGACCCCGGTCCGGCCGTCGAGCGCGGCGATGACGCGTCGGAGCCTCATGCGCTGCCTTCGCTACACGCGACCTCGGTCGCCCGGGCGTTCGACGTCGCGTTGAGCACGCGAAGCGGGCGGTCGACCTTCCAGAGGCGAAGGCCGGCGAGCGCGCCACGTGCGAGCTCCTGCCCGCGAAGCGCAAGCCCAGGCGGAGCGACGACGTAGTCCGGCGTGACGGCTCGGCCGTCGAGCGTCCGAACGACGCCGTCGCTCGCGATGCGGGCGTTCTTCCCGTCGGTCACGAGCGCCACCGGGACTCCGAGTCGGAACACGGGGCCGATCCGTTCGTTGAAGAACTCCGTCCAGCGGAAGGCGCCCGTGTTCAGCGGCAGGCAGCGGCCCGACTCGACGAAGACGTCTGCGACACTGCGACCTTCGGGGACGACGCGATCGACCCACGACCACGTGCTCGGCCGATTGTCGGCGAACACCTTCAGGTCGGCGTCCTTCACACGAGCGTCCCACACCAGTGCCGCGTTGATCGCAAACACGGCGACCACCGGGACGAGCAGGGCGAATCGGGCTGTGGGCGAAACGCGGCGTGCCACGATCACTGCCGCGAGTGCCGCGAAGACCGCGAGCACGAGCACAACGCGGAGGACACCGGGACGCGCCGGATCGATCGCGCGAATCCGAGCCCAGACCGCCGTGGCGACGGCGTCGAACTGGATCGTCGTGTCGTGCACGACCAAGTGGGGCGGCAGCGTCCCCAGCAGCGCCACGCCGAGCCCGGTGCCGATCGCGAGCATGCGCGTCGACGCACGGGCACCGTGGTCGAGCCAGGCCGCGAACAGGACGAGCCAGAGCGGCACGACGTAGAAGAGGTAGCGGTCGTGCAGTCGATCGCCGCCGAAGGTGGCGCTCGAGAACGCGGCGACGAGAACGACCGTCAGCGCATTCACCGCAAGGAAGAGACCGATGAACGATGCGTCCCGTGTCGAGCCGGCACGGCCGCGCCGCCAGTGGGCGAGCACGGCGGCCGGCGCGATCACGGCGGGAACGACCGCGACGTAGAGCGTCAGGTCGGCGAGCGTGTACCAGCTCCACTTCGCCACGGACCCGGGGCCGTACGACGTCCACACGTCGCGATAGTCCTTGAGCGTCACGTGCCCTGACGCGAGAGCGCCGAGCCAGAGCAGCGCCGCCACCCCGATCGCCGCCGCCGTCGGCCACAGCCGCCGGAGAGCCGTCCAGCCGGGACGGGATTCGCGCGGCAGCAGCAGCCACCGAACACCGAGCCCGAGCGGGAACGCGACGACGAGCGCGGCCAGCTGAGGCCGCGCGAGCGCCGCCAGCGCGCACGTCCCCAGCGCGACGAGTTGGCGTCTCGTGGTCGGTCGCTCGATTGCGAGCAGGAGCGCGAGCAGCGCGCACGACCCGGTCAGATACGCCGCGCTCTCCGTCAGGACGAGCCCGCTGTAGAGCGCGGAGGGCGCGGCGACCGAGAGTGCAGCGACCGCGATGCTCAAGCGCCAGGTGAGCAACCGGCGGGCGAGGAAGTAGACCGGGATCGCGGCGAGTGAGAACAGGAACGCGTTGAATCCCCGCAGAGCGTGGTAGGCGTCGATCTCGTTCGGCATCGCGGCAAAGACCGGTGCGGCTGCGACGGGAAACAGGAGGCCGCGGCCGTAGGGGCGGTCGCGCTCTTGCGGGGCGTGACCGGTCGCGACCGATCGTGTCGCGTCCATGTAGATGAGCTCGTCTGCGAAGACCGACGGCCCGCGGAGGAGACTGCCGAGCGACCCGTACGTGATCGTTCCGGCGACGACGATCGCCGCGAGGGCGAGGGCTGTCTTCCTCACGCCTCCGCCGGCGGCCGTTGCGGCGCGACGAGGTCGATCAGGTCGGCGTCCTCGGGCAGCTCGTCGGTCTTGCGACAGAGCAGGACGACCTCGCTCGAGCCCGGCCGGTAGTCCGTGAAACGGGTCACGTCGCGCCACCCCGTCCACGCGAGCTCGATCCTGAGCGCGTCGAGCGTCGGCACGGCCTTCGCCTTCCCGGTGCCGCGCTGCCAGCGCAGGCGAAGCGCGGCATCCGGCCGCGGATCGATCGTCGTCTCGAGCAGCAGATCGCCGTCGAGCCGCGTCGCGCGGTTCAGCATCGCGAGCAGCGGCAGGTGGAAGGCGCTGTGGTAGAGGACGCCCAGGAAGAAGACGACGTCGAACGGCTCGTGCTCGAGCAGCCCGCGGGCGACGCGAAGGTCGCCGTACACCCAGCGATGCGGGGCGCGAAGCTTGCCCTCCCACCGCTCGTGCAGGTGCCTGTCCGCAGCGAAGTCTGAGAACACGAGCTCGGACGGTTGCAGCTGCTCGTCGATCCAGAGCGCGTGCAGCCCGTACTTCGGCCCGACTTCGAGCACGCGCTTTCCCGTCCAGTCGCGACCTAAGAGCACGTCCTCAAGCCCTTCGACCGTGAGCGTCAAGTCGACATCCGCCGCGTCCACCGTGGACGGCCGCTTGTCACGAACGCGTCGTCCGTCCTCGCGGAACGTCGTGTGGAGATCGAGCTGCTCCCGGTAGTCGTAGAACGGGACGTAGCTCGCGAGCTTCAGCTTCCCCGCGCTCCAGTCGACAGCACGCCGTCCCGCTCTCCAGACGACCGCACGTGCGGGTGCGGGCAATCTCACAGCGTCCACGCGGATCCCCGCGTCCCCGATCGGCGGCGCAGACGGATGCACCGGCGAGCCCGCGCATCCTGAAGGAGGCACCGCAAGCGGCGCCTCACCTCGGCCACGGGTGCGCGCGCAGCACGTCCTCGTTCACGTCGGCGCCCCAACCCGGGCCTGCCGGAATCGTGAGCGCGCCGTCGCTGATGTCGGGACGGGCCGTCGTGAGCTCCTCGCGCCACGGCACGTCGTCGACGTCGACCTCGAGGATGCGCACGTTCGGTATCGCCGCGCACCACTGCGCGGAGATGAACGTCGCGAGGTGGCTGTAGTAGTTGTGCGGCGCGCAGTTGACCTCGAACGTCTCCGCGAGGTCGGCGATCTTCTTGGCCTGGTGGAAGCCGTTCCAGATCACGTCGACGGACGCGACGTCCATCGACGCCGCCTCGAGGAACGGACGGAACTCGCGGTTCGTGTAGAGGTTTTCCCCCGAGCAGATCGGAATCGCCGTAGCGCTGCGAACGGCGGCGAGCGAGCCCGGATCGAACGCGTCGACCTCGAGCCACATCAACCCGTACCCCTCGACGGTGCGCGCGATCCGGCGCACTCCCTCGGCCGTGAGGTTGAAGTTCAGGTCGACGATTGGCTGCGCCGAGCCGTCCGTTCCCGCTCGAAACGCGTCGAGGAGACGGCGCAGGGCCTCCTCGAGCTCGGGCGACGGGTTCCGGTCGAGCCCAGGGCCGTGAAACCCGGGCATCAGCACCTGCGGCTCGTCCCCAGGCACGACGATGTTGGTCTTGAAGGCGCTGAACCCGCGCTCGACCACCTCGCGGCCGAGCGCCGTCACGTCGTCGTACGACGCGAGCTTCTTCGTGCCGGTCACCTCCCACGCACGCGCACGCGTCGTGCCGCAGTGTGACCAGTAAACGTCCACCGAGTCTCGGGTCGGGCCGCCGAACAGCTCGTAGACGGGCACGCCGAGCGCCTTCGCCTTCAGGTCCAGCAGCGCGTTCTCGATCCCGCCGATCGCCTTCTGGATCACGGACCCGGGGCTCTGGCGCGTCGCTCGAAAGAGATCCCAGACAATGCGCTCGACCGCACGCGGGTCACGCTCGACGACGAGCGGCGCGAGGTCCTCGACGATCCCGGCGAGACCGTGCGGCGAGCCGTGCGAGTCCGTGATCTCGGCCCAGCCGACGGCCCCGTCGTCCGTCGTCGCCTTGAGGAAGATCCAGGGGCGCCAGCCGGCGTCGCAGAAGAGCGTCTCGAGCCGCGCGACCTTCATTCGGGCGGAGGATACGGGGGCCACGGTGGGTCGACCTTCGGCAGCGACACGGCGCCGGCGTCGACGAGGCCCTGAGCGCGTTCCCAGTCATCCTCGTCGTCGACGTTGAACCCTTCGAGGCCGGCGGTGAAGAACGGCGCGACGGTCCGGCCCTCCCGCGTCCCGGTCGCGAACACCACGCGCGTCCACGCGATCTCGAGCGCGCTGTTCTGGACGTAAACCTTGGGCAATGCCGGGTACTGGCCTGCGTGCCACGCCGCATCGAGGTGGGATTGGTCGAGCAGCGGTCGCATCACCTGCCCCTCGACGACCCACATCTTCCCGGGATGCTGCTTGACGAGCTCGACGGCGCGAATCGAGTCCGCCTCCGGCGTCGCGAGCAGCTGCTCGAACCCGCGCCGGAACACGTCCGGGCCGCGGAACGGATTCGTTGCGCGCGCGAGCGCGAACAGGTCGTAGCGCTCGTGGAGCTCCTCGAGGGTGTACTTCAGCCATTCGATGTCCGGCGACGTCGCCGTCGCGTACTCCGCCGGCCGCAGGAATGGCACCTCGGCGCCGTACCAGCGCGCGATTCTGGCGATCTCCTCGCTGTCGGTCGAGCACACGACGCGGTCGAAGATCCCCGCCTCGCGCGCGGTCGCGATCGCGTACGCGAGCAACGGGTGTCCCGCGAGCGGGCGGATGTTCTTCTGGGGCACACGCTCGGAGCCGGAGCGCGCAGGAATCAGCGCGATCGCGGTCGGCATCGTTCCTCCGCTGCGTCGAGCAGGCGCTCGAGCGTCGCGACCGGCACGCCGAGACGGTTCGCAGCGCGGACGACGCCGCCGACGATCGCGTCGAGCTCCGTCGGCCGACCCGCAGCCGCATCGCGGGCCGCCGAGGTCGTTACGGTCGGCGGCATGGCGTC
>VAXU01000189.1 GCA_005885125.1 Actinomycetota bacterium
CGGCGCCACGAACTTCTCGTGGGCGAGCCGACCGACCGTGGCGCTGGCCTCGGCACGGGCCTGGGCGCCACCCGGAGGCATCATCACCCGCTGGTCCCAGAAGAGGATGGTGGAGGCCTTGCGGAGGTCGTCGACCTCCCCGACGAGGGTCTTGAGTCGATCGAGCTTTGGATCTGTCATGGCCCGAACTTTGTCAGATGCGGGCTCGCCGGGGGAATCCCAGCCCGAGCTCCCGCCCGCCGGTGAGGCCCGACGGTCGCAGGATCAGCACGAGCGCCATCAGGGCGCCGACGACGACGATCCGCGTCCCGGCGGGAAAGTCGAGCGTTCCACCCGGGACATGGACGCCGTTCTCCGCCTCCGCGAGGAAGGAGTCGACGCCGCTGACGGCGAGCGCACCGACGACCGCTCCCCAGAGGCTCGTCGTCCCGCCGATCACGAGCATCGCGAGCGTGATGAACGTCAGGTCGAGGTACAGCGACTCGGTGTTCACCGGCAGCAGGTGGACGTAGAGGCCCCCTGCGAATCCGGCCAGCGCGCCGGAGAGCACGAACGCGATCAGGCGCTGCCGGTACACGGAGACGCCGACGGCGCGCGCTGCCGCAGGGTCGTCCCGCGTTGCACGCAGGAGCCGCCCGAACCGGCTGTGCTGATACGCCCACGCGACGACCACCGCGATCACGGCCGCGACCCCGGCCTGCAGCAGCCCGGTCGTCTCCGGCACCGCCGAGAACGTGGTGACCCCAGGGCCGATCGTCTCCCAGTAACGGAGGACGTTGTGCGTGATCTCGAGCACGGCGAACGTCGCGATCCCGGCGGCGAGCCCCGACAACCGCATCAGCGGCAGGCCGAGCACGAGCGCGTGCGGCATGATCGCCGGCTTTTCCGACACGGGCACAGACAGAACGCCTGCCGTCCACGCACCCAGGGCGACGAAGCTCACGTGTCCGAACGAGAGCACGCCCGAGTTGCCGATGAACAGATAAAGCGCGACGACGATCGCGACGTTCACCAGCGCGTTGATGAAGTACGTCTCGGTCGAGCGCGAGACGAGCGTCCCAAGCAACGCGGCCGCGACGACGAGCGCCACCGGACCGAGCAGTTGGACGGCTGCGGCTGTGCGCCTCATACGCGGTCGACCGCAGCCTGCCCCGGCCGGGAGAAGAGCCCGCCGGGCCGGATCAGCAGCACGACGATCACCGCCGCGAAGACGAAGGATGGGAGGTACTGGCTCTGGTTCGTCGGGAGCGCGCCGCCCAGCAGACCCGACGCGAACCCGATCGCGAACCCGCCGAGGGTTGCGGAGACGAGCCGGTTCATCCCGCCGACGACCACCCCTGCCAGCACCACAATCGTGTCCCGGAGCGCGAAATCGGGTGTCACGAGCGGCGTCTGCACTGTGAGCATCACGGCCACGATCGCCGCGAGCAGCCCCGAGATGAGCACGGCGGACGCGATCACTCGGTTCGCGCGCACCCCGAGCAGTCGGGCGGTCTGGAAGTCCATGGCCGCGGCACGCATGTGCAGGCCCACGTTCGTCTTGTTGAGCAGCAGGACGAGCGCGACCAGACAGCAGGCGGCGACGACCATGGCGACGATCGTGATCTTCCGGATGTCCACGCCCGAAATCGTCACCGGCCGCTGGAGGAACGACAGCGACGTCGCGATCTTGCCGAGCGACCCGAACCACAGGAGCGCGATGCTCTGGAGCAGAAACGCGACCGCGAACGTGGCGACGAGCATCACGGCAGGCGACTGCTCCCGAAGCGGCCGGAAGACGATCCGATCCATCAGCAGCGAGAGGACGATGACGACGGCGAAGCAGAGGAGGATTCCCGCCCACACCGGCCAGCCCCACTGCGATGCGAGCGCGAGCGCGAAGGCGCCGGCCATCACGAGCTGGCCGTACGCGAAGTTGACGAGCCTGAGCACGCCGAAGACGAGGCCGATGCCGATCGCCATCAGCGCATAGATCGACCCGAGTGCGAATGCGTCGGCGAGTGTCCGCCAGTCGATTCCCAGGACGGCGGCAATCATGCGAAGTAAGCGGCGACCATGGTTGTCGTGTCGGCGGCGTCCTCGGGCCCGAGCGTGAGCCGCAACGTGCCGTTGGACATGACGTGGGAGCGGTCCGCCAGCGCCACCGTCCGCTGCGCGCGTTGTTCCACGAGCAGCACGGCGAGACCACGGTCGCGGATGGCGCGGAGCGCGTCGAAGACGATGTCGACCATCAGAGGCGCGAGGCCGAGAGACGGTTCGTCGAGCAGGAGGACGTCCGGATCGGCGACGAGCGCTCGGGCGATCGCGAGTTGTTGCTGCTGACCGCCCGAGAGGGCGCCTGCAGGCCGGCGCCTGAACTCCTCGACGACCGGGAAGAGGTCGTAGACACGCTTCAGGTCGGCGTCGAGGTCGCCTCGCGCGCGACGGCCCGCGAGCCCGAGACGGAGATTCTCGTCCACGGTCAGCTCGCCGTAGATGCGGCGCCCCTCGGGCACGAGCGCGACGCCCGCCCGCGCGACGTCCTCGGGGCGACGGCCCACGACGGACGTCCCGTGCAACCGGATGTCGCCCTTGACCGGCCGGAGCAGTCCCATCACGGCGTGCAGCGTCGACGACTTCCCCGCGCCGTTCGGGCCGATGAGGCCGACGATCTCGCCGCGGTCGAGTGCGAAGGAGACGCCGCGCACCGCAGCGACCGCACCATGGCGCACATCGAGGTCTTCGAGCTCGAGCGCGGGCTGCGGATCTCGTCGGGCGCTCCCTCCGCGAGCGTCTTGCCCTGGTCGAGCACGTGGATGCGATCGCAGACGGACATGATCAGCGCCATGTTGTGGTCGATCAGCAGGACGCCGGCGCCGTGCTCGTCGCGCAGGGAGCGAACGACGGCTTCGAACTCCGGCAGCTCGGCCTCGGGCAGTCCTGCGGCCGGCTCGTCGAGCAGGACGAATCGCGGTTCCGTGGCGAGCGCGCGAGCGACGCCGAGCCGGCGTTCGTCGCCGTGCGCGAGCGTCGAGGCGGGTCGCTGCCCGTGCGCCGACAGGCCGAGCACGTCGAGCAGCCGCTCTGCGCGGCGGCGAGCCTCGCCACGGCGCGTTCCGACTCCGAGCGCAGCGACTTCCACGTTCTCCCGCACGGACAGCGAGCGAAATGCGTGGCTGTGCTGAAACGTGCGGGCGAGACCGTGACGCCCACGCCGGTTCGGACTCCAGCGTGTGATGTCACGGTCCTCGAGCTCGACGCTTCCGGATGTCGGGCGGTCGAAGCCCGTGACCAGGTTGACGAGGGTCGACTTGCCCGCGCCGTTCGGCCCGATCAGCCCGAGGACCTCCCCGCGCCGTAGTTCGAGTGTCACCTCGCGCAGTGCGTGAACGCCGGCGAACGACCGCGATACAGCGGAGGCCCGGAGCGTCTCTCCGGGCCTCCGCGATTGCTCGCTGACGATCGGCGGCACTAGATCTTCGCTACGACCTTGGCGACGACCGTGCCGACGAGCTTCGGAATGTTGTTCTGGATCTTGATCACCCGGTAGCGACGACCGAATACCGAGTGCAGGTTCCGGGAGAAGCTCACGTTGCCCGAGATCGTCGGGACCTTCTTGAACTTCTCCATCACCTTGGCGAGCGTGAGGCCGTTCGTCGAGCCGTGCGCGCGAGTGATCGCGGTCACGATCCCGTCGATCGCCGCGGGCCCGGTAATGAAGCCGCCGGTCGCTGCGTGGATCTGCTTCGCGAGCGCGTTCACCTGCTTGCTCGGGTCGTCGCCGAACACCGAGGCGTACGTCACGAACCAGTAGTTCGTGACCTTCGGGTCCTTCGGCAGCCAGTAGTTGCCGTCCCCCGCCCACGAGTTGATCACCGGCGTGTTGTTCCCGGCCGAGCGGAGCCCGGAGATGAGCGTCGAGAGCGCACCGAATGCTCCCGCGGTCGAGGTCACGATCACGTCGGCCTTGACGCCGTTGAGCCGGCTGACGACGTTCTGGACGTTGTTGCCGCCGAGCGACTGATAGGTCTCTCTGGCGACGACCTTGCCGCCGAGCTGCTTCCAGCGAGCGTCGAAGGCCTGGACGACGTTTCGGAAGTAGATGATGACGGAGTCGGTCGCCAGCGCCGCCTTGCGCCAACCCTTGCTCCAGGCGTACTGCGCCATCGCCGATCCCTCGTCCTGGGCGACGTTCCCGAATGTGAACGCGAGCCGCCCCTTCGAGCCGAACCGCTTCGGCCCCATCTGGTCGGTGCCGATGCACGAAGCGACGGCGAGTGTCCCGTGATTGATCGCCTCCTGCACAACGGGCGCGGCGAGCTCCACGTCGCACGTCGTCATGATGACGTTCGCTCCGTCGTCCAGCAGTCGTTGCGCGCAGGACTTTGCGATGTCGGGCTTGTTCCCCTGCGTGTCGCAGGTCCTGAGCTCCAGCTTCCGCTTCAGCACGCCGCCCTTCGCGTTCCACTGCCCAACGCGGATCTTCGCCGCGGCGAGCGCCGGGTTGTCGAACGGCGCCATCGTCCCCGTGCTGTCGAATGCCCACCCGATGACGATCGGCCCCTTCGCGCCTGCGCTGCCGTCGCTCGTCGTTGCTGCAACGGCTGTCCCGATCGCGGCGAGTGCCGCGACGCCCACCACGACCGCCACCCACTTGCCTCGTCGTCTCATGCTCCTCCTTCCGGTCGTGATTCCTCGATTAGAAAGCACTTCGCGATACCCGGTCAACGGGCTGCCGGATTCGCGCCTCCCAGACCCGGTCGAACGCCTCCCGCCCGCGGCGTGCCAGCTCGGCGGCCGGGACGTCCCAGAGCGAGTCCGGCCACGCGTTGCCAAAAGCGCCGTTGTCGCTGAAGATCTCGAGGTCGTAGAAGCCGTTCCACCCTGCGCGATCGAGCGAGCCGAGGATCGCCGGCAGATCGGCGAGCCCGTCGCCGGGAAGGACTCGGTCGGCCCAGCTCCGCGTCGAGTCGCGCCAGTCGGCCACATGGACGCCGACGAACCGGCCGACCTCGCGCTCGATGTCGTCCGACAGGGTCTCGGTGTTCCACAGATGCCAGGTGTCGAACTGGATCCCGAGTGCGGGGCACCCGACGGTCTCGAGCAGCTCGACCGCCTCGGGGATCGAGGAGATCATCGTCCAGTTCTCTCCGCCGATGCGGTTCACCGGCTCGAGACCGACTCGAACGCCGGCCAGCACGGCCTCCTCGCCGATCGTCCGAAGCCCCTCGAGGACGACGTCCCGCGCCCGATCGGGGTCACGGTCTC
>VAXU01000056.1 GCA_005885125.1 Actinomycetota bacterium
CATGGTTATCCGGTTAGGTCCGTCCGGGCCTGGTCGTACCGTTGTTAGGTGTCGCGTCCGGGCTTTCCGCGTTCGGTAATCGAGTTCCAGCGCCTGTTTCCAGACGAGCTGGCGTGTCGTGCGTACCTGTTTGCGTCGCGGTGGCCGGACGGGTTCTCCTGCCCGGCGTGCGGCGGAGGCGCGATCGGCGCTGAGCATCGTCGGCATCTCTGGCAGTGCCAGGCCTGCGGTAGGCAGACGTCGGTGACCGCGGGAACGGTGATGCACAAGACGCGTTTGCCGCTGACGCTGTGGTTTTGGGCGACCTACCTGGTCGCGACCCACGGGCCGGGGATCTCGGCGTTGCAGCTGCAGCGCCAGCTCGGGGTCTCCCGCTACGAGACGGCGTGGACGATTCTGCACAAGCTACGCCGAGCGATGGTGGCGCCGGAACGCGAGCCGCTCACGGGTGAAGTTGAGGTCGACGAGGGGTTCCTCGGCGGCCGCGACACCGACCTGCGAGGCGGCCGTCAGCGTGATGGCAAGCCGTTGGTCGGGGTGGCGGTTGAGGTGCGCGGTAACGGCTCGGGCCGGCTGCGGCTGCAGCTGCTCCCCGATGCCTCCTCCAGGTCGCTTACGTCCTTTGTCCGCACGAGCATTGCCACCGGGGCCATCGTCCACACCGACGGCTGGCAGGGCTACAGCGGCCTGCGTGTCGCTGGCTTCGAGCACCACTCGCACAAGCAGCGCGCCCGCTTCGTCGACCGCGAATGGGTGTTGCCCCGCGCGCACCGGGCGCTCTCCAACCTCAAGACCTGGCTGCAGGGAACCCACCACGGTGTCTCACCGCAGCACCTCCAGGTGTACCTCGATGAGTTCGTCTTCCGACACAACCGCCGCCGCACGCCGCTCGCCGGCTTCCAAACTCTGCTCGGCCTCGGAGCCTTCCACGAACCGACGACCTACCGTCAAATCACCCGCGGGCAGCCCTGAAACACTCTCGCGGAGCAGAGCGGATAAGCATGAGCTCTGCTATTGCCGCTCCCTGCGTCCTTGCATCGCACTCGGCCATCGCGCCCCGACAGCGCGTGGTCATTCCGTTAGAGGTTCTACGTCGTCATGACGACGGGCGTCTTCGTGTCGTCCATGCCGTCGACGTGCTGCGTGACGACCCAACCGTTGAGGGTGCCCTTCTTCAGCGGATAGGCGGCGCTCAGCCGAACCACGGTCTCGGTCCCGCCGGGCTTCGTGTTGAAGCTCCCGCAGAGGTAGACCGGCTTCCCGTCCTTCGACAGCCACAGGTCGTAGTAGCTGTCGCTCCGCGACGGCGACAGGTTCGTGACGGTGATCAGCATCGGCCAGTTCCCGTCGGTACCCGCTCGCCCGACCTCGATCACCGCCGCAGCCGAGGACCCCTTGGCCGTGCCGTGCATCTTCACGGTGTGCGCGACGTCGAAGGTGGACGACTTCGATCCGCCCAGCTGTCCGACCAGGAAGCCGACGAGCACGAGGGCGGCTGCGGCGGTTGCGTACATCACCCACGGGCGGCCGCGGTCGGCGCGCTTGCGGCGGATCAGCCCGAGCGGTGCCAGCGCCTCGTCGGGCCAGGGAATCTGTTCGAGCTGCGGCGACAGCTCGGGCGGGGGGCCGGCCTGCACGAGGAGCTCGTGCGCTGCGCGCAGCCGGTCGCGCTCCGCGGCCTGTACGTCCGTGCCGACGAGGTCGTCGAAGTCAGGAGTCTGTGGCCTGCTCACCGAAACTCTCCTTCCAGGAGGTTCGCCAGTCGCCCCAGTCCGGCACGGGTGCGTGTCTTGACCGTTCCGAGCGGGATGCCCAGGAAATCGGCGACCTCGCTCTGTGAAAGCCCACCCCAGTAGGCGAGCTCGAGCACGTCGCGCTCGGTCGACGGGATGTCTTCGAGCGCGCGGTGAACGCGCCACGAGACGTACGACGCCTCGGCCCGTTCCTGCGGTCCGGGCTCGAGCGACGCCGTCTCGGGAACTTCGGTCGGCGGCTCGGACTTGTTCCGCGCACGGTCGACGATCGCATTCCGCGCGACCGCGTAGAGCCACGGCGCGCCCGGCCCACGCTCCGGGTTGTAGGTCCGCGCCGACCGCCAGAGAGCGGCGAAGGTTTCCTGTACCGCCTCCTCGGCCGCCATCCGGTCACCGAGCCGCCGCAGCGCGAGCCCGAAGACCGACCGGCCGTAGCGCCGGTACAGAAGCTCGAAGGCGCCGGCGTCGCCCGACCCGACCCGCTGGATCAATTCGCCGTCGCTCGGAGCGACCCGTTCCACCTGGCCGGCCGCCTCCTCCCTGGGGACGTCCTGCGGGACGGCCGCAGGATAGGCAAGCGTAAGGCCCATTTCTTCAGGATCTCTACGCATTTCGGTCGCTCCTGGATTGGCGCACGCCTCTGTCATAGCAGGCGAACACAACCCTTAAAAACCCTTTACCGCCCGTAGGTGTCTTATTTCCAGGGTAGGCAAGAACGCAGGTGGAGGAGATATGGACACAAAGCGCAGGCTGGTTCTCGGGGCGGTCGCCGCGCTGGCTCTCGTCCTCGCCGCACCGGCGAGCACGGCACCGACGGCCACCGCAACCGTCCAGATCGTGAAGACCGGCTTCGTGCCGGCCACGGTCAACATCAACTCTGGAGACTCCGTCACCTGGCGGAACGCCGATACGAAGACGCACCAGGTCGTCGCCAACGGCGGCCAGTTCGCGTCGGCCGTCCTGGATCCCGGCAAGACGTACTCGCACACGTTTGCCCGGGGTGGGACATATCGCTACCACGACGCGCTCCATCCGACGCTGAAGGGCACGGTGAACGTGAAAGGACTGCCGCCCTCGGTGACGCTGGCCGCGTCTGCTCCGGTGGTGAAGTACGGGGCGCAGGTGACGCTCAGCGGCGCGGTCTCGAACAAGAAGTCCGGTGAGGCCGTGTCTCGTTTGCAGTGACGCCGCAGATCTCCACGACGTACCAGGCGCAATGGAAGGCGACGGAGAGCTCGGTGATCGTGCAGGTCGCGCCGATGATCAAGCTGCCGGCGCCGACGCGCAGCGGGTACTTCCACTTCTACGTCACCGCGGCGACGTCGTTCGCCGGACATTTCGTCTACCTGCAGCGGTTCACGCTGTTGCGCACGTGGGTGAACATCAGCAGGCTCATGCTCGGCTCGAAGTCGGGCCGGCTCATCTCGATCAGGTACGTGCGCAGCCTCATACCGCGCGGCCGCTGGTCGGTTCGTGTCTTCATCCCGCAGGATCAAGTCGGGACGGGCTATCTCGAGACCTTCAGCGGCTCGCAGCCCGTCGTCCGGCGGTAGTTAGCGAGGCAACTGTGCCGGAGGAGCCTGCGGGCTCCTCCGGCACTCCCCGAGCCTCAACTGCCGACCGCCTTGTCGTACTGCTTCTGCACGGCGTCCCAGTTGACGACGTTCCACCACGCGGCGAGGTAGTCCGGGCGGCGGTTCTGATACTTGAGGTAGTAGGCGTGCTCCCACACGTCGATCCCGAGGAGCGGCGCGTCGTCGTCCAGCCACGGCGAGTCCTGGTTCGGCGTCGACTGGACGGCGAGCCCGGTGCCGTCGTGGATCAGCCACGTCCAGCCGGATCCGAACCGCTTCACCCCGGCGTCGTTGACCGCTGACTTCAGCTCGTCCAGGCTGCCGAAGGTCGACTCGATCGCGGCGCCGAGCGACCCCGATGGCTCGCCGCCGCCGTCCGGGCTCATGATCTCCCAGAAGAGGGAGTGGTTCGCGTGCCCGCCGGCGTTGTTGCGGACGGGCGCCTGCTTGTCCTCCGGGAGGATCTCGATGTTGCCGAGGATCGCCTCCACGGAACGATCGGCCCACTCGGTTCCCTCGAGCGCCTTGTTGGCGTTGTCGACGTAGGCCTGGTGGTGCTTGTCGTGGTGCACGTGCATCGTCTGCTCGTCGATATGCGGTTCGAGCGCGTTGTAGTCGTACGGCAGCGCGGGGACCTCGAAGGGCATGGGGTCGCTCCTTTCTCGGTGACCGCGCGAGGATATGCTCCGCGCGCCGGTCACGTCCACGGGAGGAGCCAGTGGCGACGCTCGCGTTCCAGTTCGAGGAGATCACCGCGCGGCAGCTGAAACCCGAGCTCTACGAGCTCGACGGGATTTCGCGCGCGGCGGTCGAGGCGCACTACAAGCTCTACGAGGGCTACGTCAACAAGCGAAACGAGATTCTCCGCCAGCTGGACGGCATCGACCTCGCGAGCGCGAATCAGGTCTATTCGGAGATCCGGGGGCTCAAGGTCGAGCTGTCGTTCGCGGTCGGCGGCATCAAGAACCACGAGATCTACTTCGAGCACCTCGGCGGCGGCGGCGGCGACCCGGACGGGTTGATCGGCGACCTGATCGCGCGCGACTTCGGCTCGGCCGCCGACTGGCGCGCCGACCTGAAGGCGACCGGAATGGCGGGCCGCGGGTGGGCGTGGACGGCCTACGACTGGGACGAAGGCCGGCTGTTCAACTACATCGGCGACGCGCAAAACACGTTCCCGATCTGGAACGCGACGCCGTTGATCGCGCTCGACGTCTACGAGCACGCATATTTCCTCGACTACCAGACCGATCGCGGCTCGTACATCACCGCGTTCTTCGACAACCTCGACTGGCACACGGTCAACGACTGGGTGTCGAAGTACCAGATCCAGAAGTAAGGGCCCGCTCGTGACGACGGCGCTGTTCGCCGTGATCGGCTACCTGGCGGGCTCGATCCCGACGGGGTACGGGCTGGTGCGTGCGGTGAAGCGCACGGACATTCGAGCGCACGGCAGCGGGAACATCGGCGGGACGAACGTCTGGCGCACGTTCGGCTGGCGGCTCGGATTGCCGGTCGTTTTCACCGACACGGCGAAGGGCTTCGTGCCGGCGCTGCTGGCGACGATCTTCGTGTCGCACCTCGCCGGCGTGCTCGCGGGCGCGGCGGCGATGCTCGGCCATTGGCGGCCGCTGTTCCTGCGCTGGCAGCGCGGCGGGAAGATGGTCGCGACGTGCGGCGGCGCGTTCCTCGGGGTCGCGCCAGTAGTCGGCGGCATCGGCGCCGGCGTGTGGATCGCGTGCTTCCTGATCTTCCGCTACGCATCGGTCGCGTCGATGGTCGCGGCGGGCTCGCTGCCGTTGGTCGCGGTGCTGCTCGACGAGCCGTGGCCGGTGATCACCTTCGCGGCCGGTGCCGCGATCGCCGTCGTCGTCCTTCACCGCGCGAACATCGCGCGCCTGCGCGCGGGAACGGAGAGCCGCTTCCGCTTCCGCCGCCCCGCGAGCGCCTAGCTGCAGACGGGCGCGGCGCTGGTCAGGCGGCGAGCCACTCGCGCAGCTCGGTGTGACGCGGCTCGGGCTCGCCGTGCGCGAGCTCGCCGCGGAGCTCCCCGACCGTTCCGAAGCGCTCGGCCAGCACCTCGTGGTTGTGGATCGTCTCGAAGTTCAGCTGGCGGGCGAGGAGAAAGTCCCCGTCGTCGAGGGTGTCGTAGCGCTCCAGCGCCGACTTGAGCGCGATCCGCACCGAATCCTCGACGAAGCGCGGCTGCAGATGCGCGTGCTCGACGACGAAGAGCTCGTCCGGCCGCTTGAGGAGCTCGTAGATCGGGGAGCTCATGGAGCCCTCGACGATCGTGACGAGATCCTCGGCGTTGACACGCGCTTCCGTGCCGAGATAGAGCGTCCCGCGGCCGCGCTGGTTGTGCGTCGCGAGCGGGACGAGCTCGAGGATCCGCTCGACGTCCAGCTCGTCGAAGCCGGCCTCCGCCAGCCGCTCCGACGCGCGCCCCCGCACGAGTCCCTGCGCGCACGGACAGGCGTTGATCCCGGTCGCCTCAACCCCCACGAGCCGGCGCACGCCGTTCTCGGACGCGGCGGCGATCCCGATCAGTGCGACCATCTCCTGCGTGGCGAGCCTCGTCACGGGCGTTCGCCGCTCGACCGGATACCTCGCGGTGATCTGAACCTCGGCGCGGCCCGCACGCTGCCGTTCGACGATGTGCCGCGCGATGTGCTCTGCGAGCTCTTCGACGAGGAAGGCCTCCCCGATCACGACCTCCTCGATCGCCTCCTCGAAGAGTTCCGGGAAGCGGGACATGTGGACGCCCTTCTGCGCTCGGTCGAGGTCGACGGTGCAGTCGATCTCGGCGGCGATCAGCTTCTCTGCGTCGCCCCACCGTAGGCGGATCGCCTTGCTCACGCCGCGCACGCCCGCCCGCGAGAGGCCGATCCGGACCTCCGGGGTCGAGGCCTGCACGTCGTCGAGCAGGTGGCGCGAGTCGGTCATCCCGACAGGTTAGTGTGACCGCGCGCCCGTGGGGCAACCCGACACCTCCTTCCCGCGTCTCGTGTCGCTCGCCGCGCACGACCTGCGAACGCCTCTGGCGACGATCCACGGCTTCGCGCAGACGCTCGTCCGCCTGGGCGATCTGGGGGAACCGAAGCAGCGCTACGTGGAGATGATCGACGCGGCGTCGCGCCAGCTCGCAGAGCTGCTCGACGAGCTCGGGCTGGCAGCACGCATCCGAGGCGGCCGCTACGAGCCGAACCTGCAACCCGTGGACACGCTCGAGCTCGCACGCGCGGCCGCCGAGGCGCTGGGCGAGGAGCGCGTGCGCGTCGGCGGCCCGGGCGGATCGGTCAGCGTCGACGTCGATGCGACGCGTCGAGGGATCGCGGCGCTCGTCCAGGCAGCGCTGCGCCACGGCGGCTTCGACCAGGTGGAGTGTCACGCCGACGGAACCGCGCTCACGATCCGGCCAGTCACGGCGGCGTCGGGGCCTGTGCTGCTCGGCGAGGATCTTCGGGATCTCGGCGCCGCCGTCGCAGTGCTGCTCGTCGAGGCGCTCGGCGGCTCCGTCGTGCTGGATACCGAGGCCGTCGTCGTCCGCCTGCCCGGGTGATCAGCGCGGCGCAAGTCAGCCTGCGGCGCTGGCTCCGGCGCCAGCTCGCCCAGCCGCTGCCGATGCGAGAGCGGCTCGAGGCCGCCGTCCAACACGACGATCCAGCGGAGGTGCGGAGGCTGCTCGCGGACGTCCCGTTCACGCGCGAGCAGCGCCGGCACGTGGACGGCCTGCTCGACGCGTGGCGGGAAGAACTGAGCCGCTAGCCCTCGGCTCCGTGGTCGACGAGCAGCAGCTCGACTTCCTTGTCGCCGTTCTGCCGCGCCGCGTCGATCGCGCGGAACCCATCCTGTCCCTGCCGGAGATTCGGATCGGCGCCGTGCTCGAGCAGCAATTTGCACAGCTCGAAGCGCACCGCGGAGTCCTTGTTCTCGCCGGCGGCGGCCGCGTGGAGGGCGGACGTCTGGATGTGGGGGTTGCGCGCGAGCGTGTTCGGATCGGCGCCGCGCTCGACGAGGTCGAGGAGCCGGCGAACGCGGTCGGCCTTCCCGAGCGCCGCAGCCTCGAAGACATTGAGCTCCGGCGCCTGCGCGAGCAGCTCGTCGACACGGTCGTTCTGGCCTCGATAGAGCGCTTCGAGCAGCTCGGTCATGGTCATCCTCCTCGCTTGATACTATTTAGTTAGGCTAACTAAATGACTAGGCCATTGTCAAGCGCTCATCGCGAGGCCGCGGATCGTTTTCACTCGGCGTCCATCCACGTCCTCCGGCGCGTCGCGCGTGAAGACGCGGCGAGCGGACTGAGCTCGGCGCGCCTCTCCGCTCTTTCCGTCCTCGTCTTCGGCGGCGCCCGCACGCTCGGCGAGCTCGCCGCCGCCGAGCAGGTCCGGCCGCCGACGATGACGCGCATCGTCCGCGGGCTCGAGGCTGACGGGCTGGTCGGTCGAAAGGCAGACCCAGGCGACGGCCGTGTCGTGCGCGTGCACGCGACCGCAAAGGGAAACCGCGTGCTCCAGGGTGCGCGCGAGCGCCGGATCACCAACCTCGCCGAGCGGCTTGCAGGGCTCGACGCTCGCGAAGTCGCCCGCGTGCACGAAGCGGCGGAGCTCGTCGAACGAGCGCTAGCGCAGCAGCCGTGACAGCCGGCGGTCCTTGAGCACGCGACCCCCGGTCTGGCACTGCGGGCAGTAGTAGACGGTGTGCTCCTCGTAGTCGACGCGCGCGATCGGCGTGCCGCAGACGTAGCACGGCTCGCCCAGCTTGTTGTGCACCCGATAGGTCTTCTTGTCGTTCGCACCGCGCTCGCGTAGCTCGAGACCGCGCGCCAGCTCCGAGTCGATCGCAGTCGCGAGCCGCGACACCTCGTCCGGCTCGAGCTCGCGCGACAGCGCGTACGGCGACAGCTGTGCATGGTGAAGGATCTCGTTGGCCCACGCGCGACCGATGCCGGCGATCACTCGCTGATCGCGAAGCAGCGAGTGGAGCCGGCGCGATTCGCCCGCGCAGATCTCGCCGAGCCGCTCGGCGCCGAGCCCGAGCGCCTCGGGCCCGAGGTGGGCGAGCTCGAGCTCCGCCTCCTCCGGCGTCAGGAGCCACACGCCCGCGCGCTTCTTCGCGCCGGCCTCTGTCAGCACGAGCTGCGAGCCGTCCTGGAACCCGAGCCGGAACGCCGGCACCTTCGGCCCTTTCTCACCCGCGCGCAGGAACCGGAGCCGACCGGCGGTCATCAGATGGACGAGCACGACGAGGTCTCCGTCGCCCGTCGGAAAGAGCAGCCGCTTCGCGCGCCGCTCGGCCCCCGCGAGCCGCCTGCCCTCGAGCGTCGACAGCGGCGGATCGAACGTCTTCAGCGTCGCGACGTGCGCGGGCCCTGCCTTGACGATCGGGAATGCGGACACCGGGCCGTCGAGCGCGCGCCGCCAGGCCTCGACCTCCGGCAGCTCAGGCATCGGTCGAAGCCGGCGTCGCGAGCGGCTCGTCCCCGAGGTCGATCACGACGCCGCCGACCACGCCGGGCTCGTGCGCTTCCAGCACTTCTGCCTCGTGCTTTGGCACCTGCACCAGGGAGCGGACCGGCGAGAGCGCAACCGGGAGCCACGACAGCGAGCCGCCGATGCCTGCGACCCAGAGCGTCGTGCGAAGGCCGACCGTCGAGGCGAGCAGGCCGCCGAGGAGAGCGCCGAGTGGAAGCACGCCCCACACGATGAAGCGCATGACCGAGTTCATGCGGCCCTGCAGGCGCTCGGGCGTGATCGCCTGCCGGAGGCTGATCTGGGTGATGTTGTAGACGACGCCGCTGAACCCGAACAGCATCAGTGCGACGACGAGCACGGGAACGGGAAAGCTCATCGGCGCAAGTGGGATCAGCAGGAGCGACGGACCGACCGCGACGGACGTCCAGACGAGCGTCCGCCCGACGCCGTACCGGCGCGAGATCCAGCCGGCGGTGAACGCGCCTACCAGGAGCCCCAGGTTCGAGCACGAGAGCATCACGCCGATCAGCGTCGCCGAGAGGTTGAGCCGGCGAACGAAGTAGACGAACAGGATCGCGTACGTCACGTTGCCGAAGAAGTTCGAGTTCGCGGTGCAGGCCGCGATTGCGCGCAGGTGCCTGTTTTGGAGCACGTAGCGGAGACCCTCCATCAACTCGAGCTTCATCCCGCGACGCTCGGCCTGCTGCCGGCTTGCGACGTCGTCCCGCCGACGGATCGAGAGGACGAACGCTCCCGACACGATGAAGCTCCCGACGTCCGCGAGAATCGCGTACGGCGCCGAAAGGAGCCTGATGAGCGGGCCGGCGACTCCGGGCCCTCCGAGCTGAGCGACCGACGCGGAGCCCTGAAGCTTCGAGTTGCCGTCGATGAGCTGCTCGCGCGCGACCAGGGAGGGGAGGTACGACTGGTACGCGACGTCGAAGAACACCGTCAGCACGCCGACGATGAACGCGACCGCGAACAGCTGCCCGATGCTGAGCTCGCCGAGTGCGTATGCGATTGGAATCGAAGCGAGCGCGAGCGCGCGACCAATGTCGCCGACGATCAGGATGGGGCGCCGGGCCAGCCGGTCGACCCACACTCCGGCGGGCAGCGCGAACAGGAGGAACGGCAACTGCTCGAAAATCGTGAGGGCTGCGACCGCGAACGCGCTCGAATGGAGGACGTAGATCGCGACCAGCGGCAGCGCGAGCAGGCTGAACTGCGAGCCGAACTCGCTGATCGTCTGGCCCGCCCAGAGCTTCAGAAAGTCCCGGTGCCGCCAGAGAGCGCCTCGTGGCCAGAGGTGCTTCAGCCCCCGATTCACTCCGCCAACCGTAGGTGAACCCGCGGTCGTCGGCCAGAGCGGTCGCGCCGTTTACGCTGCCGCGGTGGAGGCGCTCAGCGTCATCGTCCGCCGCGGCGCGATCGTCGAGGCACGCCACCGCGTGCACGCGGTGGCTGTCTCGGACGGCGCCGTGATCGCCGAGGCCGGCAACCCCGGGCTCGTCTGCTTCATGCGCTCCTCGTCGAAGCCGCTCCAGGCCGTCCCGCTCGCGCGCGCCCGCGAGGACGTGGACGACCGCGAGCTCGCGATCGCCTCCGCCTCGCACCTCGCGAATCCCGCGCAGCTCGACGCGGTGCGCTCACTGCTCGCGAAGGCGCCGGCAGAGGAGGCCGAGCTCGAGTGCGGCGCCGAGGGATCCCCGCCGCGCAAGCTGAACCACAACTGCTCCGGCAAGCACGCCGGCATGCTCGCGCTCTGCCGCGCGCGCGGCTGGCGCAGCGAGGGCTACCGGCTCGAGGGTCACCGCGTGCAGCGGGAGATGCTCGCCGTTCACGCCGAGGCGGCAGGCGTCGCTGAGGACGAGCTGGAGACCGCGGTCGACGGCTGCGGTGTCGTCACCTTCGGGATGCCGCTCGAGCGGATCGCATATGCGTTCTCCCGGTTCGAGCAGCTCGACGGCGGCGCACGCGTGGCGGCAGCGATGCGGGCGCACCCCGATCTGATCCGGGGGCCGAAGGCGTCGGACACGCGCCTGATGAAGGCGCTGCCGGGCTGGATCGCCAAGGGCGGGGCGGAAGGGCTGCTGTGCGCGGCAGGCGACGGCATCGGCGTCGCGCTCAAGTCGGAGGACGGGAGCGGTCGTGCGCTCGGCCCGGCGGCCCATACGTTTTTCGCGCACCTCGGCCGCGACCTCGGCGACCTCGCGATGTTGCCGGTCGAGAACAGCCGTGGCGAGCGAGTCGGAGAGATCGTCAGCGGCTGACGCGGCCTGTGGACAACGTAACGACCAGCACGTTCCTCACGGGCGAAATGCTCGCACAGGCCGGGAAAATCGCCCCTTCCACTTCGCTGTCGCTTTTGTAATATCCACAGCGGCGAGAGGGTGAGCCGGAGGGGAAACGAGCTCCGGCTCTTTCGCGTCTTGAGGTTCGATCGAGTCCCCATCAACCTGCAAGCCCGGAGGTAGCCCCAGTTGCTCACCGTCGACATCTCTCTCCCCGACGTCGAAGAGCTACACAAGCTCGTTCAGGACGGTCTCGAGAAAGGGCTCCTCAACTATGACGAGATCGCCGCGGGGCTCGAGGATGTCGAGCTCACAAAAGATCAGGTCGAGGACTTCTACACGTACCTGATCGACCACGGCGTCGAGCTCGTCGAAGGCGAGACACACAAGCATCCGCCGCACGAACAGCCGCAGCCAGAGGAGGAGAAGGCACCGAAGCTCGACCTGAGCGTCGAGCCGTCGCTCGACTCGCTGCGGCTCTACCTCCGCGAGATCGGGAAGGTGCCGCTGCTGACCGCCGACCAGGAGGTGTACCTCGCGAAACGGATCGAGCGCGGCGACATGTTCGCGAAGAGGCAGATGATCGAGGCAAATCTCCGCCTCGTCGTCTCGATCGCGAAGTCGTATCTCGGCCGAGGCCTCTCGTTCCTCGATCTGATCCAGGAGGGCTCGCTCGGCTTGATCCGCGCCGTCGAGAAGTTCGACTACCGGAAGGGCTACAAGTTCTCGACGTACGCGACGTGGTGGATTCGGCAGGCGGTCACGCGCGCGATCGCGGACAAGGCGCGCACGATCCGCATCCCGGTTCACATGGTCGAGAAGCTCAACAAGGTCGTGCACATCGAGCGCCAGCTCGTGCAGCGTCTCGGCCGTGAACCGCGTCCGGACGAGATCGCGGAGGAGCTCGAGATGACCACGGACGAGGTACGCGAGATCCTGCGCATGTCGCAGTTGCCGGTGTCGCTCGAGAAGCCGATCGGCGAGGAGGAGGAGTCGGAGCTGGGCGACTTCGTCGAGGACGAGTCGGCCGAGTCTCCGTTCGACACCGCGACGCTGTCACTCCGCCGCGAGGACATCGAACACGCGCTCTCCGCATTGCCGGAGCGTGAGCGCCAGGTGATCGAGCTGCGCTTCGGCCTGTCGGGGTCGCAGCCGTGCACGCTGGAGGAGGTCGGCCGAGCTTTCGGCGTCACCCGCGAGCGCATCCGTCAGATCGAGAACAACACGCTGAAGAAGCTCGAGTCCCTGCCTGAGGCCCAGGGCCTGAAGGACTGCGTTTAACCGCCGGGGACGAAGACCGGCCGCGACGAGACGACGCTGACTGCGCGGTCGTTGGAGAGATAGCCCGGGCGCGGCGTCAAAAAGTGCAGGCTCCAAGGGCCGCCGCCGGGGACCGGAACCGAGAGCGTCACATGCCCGCCTGGGTGAACGCGCACGATGCGGTCGTACCCCCGGGCGGTGAGATGGAGCGGCGTCACCTGCGCCGCAGGCGGAAGTGAAAGCCGCAGCCGCAGCGAGCCTGGTCTCCGATCCCAGACGGTGATCGCGCCGCGCGGTGCGAGCCATCCGTCCGCGAAGCGACCCGCTGCGAGCAGATGGAGCTGCGGCGTTCCTACCGGTCGGTAGAGATCGAAGATCAGCTCGTGGCGGATCCGCTTGACGCCCGTGAGCTCGACGGTGGACGCATATGTCTGCACGAGCATCGGCCGCCGCAGGACGTGACCGTCGACGAGCATCCGGCCGTCCTCGGCGACGTGCACGCGGCCCGCTGCGAACTGGTCGATCTCCGGGCTGCCAAGGAGCAGCAGCCGCTCGACGGAGTGGTTCCAGAACAGCTGCTCCCACGATTGCTCCTTCCGTGCGCCCGGAGGAGCGATCAGATCGACGGCGCCGAGGCGCTCGTGGTCGACCCAGCTCAGGTCGGACGGCAGCATGCGGCGGAGCAGGTGGCTCGTCTTCGAATCGAATGACGTCGCACCCGCCGACAACGCGCAGCACGCTGCGACGGCCGCGGTGAGCGCGAGCGCGCCGCCGCCCGGGAGCCTGCGGGCGCCGACGAGCGCCGCCAGTCCCGACAGCGCGGCGGCGGCGAGAGCGACGGCGAGCGCCCCGTTCCCGGTCGTCACCAGCGACTCGAGCCGCAGCACTGCCCACAGCGTCGGCGAGTCGTCCTTGTTGTGGGCCGCCGCGTAGCCCGAGAGCGGAATCCGCGCGGCGAGCAACAGGAGCCCGGCGGCGACGAGCGCTACTGGAAGCTTCTGCGGTAGCCCGCGCCGGACGTACAGGCCGAAGGCGATCGCCAGCAGGGGCACGAGCACGAACAGGTAGCGCTCCTGGAACCGCTGCGAGTCCGTGTCCGCGATCTGCGCAGCCTCGAGCAGCAGCGCGCCGGCGAGCGCGAGCGTCGTCACGGCAAAACCGACCTCGGCGCGTGTGCGAGGGCGCACGAGCGCGTAGGCGATCCCGACGAGAGCACCCGGAACGATCACCCAACCGGACGAGTACGCGAGCAGCATCGCGTCACGCCCGACCCACTGGAGAATCGCGACCGGCCGCAGCACGTGCCGGCCGTGCGCGTAGACGCCGAGGACGCGCTCGTTGCCGAGCACGCCGAACAGCAACGCGGGCGGCACGGCGAGCAACACGAGTGAAAGCCACAGGCGCTTGATCGTCGCCAGCACGCGAAAACGGTCCGCAGCCAGCGCGCCGAGCAGGACCGCGAACGGGACGACCGCATACTGGATCCGCGTCGCAACGGTCAGCGCCGTCAGCGCGACGAAGGCGAGCTGCGCGCGGCGTGTCGAGTCCGCGATCACGGACACGCCGGCGCAGAGCGCGCCGAGCACGAGCGGATAGGCGAGCGGATCGGCGAGCATCGAGCCGGCGTACACCGCATCGGGCACGGCGACGGCGAGGGCCGCGACACCGAGTGCGAGCCAGCGCTCGAGCCCGACACGGCGCGCGAGGAGATAGGCGGGCACGGCGGCGAGCGAGACCTCCAGCGCGTGCATCGACTGCGTCAGGCGCCACGCGGTCTGAGGATCCTTCGTCAGGAGCCAGATGGGCGCGGTCACGAGCGGTTCGAGCAACGCGGGGAAGTGGACGCCGACGCCTCGGATCAGCGGCCGTCCGTGCTCGGCGAAGCCACGGGCGAGCGAGGGATAGATGTACTCGTCAGGGAGGTAGAACGGCGCGACGCGGCCGAGCGCCGCGAGCAGGCGCCCGCCGAAGCTCGCGACCACGATCCCGGTGAGCCAGACCCAGGCCGGTACGGCCGCCGCCCGCTGGAGCACGAACGGGCTCGGAGCGACCTCGGATTCGGCATGCGGAGCGGCGACGTCTACGGCCACAGAGGCCGTATCGGCGCTCCCTGCTCATCCCTTGAACGAGGGACTACCCGCTGCGGTCTGCGGCCCGCTCAGCGGGGACGAACAGCTTGCAGTGCGGGCACTTGAAGCCGCGGTAGCGCTCGGCCGCACCTGGCAGCAACTCGCCCGTGAACGGCTTCTTGCAGTGCGGGCAGACGATGTCGCGCTCGTCCCGGGCGGCTTCGGTCACGCGGGCCAGCGTACCTACGGGAGCTGGGACACGAAGGACTCGATCGGGGCCCGCTCGGGCGGCGGCGGCTCGCTCTTCCGCGTCCCGAGATGGACGAGCCCGAGGACGCGCTCTCCTTCGGGCACGCCGAGCGCTTCGCGTCCTGCTCGAGTGCGGAGCACGCGCGGCGTGCGCCAGTAGCTCGCCAGCCCGCGTGCATGCGCACCGAGTAGGACGGCGTAGATCGCGCACGCCGTCGCGCAGACGTCCTCCTCGTCCTGGATCAGGTCGCCGCTCAGAGCCGCCGACGCGAGCACGAGCGTCGGCGCTCGTTCGAGCTTCGGCGCCTCCGCCGGCCCTGCTGCTTCCTTCAGGCGCTCGAGCGACTGCGGTCCGAGGACGCGAAAGCGCCATGGGTTCGTGCGATGGTGGTTCGGCGCCCAGCGAGCGAGCTCGAACAACTCTTCGAGCACCGCGCGGGACACCGGTTTTGGCCCGAAGGACTTGTGCGTCCTGCGTGCGCGGATCACGTCGTCGATCACGCGGCGCACCCTACGGGGTTCGCATCGGCCAACTACGGGTAGGGCATACCCATCGACGAGAGGGAGGAACGATGTTCCTGGCAGCGGCGGGCTGGCTCTGGGTCGTGATCGTGAGTGTCGTGATCGTGATCGTGCTCGGCTTCATAGGCGGCTGGCGCCCGGGCGCGCGTCCGTAGCGCCGCATTTGTGCAGCGGAAGGACGAGCCAGACGTCGGCTCCGCCGCCGTGCGAATTCGCAGCCTGCGCGCGGCCTCCGTGCGCTTCGGCGACGGCTCGTACGATCGATAGCCCGAGCCCGCTGCCGGAGCCTTGGCGGCCGCGCTGGGGGCGCGTGAAGCGCTCGAAGGCATGTTCGAGGAACTCCGGCGGGAAGCCGGGCCCTTCGTCTCGGACGTGCAGCTCGACGGCGGTGCCGTTCGCAGTGGTCAGGCCGATGCGGATGCCGCCGTCCCCGTGGCGCAGAGCATTGTCGACTAGGTTTGCGAGAGCCTGTTCGAGGCGAAGGCGGTCGGCACGAATCCGGGCCCCCGGTGCGCCTTCGCGCGCGAGTGGACGCTCCGCCTCTTCGGCGCGCCACTGAAAACGATTCGCAACCGTGTCGAGGATCTCGGCGGCGTCGAGCGTCTCGAGGTTCAATGGAAGCTTTCCTCGATCGGAGCGCGCGATCAGCAGAAGGTCCTCCGCGAGCTGGGTAAGCCGATCGACCTCTCGTGAGGACCGGCGAACCGCCTCCCTGAGCTCCTCTGGCGAGTCCGCGTGTCGAAGTGCGAGCTCGAGCTCCGTGCGGAGGAGCGCAAGCGGCGTACGCAGCTCGTGACCGGCGTCGGCGACGAAGTCCCGCTCGCGCTCGAGCGCGGTCTCGAGGCGGCCGAGCATGGCGTTCAGGGTCTCGCCGAGCCGTTCGAGCTCGTCGCCGGTCGGCGGTACGGGCAGTCGTTCGCCGGGCGTCTCCGCAGAGATCGCGGCTGCGCGGCGGCGCATCGACTCGACCTGGCGGAGCGAGAGGCCCGCGAGCAGGTAGCCGACCAGCGACGCGAGGACGAGTGCGATCGGACCGGCGATCAGGAGCTCGTCGCGGAAGCTCGCGAGTGTCTCGTTGCGGTCCTGTTTCGTTGCACCGACGACGAGCACCAGCTGTCGCCCGCCCCGCCGAACCGGTGTCGCGAGCAACCGCGACGCTTCGTCCAGGCCCGGGACGGTGGAACGGTCGGCGAAGATCGGGCTGCGCCGGGCCGCCCCCAGCTCTGGCGGCCGAAGGAGTGCGACCGTGCCGAGCGGGGGAGTGGCGTCGACGACGCGGCCCTGCGGGTCGAGGAGCTGCGCGAAGCTCTCGCCGTGCTCGACGAAGCGGCCGCCGCCGTCGTTGGCGAGCGAGGCGTGGGGCTGTTGCACGAGCGCGGCGAGGTCCTGGGCACGCACACGCAACTCGCGGTCCAGCGCCAACCCGAGATGCGAGCCCAGACGGGCGTAGAGGAACCAGCCGGAGCCTGCGAGCACCGCGGCCATCGCGAGCGCGAAGGCGGCGGTGACGCGGATGCGGATCGACCAGCGGCTCATCGTTCTCGGTCCCTGCGAAGCCGATAGCCGCCGCCGCGGATCGTCTCCAGCGTCCGGCGGCCGAACGGCTCGTCGATCTTCAGGCGAAGGCGGCGTACGTACACGTCCACGACGTTCGAGCGGTTGTCGTACGTGAAGTCCCACGCATGCTCGAGGAGGTGCAGGCGCGACAGCACCTCGCCGGGCCGGCGCATGAAGGTCTCGAGCAGGGCGAACTCCTTCGCCGAGAGACGGATTTCAGCGGCGCCGCGCCACACCTCCCTCGTCGCCGGGTCGAGCCGGAGATCGCCCACCTCGAGCACGCTCGGCCGCTCCAGCTCGCCGCGTCGGGCGAGTGCGCGTAACCGGGCGAGCAGTTCCGCGAACGCGAACGGCTTCACGAGGTAGTCGTCGGCGCCGGTGTCGAGACCTGCGACACGGTCCTCGACGGAGTCGCGTGCCGTCAGCATCAGCACGGGCGCCCAGATGCCCTCTTTGCGCAGTCGCCGGCACGTATCGAACCCGGTGAGCCCTGGCAGCATCACGTCGAGCACGATCGCGTCGTACTCGTGCGCCTGGGCCATCCAGAGCGCGTCCTCGCCGGTGGCGGCGACGTCCGCAGCTAGTCCCTCGTTCGTCAGGCCGCGCCGGATCAGGCCGGCCATCCGCAGCTCGTCCTCGACGATCAGTACTCGCACGGCGAAATTGTCACCTTTCCGGATGAACCCGAGATGACAGCGTGCTCATCGTCAGTCATCGCTTGTTCATCTTCGGCCCGTAGCGTGCCCGGCCAAACGACCGAAAGGGGTCGGAATGCGAGCTCGATCGATCGCCCTGGCCGTGGCTGCAGTTGTCGCGCTCCTCGCGTCGCAGTCGGGAAGCGCTGGGCCGACAGCCACCGGTTTCAGCGCCCGCGTCGACAACCCGTGGTTCCCGTTGAAGCCGGGTACGACCTACGTCTACCACGGCGTCAAAGACGGTCAGCCGTCCCGCGACGTCCTAACAGCTACGCATCAGACGAAGACGATTGCCGGAGCCCCGTGCGTCGTCGTGAAAGACCTGCTGTATCTGCATGGACGGCTCCACGAGCGTACGACCGACTGGTACACGCAGGACAGGCAGGCGGGCCGCGACGGTGCGAGGCCCGGGATCTTCATGCCTGCCGATCCGACCGTCGGTCAGTCGGGGCGACAGGAGTTCTACATAGGCCATGCCGAGGACCACTTCAAGGTCATCAGCCTGCACGCGAACGTCCAGGTTCCCTACGTCACGTCGAAGAACGCGCTGCTCACCGAGGAGTGGACCCCGCTCGAACCAGGAGTGATCGACCACAAGTACTACGTCCGCGGGATCGGCAACGTCCTCGAGCGAACCGTGAAAGGTGGCGACGAGCGCAACACCCTCATCTCAGTACGGAGGGGCCTTTGACGGCGGGTAGGCCTCCCAGCACGGCCGGCTTGCTTCACAATTCACGCTGAGGCAAGCAGCCGTCCAGAAGGGAGCTGATCCTGGCCGCGACGAGCGGGGATCCAAAGCAAGCGAATCCGCCGCGGTCTCCGGCGCCGGGGGGCTCTCCTAAGCCCAGCCCGCCGCGTCCGCGCATCGGCATGCGTTGGGTCCTCTTCGCCGTCGCGCTGCTGATCTTCAATTTCTGGGCCGGCTCGCGTGCGACGCAGGCGCCCTCGCGGGTGCGTGTCCCGTACAGCCCGTTCTTCCTCCAGCAGGTGAGTGCCGGACACGTCGCCCAGATCACATCGAAAGGCACCGCGATCCAGGGGACCTTCACGCAGAAGGTGCGCTACGTCGGCTCGAAGCCGACGACGCGTTTTCGAACGGAGATTCCCGCCTTCGCGGACAACAATGCACTCTCCCGGCTCCTCGAGAGCAAAGGCGTGGTCGTGAACGCGGAGCCGTTGGACACCGGAGCACCGTGGTGGGAGAACGTGCTGCTCGGATTCGGGCCGACGATTCTGTTCGTCGGGCTCCTGTTCTGGCTCATGCGCCGCGCGGGCAACGTTCAGAACGTGCTCGGCTCGTTCGGCCGTTCGAAGGCGCGCCGCTACCAGCCCTCCGGTGACCGCGTGACCTTTGCGGACGTCGCCGGCATCGACGAGGCGAAGGCCGAGCTGACGGAGGTCGTCGACTTCTTGCGCAATCCCGAGAAGTACCGACGGTTGGGAGGGCGTATCCCGCACGGCGTGCTCCTGTCCGGCCCGCCGGGCACGGGGAAGACGCTCCTTGCGCGAGCGGTTGCCGGCGAGGCGAACGTCCCGTTCTTCTCGATGGCGGCATCGGAGTTCGTCGAAGCGATCGTCGGAGTGGGCGCGTCACGTGTGCGCGACCTGTTCGCGCAGGCGAAGGAGGCAGCACCGGCGATCGTGTTCATCGACGAGCTCGATGCGGTCGGCCGGTCGCGGACCTCGGCCGTTGCAGGATTCAGCGGCGGCAACGACGAGCGCGAGCAGACGCTGAACCAGATCCTGACCGAGATGGACGGCTTCGACTCGTCGACCGGAGTGATCGTGATCGGCGCCACGAACCGGCCCGAGGTGCTCGACCAGGCGCTGCTGCGGCCGGGACGTTTCGACCGGCGAGTCGCGGTGCAGCCTCCCGACCGCTCGGGACGCGAGGCGATCCTCAAAGTCCACGCGCGAGGGGTGCCGCTCGGACCGGACGTCGACCTCGGGCGGATCGCCGCAACGACTCCCGGGATGGTGGGTGCCGACCTGGCCAACCTCGTCAACGAGGCGGCGCTGCTCGCGGCGAGACGACAACGGGACGTCGTCACCGAGGCCGACTTCACTGACGCGCTGGAGCGGATTGTTCTCGGCGCGGAGCGGCAGGTGATGATGAGCCCGGAGGACAGGCGCCGAACCGCGTACCACGAGGGCGGGCACGCGATCGTCGGCATGCTCACCGACGGCGCCGATCCGGTGCGCAAGATTTCGATCATCCCGCGTGGACTGTCGCTCGGCGTCACCTTCTCGGCGCCCGAGGCCGACCGCTTCAACTACCAACAACGCGAGTTGCTGGCGAAGATCAAGGTCGCTCTCGGTGGCCGCGCGGCCGAGGAGCTCGTCTACGACGAGCCGACCACCGGCGCCGAGTCCGACATTCAGCAGCTGACGGAGATCGCCCGCCAGATGGTCGGCCGCTGGGGGATGAGCGACGCGTTGGGTCCCATCGCCGTCATCCCCACCGACGGTCGGGGTCCGCTCCTCCCCGGCGCCTCGGAGGTTTCCGAGCACACGCAGCAGTTGATCGACGAGGAAGTCCGGCGGATCGTCGATGAGGCGTACGACCAGGTCGTTGCGTTGTTGGGGGAAAACCGTGGCAAGCTCGACTCCCTGGCGGAAGCGCTGCTCGAGCACGAGACGCTCGATGAGGATGAGGCGTACGCAGCGGCGGGCGTCGAGCGAGTTCCCACGGATACGGCTGGTCAATACGCACGCGCGGCGCAGGCAGCGGCGGCGGCGGCTCCGAGCGTCTGACGGGCGGCCCCGTGGCTGGGGGGTTCCCCCTGACCTGACCAGGTGCACCGGCCCGGCTGACGCTCTATGCTCGCGGCGTGCAACAGACGCGCACCCGCGCCGCGAGCCAGACCAAGTTCCTCCTCGACGAATCGCAGCTCCCGCGGCGTTGGTACAACATCCGCTCCGACATGCCCACGGCGCTGCAGCCGGTGCTGCATCCGGGCACCGGGGAGCCGATCGGGCCGGACGATCTCGCGCCGCTCTTCCCGATGGAGCTCATCGGCCAAGAGGTGAGCGAGGACGCGGAGATCGCCATCCCCGACGAGGTGCTGGAGATCTACAGCCTCTGGCGTCCGACGCCCCTCTTCCGCGCGTCGCGGCTCGAGGAGGCGATCGGCACGCGCTCGCGCATCTTCTACAAGTACGAGGGCGTCAGTCCGCCCGGGAGCCACAAGCCGAACACTGCGGTCCCCCAGGCCTTCTACAACAAGAAGGAAGGGCGGACGCGGCTCTCGACCGAGACCGGCGCGGGACAGTGGGGCAGTGCGCTCGCGTTCGCGTGCAGGCTGATCGGACTCGAGTGCAAGGTCTACATGGTCAAGATCTCGTACGAGCAGAAGCCGAACCGGCGCTCGATGATCCAGACCTGGGGCGCGGAGATCGTGGCGAGCCCTTCGGAAGACACCCAGTGCGGACGCGCGATCCTGGAGGAACACCCGGACTCGCCGGGCAGCCTCGGGATCGCGATCTCGGAGGCGGTCGAGGACGCGGCCGGACGCGACGACACCGCCTACTCGCTCGGGAGCGTCCTCAACCACGTTCTCTTGCACCAGACCGTGATCGGCCAGGAGGCGCTCGTGCAGATGGAGCTCGCCGGCGCCTTCCCCGACGTTGTCATCGGCTGCGTCGGCGGCGGCTCGAACTTCGCGGGCCTCGCCTTTCCGTTTCTCCGCGAGAAGATCGCCGGTCGCGACATCGACGTGTTGGCCTGCGAACCCGAAGCCTGCCCGACGCTGACCCGCGGCCTCTTCGCCTATGACTTCGGAGACACGAGCAAGCTCACGCCGCTTGTCGCGATGCACACACTGGGACACGACTTCGTCCCGGCTCCGATCCACGCCGGCGGGCTGCGGTACCACGGCGTCGCACCCCTGATTTCGCAGCTCGTGCTCGACGGTCTGATCCGCGCCGAGGCGTACCTTCAGAACGACGTGTTCGCCTCGGCGGTCCTCTTCGCGGGGACCGAGGGAATTCTCCCGGCGCCCGAGGCCGCGCACGCGATTCATGGGACGCTTCGAGTTGCGAAGGCCGCCGACGAGGCGGGCGAGGAGCGCACGATCCTGTTCAACCTCTCCGGCCACGGTCACTTCGACATGGGCGCTTACGACAGGTACTTCGCCGGCAAGCTCGAGGACGTCGCCCTCGACGAGGACGAGATGCAGCGCGCCCTGCGCGCGATCGAGGGCCTGCCGACTCCCGCTTAGGCGAAACTCTCTCGACCTCGCTCCGAAAGGGCGTGACGAGGACGGCAGGCCGCAGTACTGGGTCCGCCGTCATGACGAGTACGGCGCTTGAACAACGCCGATGCCCCGCTTGCGTGAGGCCTCAGGGCGCTAGCTGCTCGGAGAAGAAGCCGACGATAGTCTCGTAACACCGAACGCGGTTCGGCAGCTTCAAGACGTCGTGGCCCTCGTCCTCGAAAACGAGGTACTCGACCTCGCGGCCGAGCGCGCGCAGCTCGTCGACGAGGTCGTGCGACTCGGGCTCGACGACGCGCGGGTCGTTCTGTCCCTGGATGACGAGCAGCGGGCAGGAGACGCCTGCGATGTAGGTCCGCGGCGAGCGCTCGACGAGGAAGTCTCGGTCGTGCTCGGGATCTCCGACCGCGAGCGCGAAGTACGGCTTCCACGTCTCCGGGATGCGGTTGGTGAACGTGATGAGGTCGTAGGGACCGAACATGTCCACGGCCGCGCGCCAGAGCTCCGGGTGCCGGCCGGCCAGCGTGAGCGTCATGTAGCCGCCGTACGAACGGCCGACGACACCGGCTCGAGCAACGTCCACCCGCTCGTCCTTTGGCAAAACCTCCGTCATCGCCCAGACGTGGTCGAGGCGGTCCTGTCCGCCCCAGTCGCGATCGACGCGTTTCATGTACTCGAGGCCGTAGCCGCTCGACCCACGCGCATTCGGGACGAAGACGGCGAAGCCCTCGAGGGTCAGGATCTGGATGAGCGGCACGGAGAACCATGCGAAGTCGGGGCGCTCCTGGCCCTGCGGCCCGCCGTGGACGTAGTAGACGAGCGGCCGAGGTCCCTCGTAGCCGAGCTCCTCCGACGGGAGATAGAGGCGTGCGGAGACCCGGAGACCGTCGTGGGACTCGAACGACGCATCCTCGCCGGGGGCGAGCAGCTCCGGGGCGAGGCCCAGAGCTCGTTCGCTTGTCCTCCGCACGGGAACCGATCCTGCTTCCGGGTCAAGGACGTAGAGCTGCGTCGGGTTCGTCGCCGTGCAGAACGCGACGGCGAAGCGATCGGTCGCCGCGTCGTAGTCGAGCCCGTGGGCTACACCGCCGGCGAGCTCACCCTCTCCGACAAGCACGCGCTCGACAGCGAGCACGCGCGCGTCTTCGTCGAAGCGAGCGTCGTAGGCCCACGAGCAGCCGTCGATGTTGTAGTGGACGGCGTAGCGGTCGCGCTCGAGATGCTGGAGACGCTCGAGCTCTCCGACGCCGTCATGGACGAGGCCTTCGACTGAGACGGGCTCGATCGCGCCCGGCCGGCCCAGGTCGAGGTAGGCCGGAGCACCTGCGTCGTCGAACACGCTGGCAGCCAGGAGGACCCCGGTGCCGCTCGCGGTGCCGTGCGAGGAGCGAATACCCGAGGGCGGGTAGTCCTGCCCGTCCTCGCGTTCGTCGAGCGGCGTGCCGTAGAGCACGCGTCGTTCGCCTGCTGCGTCGCGCTCGTACAGCAGAACGTCACCCACCAAATACTCGTCGGAGAGGACGACGCGGGAATGATCGGGGCTCCATGCAGCGGGGACCGCTCCGTACCGGCTTTGCCCCAGCGTCTCGACGGCGCCGCTGCCGAGATCGGCGCGCAATCCGAAGATCATCGACTCCTCTCGCGATTCGGCCGCGAAGTAGGCGATCCCCGTCACGGGGTCGACGTCGGCCAGATGCGAGCGGTATGCCTGGAACGGGTCGGCAGCGAACGGTTCGGGGAACCCGCCGTCGAGGGGGATGACGAACGGCTGGTAGTTCTCGTCTCCGTCGCGGTCGATCATGACGACGATTCGGCCGAGCTCGGGCAGGACGTAGAACGAATGCCCGTTCAAGAGCTCCGGGTTCTGCAGCGCGATCTGCGGCGGGAGCAGCGGCTGCGGAACGCCGCCTGCGGGGTCCATCGAGTAGAGGCTGAGCCGGCCCGAGAGACTCGAGAGGAAGTACAGCGTCCCGTCGGTGAGTCGGGGAACGAGGAAGAGCCGCGCCGAGAGAAGCGATTCGATTCGGTTCGCGGTCAGGCTTGCGCCCGGCGGCTTGGCGGCGGTCCTCAGTGCCACGACCGGCTCACACTACCCGGCTCGACTGCGTCGTCGTACCGTCCACAGCGACGTCGCCTCCGGGCCCGGCGCCGAGGGCGCGCCGCCGTACGAGCGGATGCGCGGCAGGAAGAGCGCTGGGATGAGGGCCGCGATCACGAGCCCGAAGGCCACCCAGAACGCCGTGCCGAAGGCGTCGGCGAGCGCAGGCGCTACCTGCGCCCGCCCCTTCTGCGACAGTGAAGCGAGGGCACCGATCCCGCCCACGTGCCCGGGCAGGCTCGTCGCGATCGATCGCTGCAGCACGACCGCGAGCAGCGCGGTGCCGACGGAGCCGGCGATCCGTTGGATCACGTTGATCGTGCTCGTCGCCTGTGCGACGGCTTCGCGCGGAACCGCTTGATACGCGACCGCCATCGAGGGGACGATCGTGGTGCCGAGCCCGAGCCCGATCACGAAGAGCGAGCCGACGAGAAACGCGTACGACGAGTTTGCGCCGACCTGCGTGAACGCCAGCGTCCCGACGAGAGCGAGCACGATCCCGAACGGGATGACGAGGCGCGCTCCGATCTCATCGGTCATTCGTCCGGCGATCGGCATCGCGAGCGCTGCTCCGAGGCCATGCGGCATGAGCAATAGGCCCGTCGCCAGAGGGCTCTCGCCCCGGACGAGCTGGTAGTAGAGCGGGAGGAGGATCAGCGCACCGAACAGTGCGATCCCGACGAGCAGGTTCGTGCCGGCGGCGGCTGCGAAGGCTCGTCGCGCGAAGAGCGACACGTCGATCAACGCAGCGCGACCGCGGAGCCACGCGTGCCAGACGAACAGCGCGACGAGCGCGAGGCCGATCGCGATGCCTGCGAGCGCGCGTCCGGCGCCGAAGCCTCCGGACGCACCCGCCTCAGACATGCCGTAGACGAAGATCGCCAGCCCCGGAGAGAGCAACGCGAGCCCACGCACGTCAAGTCGTTCGCCGAACCGCGGCGCAGCTTTGGGCAGGAGTCGCCACGCGAGGAAGATCGCCAGCAGGCCGATCGGAAGGTTGACGAAGAAGATCCATCGCCAGCTGATCTGGTCGACGATCGCTCCACCGATCACCGGTCCGAAGACTGGCCCGAGCAACATCGGGACACCGACCACGCTCATCACCCGTCCGATTCGTTGGGGCCCGGCCGCCCGGGCGAGGATCGTCTGACCCACCGGCATGAGCAAGCCCCCCCCGAAGCCCTGGATCACGCGGAAGACGATCAGCGCCGTGATCGACCAGGCGCTGCCGGCCAGCGCGGAGCCGGCCATGAACACGGCCAGCGAGGCGATCCAGACCCGCTTCGCCCCGAACCGCTCTCCGGCCCAGCCGGTGAGCGGGATGACGCTCGCGAACGCGAGCAGATAGCCCGTCATGACCCACTGGATCGTCGAGATCGAGGTGTGAAAGTCGCGGCCGAGCGTGGGGATCGCAACGTTGACGATCGTCGCGTCGAGGATCGCCATGATCGATCCGATCACGACGACCGCGCCCAGCCTGAGGATCTCGCGATCGAGGCCGCCACCATCCTGCGCGGTCATGTTCCTTGTCTGTGTAGTAGCCATAAACTTAGAGTAACACTAAGTTTAGTGCTACCGCAAGTGCGGTGCTAGGGTGATCGCATGAGCGCCGAGCAGGGGCTCCGAGAGCGCAAGAAAGAGCAGACGCGGCAAGCGATTTCGGAAGCTGCCCGGCGTCTGTTCGCAGAGCGTGGGTTCGACGCCGTCACGATCGCCGATGTGGCGAGGGCGGCCGATGTCTCCGAAGGGACAGTCTTCAACTACTTCCCTGCAAAGGAAGACCTCTTCTACAGCGAGATGGAGACGTTCGAGGCGACGCTCGTCGAAGCCGTCCGGCGGCGCGCACCGGGCGAATCGGTGCTGGCCGCGTTCCGCCGGTTCGTCCTCGAGGGCTCACGGCGCTTGGCCGATGAGGAAGTCGCGGACGTGATCGCGACAGCTGGCCGCATCGTCAAGGCCAGCCCCGCGCTGCAGGCTCGCGAGCGACAGATCGTCTCCGACTACACGCACTCTCTGGCCGCGCTTCTCGCCCAGGAGGCAGGGGCCCGCGCCGGCGCTGTCGAGCCGTGGGTGGTCGCAAACGCCTTGATGGGCGTCCAGCGGGCGCTCGTCGAGCATGTCCGGGCGCGCGTCCTCAGCAGCATTCGCGGCCCGAAGCTCGCCGCCGACCTGAGGTCACAAGCCAGACGGGCGTTCGCGCGTCTCGAGCGCGGGCTCGGCGACTATGGCGTCAAACGCTGAGGAGCGCTCACGCGGGAAGTGCTCCATTCGGCACGCGGAACTTGAGGTGGGTGACCGAAGGCGACTCGATCACCCGCGTCGCTTCGAGCTCGACCGGATCGATGTCAAGACGGTCGAACAGTGAGACGCCGCCGGCGCCCGCCGCTAAAGAGCGTGTTCTTTGAGCCAGGTCAGCACGGTCTCGGCAACCTCGCGCCAGCCACTGTCCACGGTCAGTGAGTGGCCTCGGTCGGGGAACTCCCGGTAGTCGGTCACCGCAGGTGACTTGCGGTACCGCTTGACGGTCGCTTTGCTGATCGCCACCGGGACGGTGCCTCGAACAACGGCTTCCCGGGCGAAGGAATCGCCCAGCGTTCGTACAGTGCGTTGGATTCCTCGGCCGAGATCGCATTGCCGAAGCCGTAGCGGAACTGCTTGGCGGTCAGCGCGACCGCCCGTCTCTTGTTGCCCGGGTTCTTCAACGCGATCGAAGCGACCCGCAGCGCGGACGGCGGGAGGAACACGATCCCTTTGATCGGTGCAGGGTCGATCGCCACTCCTGCAGCGGCGAGGTCTTGCCCCAGCAACCGCTGGACGATCAGTCCACCGAAGGAATGGCCGATGACGACCGGCTTGGCAGCGAGCGCGCCGATGATCCGGGCGTAGTGGTCGACGACGTCGTCGATACCGTGACCGGCGACGCGCTCGGGTTGCTTCCGCGTTTCCTCGATCGTGTCCGCGTCACCGGGCCAGCCCGGCGCAGTCGGCGCGTACCCCTCTTCGCGGAAGCGGTCGACCCATGCGCCCCACGAATCGGCGTGCAGCCAGAGACCGTGGACGAAAACGACCGGGGTGCCGCCTGCTGAGGCCATCAGCTTTACTCCTGACTCGACGTGACGTGGACCGCAGAGTGTCTCACGACCGTTGTCCGCGAATCAGGTCCGCCAGTAGCCGCCGTAGACGCTCGAGCTCGCTCGTGTGCGCGTCGAGCTCGTGATCGGTCGCTCCGCGCTTGCTGAGGATCGGGCGGACGAGGACCAGCCCTCGCACCTGCAGGAGCAGGTCGTCGATCTCGCGACTGACGAGTATCGCGCCGTCCCGGTCGAAGGCGTTCTCGCCGGCGATCACGCCGCTTCCTCGACCGGCCTGATGATCTCCTCACGCTGGGGCTCGACCTCCGTGACGCGTCGCTGTGGCTCGATGAAGATCGCGGCGACCAGTGCACCGACGATCGCCAGCGCGGTCAGGACAGAGAAGGTGACGTCGAAGCCGTGCGTAAGGGCGCTGCCGCTCAAGGGCGTCGTCCCCGCGTGGCTGCCGACGTAGTGGCCCGTGTACGTGGTGGCAATCGTGCTGACGGCGGCCAGCCCGACCGCGCCGCCGATCTGGCGACTGGTGTTGATGAGCCCGGAGGCGACGCCTGCGTCCGCGCGCTCGACGCCGGTCAGTCCCGCGATCGTCATCGGGACGAAGGAAAGAGCCATGCCGATACCGCCGAGGAGCAAGGCCGGAAAGACGTTCCAGAAGTAGTGTCCGTGGACCGGCAGCCGCGCGAAGAGCGCGAGGGCGGCTGCAGCGAGGAGCAACCCGGTCGTGAGCACGCGGCGCGGGCCGAGTCGAGTCACGAGCGTCTGCGCGACGTTGGAGAAGACGACGATCGACAGCGTGATCGTGATGAAGGCGACGCCCGTCTGGATCGCGGAGTAGCGGAGCACCTGCTGCAGGTAGAGCGTCAACAGGAAGAACATCGAGAAGCCGACCGCCGCGACGACGACCCCGGCTGCATTCGCAGCCGCCAGCGTGCGCAGCCGGAACATCCGCAACGGCAGCAGAGGCGCCTGCGAACGGAGCTCGATCAGGATGAACGTGAGGATCAGGAGCACGGATCCGGTCAGCAGCACGATCGTTGAGTTGCTGCCCCAGCCCTGCTGGGTGGCGCGGGTCATCGCGTAGACGAGCAGCATCAGACCCGAGGTGACAGAGGCTGCGCCGGCGAAGTCGAAGCGCCGCTCCGCCGTCTCCACGCGGCTCTCGCGCAGCAGCCAGGGCGTCAGCGCGATGACGACGGCGCCGACCGGAATGTTGATGAAGAAGATCCAGGACCAGCTGAGATACGAAGTGAGCAGTCCTCCGAGGAGGACGCCGGCTGCGCCGCCGCTCCCCGATGCTGCGCCCCAAATGCCGAGCGCGGTGTTGCGCTCGCGGCCTTCTGGGAAAGTCGTCATCAGGATCGAGAGCGCCGCGGGCGCGAGCAGCGCGCCGCCGAGCCCCTGGAGAGCGCGAAAGGCGATCAGCGAGCCTTCCGACCAGGCGAGGCCGGAAAGGAGCGAGCTGCCGACGAAGACCGCGAGCCCGGCGACGAAGAGGCGCCGCCGGCCGAGGAGGTCGGCGAGCCGGCCGCCGAGCAACAGCGCACCGCCGAAGAGGATCGCGTACGCCGTGATCACCCACTGCAGGTTCGCCTGCGAGAAATGAAGATCGGTCTTGATCGAGGGCAGCGCCACGTTCACGATCGCGACATCGAGAATGACCATGAACTGCGCAGCCACGATCAGGGCGAGAGCGCCCCAGCGCCTGCCTTCGCGCCCGGGGTCGATCGAGGCAACTGTCATTTGTAGCCTCCCTTGATCGTTGGTATTTGCCACGATAGGTAGTACCAACGCTAGGCCGGGCTACACTTATTCCCGATGACCCTCTCAGACCCTCAGACGCCCCTGAAACCGCCGTTTGTCCGGCCTCCGAAGGAGCTCCGCTCGAGCACCGCCCACCTGCTCAAGCGCCTTGGCTGGGCGATCAAAGACCGTTCCATAGGCGCCTACGAGGCGACGGGGCTGAGCCCCTACCACCACGCCGTGCTCGCGGTACTCGATGAGGGACCACCCGAGACGCAGGCCATGATCGCCGACGCGCTCGGCTATGACCGCAGCCATCTGGTCGGACTGCTCGACGAGCTCGAGGAGCGCGGCCTGATCGAGCGCCGCCGCGACCCGAGCGACCGCCGCCGGCACCTCGTCAAGCTGACTCCCGAGGGCAAGCGAACCTTGAACCGGTTTCGTGCGATCGCCAAGAGCGTCGACGACGAATTCTTCGCTCCGCTCGACGCTGAGCAGCGTGAGGCGCTGCACGCCTTGCTCCTCCAGCTTGCGAGCCACCACGATCCGCGCTACGCGACGGCCGAACGCAACGAACAATCGTAGGGTCGGGCCGCCCGCGCTGCTCCGATGACGTCGTCGCGGCCGAGCGTTCATCTGAGCTCGCGTCGATCGACTTGGCGGCCGAGCGATGATCTTCGTCGAGCGCGAGGGTCTTAGGGACAGGTAGCCGGAGCTCGCGAGGAGGATTGACATGTACGCCAGTCTCACGCGCGTCAGCACGTCCGATCAGCCGATCGAGAACGCGACGATCATCGCGGAAGAGATGCTGAGCTGGCTTCGCGAGATCGACGGGTTCGAGGGACTTCTGATGCTCTCGAGGAAAGGGACGACACTCGGGCTCACGTTCTGGGAGAGCGCCACAGTCGCGGAGAAGCATCGAGTCGTTCGAATGCAATTCCTCGATCGCATGACCTCGGTCGCGAAAGTGCAAATCGAGGAGATCGTCGACTTCGAGGTGACCCTCGCGCACTTCGGGCCACGGAGGACCGACTTCGCCGGTTAGTCGCCGGCGGAGTGTTCACGGTTTTGCAGGCTCGTAGGTGAGGATGGCCACACCGTCGCCGACCGTCTTCGAGTCGACGAGCCGCAGCGGCTTCTTGTTACTCGTCTCGCCGAAGAGTCGCTTTCCGCTTCCCAGCACGACCGGGAACACCATCAGCCGGAACTCGTCGACGAGGTCGTGCTCGATCAGTGTTTGCACGAGCCGGGCGCTGCCGTGGACCACGATGTCGCCGTCCTGCTCTTCCCTCAGCTTCGCGGCCTCCTTCGCGACGTCGCCCGGTGAGTCCGAGATGCCGCTGCCCACGGTTTCGATGGACGTCAGGCCCGGGGGCTCGTGGCGCGAGATGCTCTTCCAGCAGCGGGGGAGCCTGCCGGCCGAGATGTACGAGCGCGCCGGGCAAGGATGCTCGGCCTTCTTCGACCGCATCGCCGAGCGCCCGGCCGCAGCAGCCCATCCCTGAGTAGCGTCTGCCTGGTGAGGCGCTCCTACCTGCCGTCGCTGCTGCTGCTGTCGGCCATCTGGGGCTCGTCGTACATGTTCATCAAGGTGGGGGTCCGGGACTTCTCGCCTGCGGCGATGGTCGAGTTGCGGCTGC
>VAXU01000161.1 GCA_005885125.1 Actinomycetota bacterium
CGAACAACGGAGCGAAGATCAACACGCCGCCGAACGCGGCCTTCAGAGCACCGGGCTTTGTCGAGGGCACGTTCGGCCTCGAATGCCTCTTGGACGAGCTCGCCGCGAAGCTCGACCTCGACCCGCTCGAGCTGAGGCGTCGCAACTATGCGGACTCGGATCGCATCGACGACCGGCCCTTCTCGTCCAAGAACCTGGCGGAGTGCTACCGCCGCGCGCAGCCGCACTGGGACAAGCGTCACGAGGTGCGCGCGCGTAGCGACGGGCCGTGGAAGCACGGCGTCGGCCTGGCGTCGCAGGTCTGGTACGGCGGCGGCGGGCCACCGTCGTACGCGTGGATTCGCCTCGGCTCGGACGCGCGCGCGCAGGTCGTCACGGCCATGCAGGACATCGGCACCGGGACGCGCACCGCAATGGCGCAGATCGCGGCCGAGGAGCTCGGTATCCCGCTCGGGCACGTCTCGGTGTCACTCGGCGATTCGGCGCGCGGCCCGTACGCCGCGATCTCCGCGGGCTCCTCGACGACGCCGTCGATGGGACCGGCGGTCCGCGCGGCGGCCGCCGACGCCAAGCGGCAACTGATCGAAATCGCGGCTCAGCGCTACCACCTCGAGGAGCGCGTGCTCGACGTCAAGGACGGCAACATCGTCTCCGCGGACGGCGGCTCGTGGCCGCTCGAGGAGATCACGGGCCTCCTGGACGACGCGCAGATCCTCGGCAAAGGCGCGCGCGGGCCGAATCCGACGGGGATGCGAGTCCTGACGTTCGGTGTCCAGGTCGCCGAGGTGGCCGTCGACACCGAGACGGGCGAGGTGCGGGTCGACAAGGTGGTCGCGATCCACGACGTCGGCCGCGTCATCAACAAGCTCGGTGCTTCCAGCCAGGTCGAGGGCGGGATCATCCAAGGGATCGGTCACACGCTGTCGGAGGCGCGGCACATCGATCCACAGTCCGGGACGCCGCTGACGCAGACGCTCGACGCGTACAAGCTCCCGACGATCGCCGACGTCCCCGAGATCGTCACGGATCTCGTCGACATCCCGGATCCGCACCTCACGAACCTCGGCTCGAAAGGGCTCGGCGAGCCGCCGATCATCCCCACGGCGGCAGCGATCGCCAACGCGATCCGCGACGCGACCGGCGCCGACGTGCGCTCGCTGCCGATCTCGCGCGAGGAGATGCTGCGCGCGCTGCGCGAGGCGGAAGAGCGGCAACGCGAACGGGAGAGAGTTGCAACTGCTTCGTCCTGAGTCCGCCGAGCAGGCGGTTCAGGCGCTCGGCAACGGGTCCAAGGCGCTCGCAGGAGGCACCGACCTCGTCCCGCTGCTGCGCGACGGAATCGTCAGGGCCGACACGCTCGTCCACGTCTCGCGCGTCGTCCCGCGCGGGATCGACGGGATGCGGATCGGTGCGGCGACGACACTGGCCGAGATCGAGGCGAGCGACGCCGTGCCGGAGGCCTTGCGGGAAGCGTGCAGACAGGCGGCCTCGCCCCAGCTCCGCTCGATGGGAACCGTCGGCGGGAACCTCCTGCAGGCGACCCGCTGCTGGTACTGGCGCCTGCAGTTCCCGTGCTACCTCCACGGCGGCGACCGCTGCCACGCCAAAGCGGGAGCGCACCGCGAGCACGCCGTCTTCGGCAACGATCGCTGCGCCTCCGCACATCCCTCCGACGTCGCCGCCGCGCTGCTCGCGCTCGGCGCGACGATCCGGACGACTCGGCGAGAGCTCCCGATCGCCGATCTCTATCGCCTGCCGACGGACGATGACCGCGACGTGACGACGCTCGCCCCCGACGAGCTGCTGCTCGAGCTCGAGGTCCCGCAGGCGGATACCTCGGTGTACCTCAAGGCGATGGACCGCCGGAAGTGGGCGTTTCCGCTGGTCGGCGTGGCCGCCGCACGAAGCGGCGCCGAGATTCGTATTGCGCTCGCCGGGGTAGCTCCGATTCCCTGGGCACTCCCCTCCATCGACGCCCTCGACGACGCCACACCGCTCCCCGGCACCGCGTACAAGGTCGAGATCGCCCGCGCTCTCGTCCGGCGCGCCGTCGCCGGCATCGGCGGCCTGACCCGATAGGATCGGCCCTCCGAATGCGGCGCCGCCTCTCCGCCCTCTTCATTGTCGCGGCCGTCTCCGGCACGCTCGCCGGGACCGTTGCCGATGCAAAAGGACGCACTCCCATCGCACGCATCCCCGCGATTCCGCGGCTGCCGGAGATCGCAAATGCGTGCCCCGTTCCTGCGCAGTACCGTCTCGCGTTCGAGGCCGCATCGCGCGACACGGACCTGCCGCTGGCGATGCTCGTCGCGGTCGGACAGGTGGAATCGAATCTCCAGGCGAACGCACGCTCGAGCGCAGATGCACGCGGCCTCCTGCAGGTTCTGCCCTCGACAGCCGCGTCGCTAAAGCTGGACGTCAACCGGCCTGAGTCGAACGTCCTCGCCGGTGCGCGGTACCTGCGCCTGCTGCTCGACCGGTTTCACTCGCCGGATCTCGCTCTCGCGGCCTACAACGGCGGCCCCACAGCCGTCGAGAGGGTCGGTGGGGCACCGTCGACCGACGTTGCGACGTACGTCGTGAACGTGACGGATACATGGCGCGCGCTTCGAGGCTGCCGGTAGCAATTGCGCTTGTCGTCGCGGTTGCCGGATGTGGCGGCGCGCATCGCAAAGGCCTCCTCGGAATGCATAGTTCGTTTTGCGGCGAACGCGGAAAGCACGTTGCGTTTCCGATTCTCGACAAGGCGAAGACGTACACCGCGACGGTTCAGACGAACCTCGGCAGGTTCGCATTCGCGCTCGACGTGAAGGACTCGCCGTGCACGACGTCGTCGTTCGCGTCACTCGCCCGCGATCACTTCTACGACGGGCTCACGTTCCACCGGATCGTCCCGGGCTTCGTGATCCAGGGTGGCGATCCGAACGGGAACGGAAGCGGCGGGCCGGGCTATACCGTCGTCGACACCCCGCCGGCTGATGCGAGCTACGCGCGCGGCGTCGTCGCGATGGCAAAGACGGGAGCCGAGCCGCCCGGGACCTCCGGTAGCCAGTTCTTCGTCGTCACGGGCGCGGACGCCGGCCTCTCGCCCGACTACGCACTGCTCGGCAAGGTCACAGGCGGCCTCGACGTCGTCGAGCGGATCGGCCGTCTCGGCAATCCGCAGAACGAACAGCCGACGCGGAGGATCGTCATCCGCCGCATCGTCGTCGCCGCCTAGCATGATCGCGGCCGTCGTCCTCGCGGCCGGGGCCTCGACCCGCTTCGGCTCGCCGAAGCAGCGGCTGCTGCTCGAGCCCGTGTTGGAGCGCGTCCGCGCGAGCTCCGTGGACGACGTCGTCGTCGTCCTCGGTGCGCACGAGGTCGAGACGGATGCACGCACGGTCCAGTGTGCGGACTGGGAGCGCGGTCCGGGCGCCTCGCTTCGCTGCGGGCTCGCTGCTCTCGGCGCGGAGGTGGACGCGGCGGTCGTCGTCCTCGGCGACGGCCCGGATCTCGATCCACGGGCGATCGATCGGGTCATCGCCGCGTGGCGCAGAGCTCACGCCCCGCTCCTGGCCGCGACCTACGGAGGCGTCCGTCTCCACCCGCTGCTGCTCGCACGCACGGCCTGGGTCGACATTCCGGACGCCGGCCTCCGCGATCTCCCCGCCGAGCCCGTCGAGTGCGACGACCTTTCCCCTCCAGGAGACGTCGATTCTGCCGATGACATCAACCGGAGGTAGCCGCCCCCGGAAGCCGAATGAATTCACGCATGGAGCTCGTCCAACCCCTCGAGCCGGTCGGCGGCGAATCGCGGCTGGCCCGGGCGCGGCTGCACCGTCAGCTGACGCTCGACGAAACGGCGCGCCGCGCCGGCATCTCGGTCGAGCAGGCGCGCTGGCTCGAAGAGGGACGCGTGTACCGCTTTCCGTCCCCGGACGACGCGCTGCTGAGCGCGCTCCTCTATGGAAGCGCGCTCGGAATAGATAACCGCGAGGCCCGAGAGCTCGCAGGGCTGCCCGTTCCACCCGCTCCGGTCGAGCGGAACCCGCTACCCCGTTTGGTCGTGCTCGGGGCGATCCTGATCGCGCTCACGCTGCTCACCGTCCTCGTGCTGATTCCCCATACGGGGAGCGACGGCAAGAAGACCCAGAGCGCTGCGATTCTCCCGCCGCCGTGGCGGGTCGACGTAGTCGTCTTGAACGGCAGCGGCGACATCAGCTACACGCGGCAGGTTGCAAGCCGCGTCCAGGCACTGGGCTACACGATCAAGCATGTCGGCCGCGCGGACAGCTTCAGCTATCCCCAGACCTCGGTCTACTTCCCGCCGAAGTGCGAGAACCTCGCGGTTCGGCTCGCGAAGCAGCTTGGCGTCGCGGCGAGGCCGCTGCCCGGCGGGACCGGGCCGTGCAAGTTGTGGGTGATCGCCGGGCCCGCGCGCGGGCCCGGTGAGTAGGCGCGGGCAATTCGATCACTCCCACGCCGGCACGCTCCGTCGAGGCGCGATCGCGGAGCTCGGCGGGACCGTAGCGCTCGTGTCCTTTCTCGTTGCCTTCGAAGTGTTCACCGACACGACGCTGGAGCGATTGGTGTTGCTCGGCATCGCTCTGCCCGGCGCAGCGGCGATGCTGTACGGATCGGTCAAGACCGTGGGGCTGGCGGAGAAGATCGAGCAGGGAGCGACAGCTCCCGAACCGGCCGAGCCCGAGGTGCTTCGGTGGCTCGTACGCTTCCTGCTCGAGCAGATTCTCGTGACGGCCCTGATCGCCGGCTATTTCTTTGCCGCCGTCGGCCTGTTTGCCGGGCTCGCGGCGCTCGTGGTCTGCGTCAGCCTGTGGGCAGCGGTCTGGCTGCTGTTGTTCCGGCGCTGGTCGCGGACGCCGTCACGCGTCTGACGCGTCAGAGGAGCGGCGTGCGCAGATCCGCGAGCTTCTGCTTCAGCTCGACCGGCATCGGCTCGATGACGGCCTGACGCACGAACCGCCGGACGTGTTCCTCGAAGCGGTAGCGCTTCCGGCAATACGCGCACTCGTTCAGATGCGTCTCGGCTTCAGCGCGTTCCGCATCCGTGAGGACGCGGTCCATGTACGGCTGCATCCACTGTTCGCATTCGTCGCAATTGCACATCTGCTCTAGCTCCCTACTGTGGACTCGGCCATGGCCTGTTTCAGGATACGCCGACCTCGATGCAAACGTGACATGACCGTCCCCACGGGAATGTCGAGGATCTGCGCCGCGTCGGCGTACGTGAAGTCTCCGATGTCGACGAGCACGACGACGTCGCGGAAGTCGTGAGGCACCTCTGAGAGCGCGCTGACGACGTCATTCTGCGACAGGCGCTGGACGACACGGTCCTCGTCGGTGGGTCCGTCGCTCGTCTCCTCGAGCTTGTTGTAGAGGAAGTAGTCGCCTTCCTCGAGCGGCTGCTGGTCCGGTTGGCGCTGGAGCCGCCTGCCGCGGTCGATGTTCAGGTTCGTGAGGATTCGGAGGAGCCACGCGCGCAGGTTCGTGCCCGGCGTGAACGAGCGCCAGGAGCGAAACGCGCGCGCGTACGTCTCCTGCATCAAGTCCTCCGCCTCCTCGCGGGAACCGACGAGATGGCGCGCGACTCGATAGACCTGATCCGACAGTGCAAGTGCGTCCTCCTCGAAGCGCACACGGTCGCGCGCTTCCGTTGCCAGGCGCCGCGCGTCGGGTTCCCGGGTCGTCTCGCTCATCCGGGCCACCCTAGCAAGGCTATTGAGCACTCAAACGTTTGCCGCTTCCAGGACATTCCTGAACTGAAACGGCGGGACAGGCGCAGGCGTCAGACCGGCTCGAGCTCGCGGAAGCCGCCGCGGACCATCGCGGCGAGGATCGCCTCGCGGCTCGTCCGCTCCTCGTCCCACGAGAGCGTGACCTGGCCCATGAGCGTCGCGTTCGCGCCCTCGAGGCCCTCGTGGCCTTCCAGCACCTTCGCGAGCCGCAGGACGCAGCGCTCGCAGCGGATCCCGGTCACCTGGATGGTCTCCTCCCGGATCACGTTCAGACCCTAGTCCTCGCCACGAGGTCGGCGCACACGGCACGGAGATCGCCGCCACGCCCGACTTCGAGCTGGCGGTCTGCCTCGCACCCCTCCCCATCGAAGCCGCGCGGATCGACCGGCAACTCCTGCAGGAGCTCCGGAACTGTCACGGCGATGTCGCGATCCGGGTGGACGAGCTTTCCGTGCGGGCCGAAACGCGACGCTGCCCAGCGGTTCTGGTCGTAGACGCCGCGTTCCGCCGGATCGAACGGGCGTGCCGGTGCGTCGAGCGCCCACGCGCACAGATCGCGGAGCAGATGGACGAGCGCAGCGGTTCGCTGGAGCGAGGTCGCCTGGTCGGGAGCGCGAATTTCGAGCGTCCCGAAGCGTGGGTGCGGTCGGACGTCCCACCAGAAGCTCGTGTAGTCGCCGGCGACGCCGGTCGCGACCATCCGCTCGATGAACGCCTCCCACTCGGCGTACGAGCGCACAGCAGGCGGCGCCCCCCGACGAGGTAGGAAACCGAGCACCTCCGCACGAATCGACAGCATCCCCGTGTCCCGCCCTTCGAAGTAGGGCGAGTTCGCGGACAGCGCGAGCACGAGCGGCAGCCACGGCAGGATCGTCTCCAGCACCCGGAAGCAGGTATCCGCGTCGGGCATGCCGATGTGGACGTGCAGCCCGCTGACGCCCTGCCGTCGCGCGGTCGGGCCTGCATACGCGACGAAGTCGCGGTAGCGCTCCTGCGGCGCGATCTCTTGTTCGGCCGGCATCGCGGTCGGGTGGGAGCCTGCAGCGGCGATGCGCAGGCCGTTCTGCTGCGCGATCTCCTCGGCGGCGACGCGCAGGGCCTCGAGCTTGTCGACAGCCTCCTCTGCGCTGTCGCTGACGTCGCTCGTCAATTCGACGACCGTCGCGTGCAGCTCGGTCTTCAGCACCCCCGGCAGGTTGCGGCCTTCCGCCCCCGCGACGAGTGTCTCCACGCGCGGTACGAGCTCGAGCGTCTCCGCGTCGAGGATCCACACCTCCTCCTCGACACCAACGGTGAGCGACCTGTCGAAGTGCTGCTCGATCAGGGTGCGCGGACTCCGTGGACGGGCCCGCCGGCCGCCTCCCAGGCGTAGTACGAGGCGCTCGGGCCGAAAGGCAGCTCGTATTCGGCAATCCGCGGATTGCGCCCGACCTGCTTCGCCCGGCCGGCGTGACGCAGGAGGTTGGGGTCGTCGGACTGCTCCCAGACGAGGATCAGGTGGGCCGCGGTCATGAAGTCGGCCACGAACGTGCAACCGCGTGCTGGACAGGGAAACGGGTCGGTCCGGACGCAGAACCACCCGCTGTGGTCGGCGCCGCCCTCGTCTGTCCAGAGCTCTTCGTCGGCGAACAGCTCCTCGTCGAGAAGACCGGCCTCTCCGGGCTGGAAGCGGCGCTGCTCCACCCGGAAAAATTAGCCGTTCGCGTCCGGTCGACTTCGGGCAATCTGTGCCTGGGTCCGGTAGTCCGGTCCGCCGCCGCAGTCGGGCCGGGCGCGTGCGCGTTTCGCGCGCACGCCGGGCCCTTTTGTAACGCGTGCATCCCGATCGCGCACGGAGAGGGATGAGCGTCTCCTTCTCCGGGCTTGCGATCGTCGCGGGCGTCGCGTTCGCCGCGCCGCTCGTGCTCGGGCTCGTGCCCGCGGTGCGTCTGCCGGCGGTCGTACTGGAGATCGTCCTCGGCATCGTGGTCGGGCCCGCAGCGCTCGGCTGGGTGCACGTCGACCGGTCGATCGAGGTGATGTCGCTGATCGGCCTTGCGTTCCTGCTCCTCCTCGCCGGCCTCGAGGTCGAGTTCGAGCAGTTGCGCGGACGCCTGCTCCGCGTCGCAGGGCTCGGCTTCCTGATCTCGTTCGCGCTCGCGGTGATCACGGGCATGGTGCTCGACACCTCCGGGCTCACGAACGCGCCGCTGCTGATCGCGATCATGCTGTCCGCGACCTCGCTCGGCGTCGTCATTCCCGTCCTGAAGGACACCGGGCAGGCATCGACGCGCTTCGGTCAGCTCGTCCTCGCGGGCGCGTCGATCGCCGACGTCGCGACGGTCGTCCTGCTGTCGCTCTTCTTCTCGGAGAAGTCCAGCGGCCTCGGCGCGAAGTTGGTGCTCCTCGGAGGCTTCGTCGCGCTCGTCGCGGCGATCGCCGTCGCCGTCACGGGCGCCGAGCGCTCGATGCGGCTCTCGGGCGCGCTCCTGCGGCTGCAGGACACGAGCGCGCAGATCCGCGTCCGGGGCGCGTTTCTCCTGCTCGCGGTCTTCGTCGTCCTGGCGGACAAGTTCGGGCTCGAGGCGATCCTCGGCGCGTTCATGGCCGGCGCCGTGCTGAAGCTCGTCGACCGCGACGGCGCGATGACGCATCCGCAGTTCCACACGAAGCTCGAGGCCGCCGGGTTCGGCATCTTCATCCCGTTCTTCTTCGTAGCGAGCGGGATCAGGTTCGACCTCCACGCGCTGTTCGCGAGCGGCTCGACGATTGCCCGCGTACCCGTGTTCCTCGCAGCGTTGCTGATCGTCCGCGCTGCGCCGGCGCTCCTCTACCGTCCGGACGTCGGAACGCGGAAGAGCGCGGCCGCCGGACTGTTGCAGGCGACGTCCCTCGGATTCTTCGTCGTCGCCGGCCAGATCGGGATGGAGCTCGGCCTGATCACGAAGGCAACGGGCGCGGCTCTGATCGCAGCCGGCCTCCTATCGGTGCTGCTCTTCCCCGCCGGCGCGCTCGCGCTGTTGCGACGCGAGGTCGAGCCTCAGGCCGTGCCGAGCCCGAGCCGATCCGCCAGCCAGGCAGCCTGACGCAGGCGCTCCCGCTCGTATTCCGCCGGCCCGCCGCTCAGTTCCGCGGCGCGCGCCGCCGCGAAGGCTGCGAGCGGCACACGACCGCTCGCCAGGTGATTCTGGATGTCGCCGACGTAGCCCGACAGAACCGCAACGGCACCGAACCGCGTCCGCGTGCGGGCGAGGACTCCCGCGCCGAACTCCTCTAGCAGCTCGCGATTCCAGTCGGTGAGCCGGCGGACGAGCCGCCCTCGCGGCGCGACGATCTTGCGTTGGTAGACGACGATCTCGCCGTCTAGCTCGATCTCCCAGAGCCCGTGACCGAGCCAGAACGGCACGTCTTGTACGCGGCACGCGTGGATCCCGCGGCGGCACGGATCGGCGGCCGCCGCCTCGACCCACTCGCCGACCGGCCAGCGGAAGCCGGCGAACGGCGACACCGAGCCGTCGCCCAGGAACTTGTACGCGGTCACGCGGGGCTCCACTCGCGGAAGGCGGCCAGCAGCTTGTCCTGGAGCGCGGGCGGGATGTCCTCCGGCTCCAGGCGACCTGTGACGGCGATCGTCTGGCGGATCTGGTCGAGGTAGGTCGAGCAGCCGTCGCAGAACACGAGATGCTCTTCGACCCGCTCGCGGTCGTCGGCGTCGAGGACATCCTCGAGGTAGGCCGTGACCAGGTCGACGACCTGTGCGCAGGTGATCTCTCGGTCCAGTCTCATTGCATGTACTCCTCGAGCGCCCGCCGCAGCTTTGTCCTGGCGCGGTGCAAGAGCACTCTCTGATTCGTCTCGCTGATGTCGAGCGCATTACAGACGTCGTCGGCGTCGAACCCCTCGACGTCCCGCATCGTGACGACAACCGCCTGGTTCGCCGGCAGCTTCGCGATCTCCCGCTCGAGCACCTCGAGCGTCTCCGCAGCGAGCAGCCTCCCCTCGGGCGCGGCCTCCCAGCGCTGCGGCGGCGCGGCCCAGTGGCCGGGGAAGCGCGTATCGTCTCCGAGGAAGCGGTCAGCGTCGACGGCGCCGCCCTCCTCGTCCTCGCCGGCGAGCGACGAGAACGGAATGCTGCGTCCCTCCCGCACGGCGCGCGTCTTCGCGGTATTCGTCAGGATGCGGAAGATCCAGGTCTTCAGCGACGAGCGTCCCTCGAACCGACCGATCCCATTGAGGACACCGACCCACGCCTCCTGCACGACCTCTTCCGCGACCGCGCGGCTCGACACGAACATGCGCGCGACGCGCAGCATCGCCGGCCCGTATTCCTCTACGAGCCTCGTGAACGCGGACTCGTCACCGGCGCGCAGCGCATCGACGAGGCGGCGCTCCTCCAGCGGCGGCTGCGCAACCATTCGGCGACTGTAACGGCTCGCCTCAGACCTGAGACCGACAGGAATGAAAGCGATCGCTGTCCATCCGGGAAAGCCCGGCTCGATCCATCTCGAGGACATCGAACGGCCCAGCATCGATGCGATCCCCGACGGGCGCGGCGTGCGCGTGCAGGTGCTCCGCGTCGGCGTCGACGGCACCGACAAGGAGATCAACGCCGGCGAGTACGGCGCCGCTCCGCCCGGCGACGACTACCTGGTCATCGGCCACGAGAACTTCGGGCGTGTGCTCGAGGTCGGGCCGAACGTTCCCGACACGATCAGGCCCGGCGGGTACGTCGTTGCGAGCGTGCGTCGTCCCGACTCGTCCATCTACGGACAGATCGGGCTTCAGGACTTCACGACGGAGGACGTCTACTACGAGCGCGGGATCAACCTGCTGCACGGGTACCTGACGGAGGAGTACGTCGAGGACTCGACGTTCGTCTTCCCGCTGCCGGGCACACTCTCGAAGGTCGGCGTGCTGCTCGAGCCGACGACCATCGCGGAGAAGGGCATCAACCACGCGTTCGAGATCCAGCGGCGGCTGAAGGTCTGGCAACCGCGGCGGGCCTGCATCCTCGGATCGGGAACGATCGGGCTGCTGATGGCGCTTGCGGCACGGCTGCGCGGGCTCGAGCTGACGGTGTTCTCGCTCCCGCAGAAGCCGTACCGAAACGCAGGCCTGCTGGAGGAGCTCGGCGGTGTGTACATCTCGTCGTCGGAGCTGTCGCTCGCACAGGTGAGCGCGGCGCGCGGGCCGTTCGACCTGATCATGGACGCGACCGGCTTCTCACCGATCGTGTGGGAAGCCGCTGAGGTGCTCGGCAAGAACGGCGTCCTCGTGCTGTCGTCGATCACGGGCGGCGACCGGAAGGCGGAGATCAACTCGGATCGGATCAACCAGAGCTTCGTGCTCGGCAACAAGGTGATGGTCGGGACCGTCAATGCATCCCCGGCCGACTTCCGAAGCGGCGTCGACGACCTGATCAAATCGGAGGCCCTCTTCCCCGGCTGGCTCTCGCAGCTGCTGACGACGCCGATTCACGGGCTCGAGAACTACGACGAGATGATCCGCGCCCTGACCGAGGACCACGACACGATCAAGGTCTACGTCGAGGTCGCCGAGAACGGGACGGGCTAGACGCTCACCTCGAGCGTTCGTAGGCCGCTGCAGTCCATCCAAACGCGTCCCTCGGCCGCGACGACCTTCATCAATGCCGTGTCGCAGTGCGGACATCGCAAGACGAACCCGGCTCCGCGATAGACGTGGACCGCTCCGACCGCATCGGTCGCGCCGCAACCGCCGCACGTGCCGATCGCGGTCGTCATCTCGACGGTGAACACCTCCTGGAGCAGACCGGCGACCGCGTTTCCGTCCAGCATCAATGCATCCATCTCAGCCTCCTGTCGGTCCGAAGCGCTCGGTCTTGATTCGCAACGGCTCGTGGCCGAGCTCCACGAGCGCTTCCGCAACCGCTTCGACGAACGGCGTCGGGCCGCACACGTAGATCTGCGGCCGCTCGGACGGCGCCGGCCCGACCTCCGCCAGCATCTCGGCGTCGACGCGCCGCGCGTAGCCGCTCCAGCCGGGCGGTTGCGAGCGCGTCAGGGCATGGTGGACTCGGAGGCCGTCGCCGTTCAGCCCCTCGAGCTCGTCGCGGTAGATGACGTCGTCCCAGGCGCGCGAGGAGAACAGCAGCCGCGTGTCCACGTCGCTGCCGAGGGCGGCGCGGCGCCGCACCATCGCCATCAGCGGCACCACTCCCGATCCTCCGGCGACGAGTAGCAGCGGACCGCCGCGCGACGGCTCCCAGACGAAGTAGCCCCCGACCGGGCCGCGCAGCTCGATTTCGTCGCCTGGGCGCAGCTCATCCGTCAAGTACGGCGACACCTCGCCGTCGTCGAGGCGCTCGACCGTGAGCTCGATGCGGGCCCCGTCCGGGGCCGACGCGATCGAGTAGCTGCGCTGCGCCTGGTAGCCGTCCTCGGCGGTGAGACGGACGTCGACGTGCTGCCCGGGCAGGTGACCCGGCCACCCGTCGACGTCGAAGGCGATCGTCTTGACGCGGGGCGTTTCCGTGGCGACGCCGACGACGTCCGCGGCGCGCCAGGTCAGTCGCCCCAGTACCGCTGCTCCCGCCACGGATCCCCGTAGAGGTGGTAGCCGTTCTGCTCCCAGAAGCCCGGCTCGTCCGCGGTCGTGAGGCGGAGGCCGCGCACCCACTTCGCGCTCTTCCAGAAGTACAGGTGCGGGACGAGCAGCCGCGCCGGGCCCCCGTGCTCGGGCTCGAGCGGCTCACCGCCGTATCCGAACGAGACCCAGGCCTTCCCGCCGGTGAGGTCCTCGAGCGGGAGGTTCGTGGTGTAGCCGCCGTCGCAGAACGCGACCGCATACTCGGCGGACGTCTCGATCCCGTCGAGGAGTGTGTCGATGGAGACACCCTCCCACGCCGTGTCGAGCTTCGACCACTTCGTCACGCAGTGGATGTCGACGGTGACGCTCTCGCTCGGCAGCGCACGGAGCTCCTCCCACGTCCAGCGGTGCAGCTCGTCGACCTCGCCGACGATCGCGAAGTCCCACTGGTCGAGCGGTGTGTGCGGCGTCGGGCCCGCGGAAAGCACCGGGAAGTCGTTGGTGACGTACTGGCCCGGCGGCACGCGGTCGGGTGGTGCGTCGTCGCGGCGTCTACCTTTGAATCCACGCGAGATGATCGGCGGCATCTCGTCCTCCTTCGGTCGCTGCGAGACAGACTCGCGAATCCATCGGAGCGTTACAAGCGGAGGCTTGGAGCCGTCCCAGCCAGGTCCAGAAAGAGGTGTGGAAGAAAAGTCACACTTTCGGCACACACAGGGTCAGACCGTGGTGTTTTCAGGCGTGTCTGGCGCGCGGCTCGGCGTCGGTCGACTCGATTCGATCAGCGGCGGATCAGAAGCGCGCGCGCAGGCGCGCCGTCGGAGCCGGCGAGCTTCAGCGGAGCGCAGATCAGTTCGTACGTCCCCGGCTCGACACCGCGGAGGTCGAGGCTCTCGACGGCGACCACCCCGGCGCCGAGCAGGACGTGGTGCGCCTCCTCGTCGCCGATGGTCAGGTAGTCGATCCCGACGAGACGGACGCCGCCTGCGACCAGCGCCTTCGCGCCGTCCTCCGTCAGCGCGACGTGGTCTTCGGAGAACGAATCGCGGGCCCAGAGCTCCGAGTTCCGCGTCTTCAAGAGCACGCGCTCGCCCAGCTCGATCCCTGCGAAAGCTGCCGCATCGAGCCGGTCGGCGGCCGTCAGATCCAAAACTCGGGCCTCGCCGATCAGGACGTCGAGCGGCAGCGATTCCGCCGCCGGTGCGCCCTCGATGAAGTGGACGGGCGCGTCCACGTGCGTACCGCTGTGCACGCCGAAGTCGAGCCGCGAGACGTTGCACACCGCTCCGTCGGCGATCGAGACGACGCGCTCGAGCGACACGGTCGGGTCTCCCGGATAGATGACCATCCCGGGTCGGACTGCCACGCTGATGTCGATGATCTCGGCCATGTCCTGCTTGTAACAGACCGCCAAAGTAGGCGACTGTTACGCAGCGACCTCAAGGAGCACGAACAATGGCCAAGGACACGATCAGCATCCTCGACGGCTCGACCTTTCTCGTCAGCGACCTGCGGGGCGACATCGAAGCGTCGCCCGACCAGCCGCACGGGTTCTTCTACCGAGACACGCGCTTCCTCTCGCGCTGGCATCTGACGGCGAACGGCTCGCCGCTCGACGTCCTCTCGACGGACGAGACGCAGTACTTCGCGTCGAAGCACTTCCTCGTCCCGCCGACGGGGACCGTCAACGAGAACCCGACCGTCTCCATTCACAGGAACCGCACGATCGGCGACGGCTTCCACGAGGACGTGTCCGTGCTCAACCACGACGCGAAGCCGATCGAGCTCGAGCTGCGGCTCGACGCGGACTCCGACTTCGCAGACCTGTTCGAGGTGAAGGACGCTCTGGAGAAGAAGGGCGAGCGCTCCACGCGCGTCGAAGAGGACACGCTCGTCCTCGGCTACCGCCGCGGCGACTTCGTTCGCGAGACGCGCATCCGCTGCTCCAAGCCCGCGGACGTCGACGAGCACGGTTTCACGCTGCGCGTCAGCGTCGGGCCGCACGACGAGTGGAACACGTGCATCTTCGTCCAGCCGGTCACCGATCAGGGCCCGCTGGCAATCAAGCACCGGCACGGAGACGAGGAAGCGCATCCGAACATCGGGATGAGCCTCGAGCAGTTCCTGGAGTCGGCACCGCAGCTCGAGACCGACTGGGATCCGCTCCATCACGTGTACGAGCGAAGCCTCATCGACCTCGCGGCGCTCCGGTTCACGTCCGAGCTGTTCCCTGAGCAGGCGCTGCCCGCCGCAGGACTGCCGTGGTTCATGACCGTGTTCGGACGCGACAGCCTGATCACGAGCTTCCAGGCGCTGCCGTTCGTGCCCGAACTGGCCGAGACGACGCTACGCGTTCTCGCAGCGCGCCAGTCGAAGGAGGACGACCCGTTCCGTGATGCGGAACCGGGCAAGATCCTGCACGAGATCCGCTTCGGCGAGCTGACGCACTTCGACGAGCGCCCGCACTCGCCGTACTTCGGCACGGCCGACGCGACGCCGCTCTTCTTGATCCTGCTCGACGAGTTCGAGCGCTGGACGGGCGACTCGGCGCTCGTCCGCGAGCTCGAGCCGAACGGGCGCGCCGCGCTCGAGTGGATCGACAAGTGGGGCGACCGCGACGGCGACGGTTACGTCGAGTACGAGCGGCGCAACACGGAGACCGGTCTCGCGAATCAGTGCTGGAAGGACTCGTGGGACTCGATCCGATTCGCGGACGGGACGATCGCCAAAGGGCCGATCGCCACGTGCGAGATCCAGGGCTATGTATACGACGCGAAGGTGCGCGCGGCGCGACTGGCGCGTGACGTCTGGGGCGACGTGGAGCTCGCGGAGCGGCTCGAGTCCGAGGCGGAGGCGCTGAAGCGGCGCTTCAACGAGGACTTCTGGATCGAGGAGCGCGGTTTCTACGCGCTCGCGCTCGACGGCGAGAAGCAGCGCGTCGACAGCCTGACGTCGAACGTCGGCCACCTGCTCTGGAGCGGAATCGTCCCCGAAGACCGGGCGGAACGCCTCGCCGAGCACCTGGTCGGCGACGCGCTCTTCTCGGGCTGGGGCGTGCGGACGATGGCCGACGGCGAGGCCGGCTACAACCCGATCCGCTACCACAACGGAACAGTCTGGCCGCACGACAACTCCCTGATCGCGCACGGGCTCGCCCGCTACGGGTTTCGCGACGAAGCCGCGCGCATCTCGCTCGCGACGCTCGAAGCCGCGACCTTCTTCCGCTACCGCCTACCCGAGGTGTTCGCCGGCTACCGGCGCACGCGGACGAGCTTCCCCGTCGAATACCCGACGGCGTCCAGCCCGCAGGCATGGGCGACCGGGACGCCGCTGCTGATCCTGCGCGTCCTGCTCGGGCTCGAGCCCGACGGGGACGACCTGAACGTCAATCCCCACCTTCCCGACAAGATCGGGAGCATCGAGCTCGGCGGCATTCCCGGACGCTGGGGCCGCGTCGAGGCGTCCACAGCCGTGAAGGAGGCAATCGCATGAGCACGGAGCAGTTCGACCTCATCGTCCTCGGCGCGGGCTCGGCGGCCCGCGACGGCGCGGGCAAGGCGAAGCGCGAGCACGGCGCGAACGTCGCGATGATCGAGCGCGAGCGCTGGGGCGGCTCCTGCCCGAACATCGCGTGCCGGCCGACGAAGGCCTACCTGACCGCAGCGGAGCTCGTGCACGACATCAACACGCAGGCCGCGAACCGCGGCATCGAGGTCTCGTCTCCGAAGATCGACATGACACGCCTGCGCGCGTGGAAGAACTCGATCCGCCGCGACCAGGACAGCTGGGTCGAGGTGCTCGGCGGGCAGTACACGGTCGTCCCGGGCGAGGCGACGTTCGTCGACGAGCAGACCGTCCGGGTCGGAAACGCCGTCGAGCTCAGCGCCGAGCGGATCCTGATCGCGACGGGCGGGCGGACGGCCGTCCCGCCGATCCCCGGCATCGAGCAAGTCGACTGGATCGACCACATCTCGGCACTCGAGCTCGACCGCGTCCCCGAATCGCTGCTCGTGATCGGGGCGGGGCCCGTCGGCCTCGAGTTCGCGCAGATCTTCGCGCGGCTCGGCTCGCGCGTCGCGATCGTCAATCACGGCACGCAGATCGCCGCGCGCGCGGACACGGAGGCTGCGAACGAGCTGCAGGCGTCACTCGAAGAGGAAAGGATCGAGGTGATCCTGACTGACGGCGGCGTCGAGCGGTTCAGCCGCAACGGCAAGAGTCTCGAAGCGACGCTGACCGGTGGGCGCACGATCGCTGTCTCGGACGTGCTGCTCGCCTCCGGCAGGACCGCCAACGTCGAAGCCCTCGGGCTGGACGGGATCGGCGTCGAGGCCTCACCGCGCGGAATCGTCGTCGACGACCGGCAGCGGACGACCGTCGGCGGGATCTGGGCCGCCGGCGACGCGGCGGCGGGCCCGATGTTCACGCCGACGGCGCAGTACCAGGCGCGGATCGCGATCGAGGACATGTTCGCGAGCAACGGCGCCGGCCGCCGCGCCGCGTACGAGATCCTGCCGACCGCGATCTTCACGGATCCCGAGCTCGGCAGCGTCGGGCTGACCGAGTCGGAGGCGCGGGCGCAGGGCTTCGAGGTGGAGGTCGTGAAGCATCCGCTGTCCGCTGTGACACGTGCACAGTTCTCGACGTCGCGTCGCGGCCTCTACAAGATCGTCTTCGACCGCGGTTCGCGGAAGGTGCTCGGCGTCCACGTCGTCTCGCGCGGCGCCAGCGACATCGTCGGCGGCCTTGCGCTCGCCCTCGGGCTCGGCGTCACGATCGACGACATGGCGCTCGTGCACCACGTGTATCCGAGCTACGGCGAAGGTCTCAAGGCTGCGGCCGAGCAAGCGCTAGCGCCCGTCCGCGTCTGAGCTGCCAACCAAAAGGGTCAGACCCGGGGGGTCTGACCCTCGCAAAGTTGAGCCGAACGCCCGGGCAGGCGGGCGGGCGTTCGGCTCGTTTGCTTCCGCTTGCCGTGCTGGCCTACGGCGCGGCGGAAGCGGGCCCCCAGGGGTTCGGGGCCATTCAGGGCGACTTAGGGGGGAGTTGCTGGTTGTCGCCCAAGCTTCACCTGCACTGTCAACTTCGTCGTGTTGCGGTAGATGTCGAGCTTCACCGAGTCGCCGGGCTTCTTCGCGCCGACGAGATCGCGCAGCCGCTCGATCGTCGCGACCGGATGACCGTCGGCCTTGACGATGATGTCGCCGCCCGCCGGCCAGCTTTCGCCGGCCACGATCACCGGTGTCTTGCCGGGGACGAGGCCGGCCTTGTCCGCCCCGGACCCCGCGATCACGCGCGCGACCATCAGCCCGTGCTGCACCGGGAGATGGAGGATGTTCGCGATCTGCGGCTGGATCGCCTTCGCCTCGATCCCGAGGAACGAATGCTCGACCTTCCCGTGCCTGATCAGGTCGGCCGCCGCAGCACGGACCGTGTTGATCGGAATCGCGAACCCGATGCCGATGTTGGCGCCGCTGCTCGAAGGGGCGATCTGCGCGTTGACCCCGATCACCTTGCCGTCGGCGTTGAGGAGCGGCCCGCCCGAGTTGCCATGGTTGAGCGCCGCGTCGGTCTGGATCGCGTGGCCGATCGTCGACACCTGGTTGGGGGCCTGGATCGAACGGCCGAGCGCGCTCACGATTCCCGCGGTGACCGATCGGTCGTAGCCGAGCGGGTTGCCGATTGCGATCACCTCGTCGCCGACCTGCACCGCGTCACTGTCACCGAGGGCCAGCGGCCGCAGCGCGCGCGACGGCGCGCTCACCTGCAGGACGGCGATGTCGGTCGCCGGATCCTCGCCGACGATCCTCGCCTTCATGCTCTCGTTGTCCGAAAAGCTGACCTGGACACGCGAAGCGCCGGTGACGACGTGATCGTTCGTGACGACGTGGCCGCTCTTGTCGATCACGAAGCCGGAGCCGACGGCCTGCTGGGACTGCGCCCCGCCTGGTGTACCGAAGAACGGGTCGGCGGGCTGCTGCACCGTGGTCGATGCCGTGATGTGAACGACACCCGGCGCAGCCTGGTCGTAGATCTCGTGAATCGAGAGGCGCTTCGGCTGCGCGAACGAGGCGGGCTCCACGGCTCCGCTCGCGAGCTCGCGAACGACGGTCGTCTTGTTGTCGAGCTTGCCCAACGAGGCCGCGCCGCCGAGCACGATGGCACCGCCTGCAATTGCGGCGACACCGAGCTCGACGGCGCGGCGAGTCCGGAGGGTGCGATGCACGCCCTGGTTCTAGCGAGGGCGTCTTAATCCAGCATTGAGCGTTTGTTAAGCGGTCGTTGCGGCTGGAGAGGTCTAGAATCCGCGGGCGCAGTACCAGCTCGCAGGCGAGGAAGGTGAGGCCGAGGTGTCAAAGATTCTCTGTGTCCTATACGACGATCCTGTTGACGGCTATCCGACGTCATACGCTCGAGACTCGATTCCCAGGATCGACCACTACTACGACGGTCAGACCACGCCGACTCCCGAGGGGATCGACTTCGTGCCGGGTGAGCTTCTGGGCAGCGTTTCCGGGGAGCTCGGTCTGCGGCCTTTCCTCGAGGAACGCGGGCACACGTTCGTCGTCACGTCGGACAAGGACGGACCGGACTCGGTCTTCGAGCGAGAGCTTACGGACGCCGAGATCGTCATCTCCCAGCCGTTCTGGCCCGCCTACCTGACTGCTGAGCGGATTGCCAAGGCCCCGGAGTTGAAGCTGGCGATTACCGCAGGGATCGGCTCGGACCACGTCGACCTGCAAGCGGCGATCGAGCACGGGGTCTCCGTCGTCGAGATCACGTATTCCAACAGCATCAGCGTGTCGGAGCACGTGGTGATGATGATCCTGTCGCTGGTGCGCAACTACATCCCGTCCTACCAGTGGGTCGTCAAGGGCGGATGGAACATCGCCGACTGCGTCGCCAGGTCATACGACCTCGAAGGCATGCAGGTCGGCACCGTCGCTGCCGGCCGGATCGGGTCCGCCGTGCTCAGGCGATTGAAGCCCTTCGACGTGGGACTGCACTACACCGATCGACACAGACTCCCGGAGGACGTCGAGCGGGAGCTCGGCGTGACCTATCACCCGGACGCCGCGTCGATGGTCCCGTTCTGCGACGTGGTCACGATCAACGCTCCCCTCCACCCGGAGACCGAGCACCTGTTCGACGACGCCCTCATCGCCAAGATGAAACGCGGCGCGTACATCGTCAACACCGCCCGGGGCAAGATCTGCGACCGCGACGCGATCGCGCGGGCGCTCGAGAGCGGCCAGCTCGCCGGCTATGCCGGAGACGTCTGGTTCCCGCAGCCGGCTCCAAGGGATCATCCGTGGCGGTCGATGCCCCACCATGGGATGACGCCGCACATTTCGGGATCGTCTCTGTCCGCGCAGGCTCGCTATGCGGCCGGAACGCGTGAGGTCCTGGAGTGCTGGTTCGACGATCGCCCGATTCGCGACGAGTACCTGATCGTCGATCGCGGCGCGCTGGCGGGAGCAGGCGCTCATTCGTACAGCGCCGGCGACGCAACCGGCGGCTCCGACGAGGCGGCACGCTTCAAGGATCGTTAGCTAGCTGGTTCAGGCGTTCAGCTGGGCGAGACGGCGTGCCACGCGCGCAGCGGCGCGGGCGAGCTCCTCGGCGGCCTCGGCGTCGCCTGCGACACTCGACGTGAGCTGAGCACCGACGTGCGCGGCGAGGCGCTCCACCTCGTCTGCGTGCGCTGCGATCTCCTCCGGCACCGCGATCGTCAGGCGACGGGCTTCCTCGCTCCTCGTCTCCATGAACGCCGTGTAGGCCGCGGCGTCCTCATCCGCGAGCTGCGTCATTCGCGTCGAGAGAGCTTTCGCACGAGTGACAGTGGCCTCGTCGTCTGCGAAACGGGCCGCAAGCTCGACCAGGGATGCGGCGAACGCCCCGGTGAGGGCGGCCGCGGCTCCACTCGCCGGGGCCGGCGTGCGCTCGCCGAGCGCGGCGAGGAACTCGCCGACCTGGAGCTCGCTAACGGCCACAGACGACCGCCATGACTACGCCCCGTTCTTGCGGAGCTCCGCGACGATCGCCGGGACGATCTCGTGCAGGTCGCCGATCACCGCCCAATCGGCACGCGCGACGATCGGCGCGTTCTGGTCCTTGTTGATCACGAGGATCCGCTTCGCCCCCTTGCAGCCGACGATGTGCTGGATCGCGCCGCTCACGCCACACGCGATGTAGAGGTCGGGCGCGATGCGTGCCCCCGTCTGGCCGACCTGGTCCGAGTGGGGCCGCCAGCCGAGGTTGGTGACGACGCGCGAGCCGCCGACCGCGCCGCCGAGGAGCTTCGCGAGCTCTTCGAGCACCGCGAACCCTTCCTTGCTCCCAACGCCGCGGCCGCCGCCGACGACGACGCGTGCGGAGTCCAGCCGAGCGGTCCCCGCAGCCGGCTCCTCGCGGCGCATGACGCGGACGCGAAAATGCTCGTCGCCCAGCGTGGGCGTGAAGTCTTCGACCGTCGTCGTGATGCCGGAGGGCTCTGCGTCGATCGCGTGCGGCGCAACGGTCAGGAGCTTCGGCGTTCCCGTCAGCCGCGCCTCCTCGAGCAAGCTGCCGCCCCAGCGCTGCCGTGTGAGCTGCAATGCCTCGGAGTCGACGCTCGCGTCGATCACGTTCGCGGCCAACGGTGCTCCGATCCGCGCCGCGACGTGGGCGAGCACTTCGTGCCCGCGGTCGGTGCCCGGAGCGACGACGATCTCAGGTTCGAGCTCCAGGACAGCCTGCGCCCAGGCCGTAGGCGCGTACTCGTCCAGCCGCGCGTGGACGACGCGTCGCGCTCGCGCCACGTAGCCGCCGACGTCGATGTCGCCGAAGACGAGCGCTTCGACTTCTCCAAAGCGCCGCGCAAACGTGAGCGCCTCGAGTGAGACCGGATCGTTGTCGACGAGGCAGAGAATCACAGTCCGACCAGCCCGAGCTCGCGGAACACTGCGACGACGCGCTGCGCCGCATCGGCGCCGGCGCCGAGCACCTCGACGTGCGTCTCGTGTTCCGGAGGCACGACGAGCCTGATCGTCTCGAGCGCACTTGCGCGCGGCTGCGGCTGGATCCGTTCGATGGGTGTCTTCTTTGCGCGAAGACGACCCTGAATCGATGCGTAGCGCGGCAGGTTGATCCCTTCCTTCACGGTCACGACCGCCGGCAGCGGCAGCTCGAAGATCTCCCAGCCCCCGCCTGCCTCGCGCCGCGCCGTCAGCCGGCCGTCGTCGATCTCGATGCCCTTGATCCCGGTCACGCACGGCAGCCCGAGCGTGTGCGCGACGCGCACGCCGACCTGGTAGTCGCCGCTGTCCGCAGCCTCGTTGCCGAACAGCAGCAGGTCGAACGGCTCGGGCTGTGCGCGCATCGCCTCCGCGAGCGCGGCCGCCGTCGCCTCGGCGCTCCAGTCGCCGCCGTCCGTCTCGAGGAGCACCGCGCTGGCGATTCCCATCGCCATCGCGTTCTTCAACTGCTCGCTCGCGGCGGCGGGCCCGAGCGTCAACACCGTCGTCGACCCGCCGTGCCTCTCGGCGATCCGAAGCGCTTCCTCGACTGCGCACTCCTCGTGCGGAGAGATCGTGAAGCCGAGGAGGCTGGTGTCGATCGCCTGATCGTCGGACGTCAACGTGATCCGTGCGCCGGTCTCGGGGACGCGCTTGACGCAGACGCCGACCTTCAACTGCGGACCCGCGTGTTCTCCGGATCGAACAGCGAGCGACTGCCCTTCACGGCGACCGTGACCGGATACCGGTCGCCCATGTACTGCACGAGGAGCTGGTTTCCCTCGGCTGCCTGCGCGGGGGGCAGGTACGCCATCAGGATGTGCTTGCCGACCGACGGTCCGGAACCGGCGCTCGTGACGTACGCGCTCCGGCCCTTGCGGTCCACGATGCGCTCGCCGTCCGGCGTCAGGATTGGTTCGCGTCCGAGCATGTAGCGCTTCTTCCCGCTCGACGGCGAGGTGTTGTCGTCGACGGTGAGGGTGCAGAGGATGGCGGCCGGCTCCTCGTCGCGATGGCGGACGTGCGCCTCCTTGCCGATGAAGTCCGCGTCCTTGACCTTCGGGCGTTGCATGTCGGCCTCGACGACGTTGTACTCGGTCTCGAGCTCGGCGCCGTAGAGCCGGTAGCCCTTTTCGATCCTGCCCGTCGTTCCGTAGACGCCGATCCCGGAGGGAACGATGCCGAACGGCTGCCCTGCCTCCCAGACCGCGTCCCACATCGCCGCACCCTGCTCCATCGGCGCATACAGCTCCCAGCCGAGCTCGCCGACGTAGGAGATGCGCGACGCGAGCACGCGAACCGGTCCGACGTCGATCCAGCGGCAGCGCGCGAACGGGAAGCCCTCGTGCGAGACGTCGGCACTCGTGGTCGACTCGAGCACGTCGCGCGCACGCGGCCCCCAAAGACCCAGCGTGCACCAGGCGGAGGTTACGTCGTCGAGTGCAACCGAGCCGTCCGCGGGCAGATGGTCTTCGAACCACTTCCTGTCGCGCGGGCCGTCGAGCCCGCCGGTGACGATGCGGAAGACGTTGTCGTCCAGCCGCATGATCGTGAGGTCGGCCTTGAAGCCGCCGTTCTGGTCGAGGATCGACGTGTAGACGACGCGTCCGAGGGCGACGTCCATCTCCGCCAGCGCCATCCGCTGCAGGTACTCGAGCGCAGCGGCGCCGACGACGTCGAAGACGGCGAACGCCGAGATGTCGATCATCGCGACGCGGTCCCGCATCGCGAGATGCTCCGCGTTGATGATCGGAGACCACCAGCGCGATTCCCACTCGGCCTCGCGCGGCATCACGCGCTCGCCGTACTCCTCGAGCAGCGGCGCGTTCGACTCGTACCACCACGGCCGCTCCCAGCCGGCGGTCTCGTAGAAGACTGCGTCAAGCTCGCGCTCGCGTGCGTAGAACGGGCTCAGCCGCACCTCGCGGTTCGACAGCCATTGCTCCATTGGATGGACGATCCCGTACGTCCGGTTGTAGCCCTCGGACGAGCGCGCATCGACGTGGCGCTTCGTGCGCTGGTGCGGGTAGAAGCGCGCGACGTCGGCGGAGTGGAGGTCCGTCTCCGGCGCCCCCTCGATGGCCCATTCGGCGACGGCCTTGGCGATTCCCGGTGCCTCCTTGATCCAGATCGCAGCGACCGACCAGAGGCCCTTGACCTCGGTCTCGCCCAGGAGCGGCATGCCGTCGGGCGTCAGCGACAGGAGCCCGTTGATCGCGTGCCGGATGCCGGCGCCTTCGACGGTCAGGATCTCCGGAAAGAGCTCGAGCGCCTGCTCGAGCTGCGGGTCGAAGTCCTCTGACGTGAACGGCAGCTCCGTCGGCGAGAGAGCGGCCTCCTCGCTCGACGGGATGTCGTCGGCGTCCAGGAGGATCGGACGATGAGCGTACGAGCCGACCTCCATGTCGCTGCCGTTTTGGCGCTCGTACATGTTCGTGTCCACGTCACGCACGATCGGGAAGGAGATCTCGCCCGGCGTCGCCTCGAAGAGCGGGATCGGGCCGACGCTGATCATCTGGTGCACGGCCGGCGACAGCGGGATGGTCGCGCCGGCCATGCGCGCGATGCGCGGGCTCCAGATCCCGCACGCGACGAACACGGCCTCGGCGTCGATCGAGCCCCTGTCGGTGTGCACGCGGCGCACATGATTGTTCTCGACGTCGACACCGGTGACCTCGGTGCTCGCGAAGACGCTCGCGCCACGTTCCTGCGCGTACTCGCGCATCAGCGTTCCCGCGCGCAGGGGGTCGACGACCGAGACTCCAGGCGTGTAGAAGCCGCCGAGGATGACGTCGGTGTCGACGAACGGAACCTTTTCGAGCACCTGCTCGGGAGTCAGCAGCTCGCACCCCTCCTCGCCCCAGGAGAGCGCCGATGACATCCGCCGGTTCAGCTCCTCCATGCGCTCCTTCGTCCGCGCCACCTCGACGCCGCCGCTGATCGTGGCGAGGCCGAGCTCCTCGTACTGGCGGGCGCTGTCCTTCGTGAGCGTCGTCATCTCTTTCGAGTGATCGACGGGAAAGATGAAGTTCGACGCGTGGCCCGTGGAGCCGCCCGGGTTGGGCAGGGGACCCTGCTCGAGCAGCACGAGATCCGTCCAGCCGAGTCGTGAGAGGTGGTACGCGATGCTGTTGCCGGCGATGCCGGCGCCGACCACCACGACCTGCGCGGCCGACGGGAGAGACGGAGTGCTCACGCGCCGGTCAGGACTCGTCGCATGGACGCTTCGAAGTCGAGCACGTGCCGGCGCATGGTCTCCTCGGCACGGTCGGCGTCCCCGTCGTGGATTGCCTCCAAGAGCTCGCGATGACCGAGAACCGCCTGCTCCAGCTCCCGGGCCCGATCGAGCGCGAGATACCAGATGCGCAGCGCCAGGACGTAGTACTCCTCGAGCGTGGCCTCGAGGAACGGGTTGTGGGCACAGCGGTAGACCTCACGGTGGATCCGCTCGTCCAGGGCCATCAGCTCCTGCGCGTCCAGCTCGCTCGGGTCTCCCAACTCGTCGAGGAGCCTCTCCAACGCGCTGCGGTCCTCATCCGTCGCGCGCTCCGCGGCGAGGCGCGCGACATGGCTCTCCAGAACCGATCGCACCTCGGCGAGGCTGGCCAGATCGCGGATCTCCACGCTCGTCACGAACATGCCGCGGCGGGGGTAGACCTCGACCAACCGCTCCTGCGCGAGGCGGCGGAGTGCCTCACGCGTCGGCGTCCGTCCGATCCCGAGTCGTTCCATCAAGCCGCGCTCGTCGATCACCGCCCCGGGCCGCAGCTCGAGCGACACGATCATCTCCCGGATCGCGTGGTATGCCCGGTCGGCCAGCGAGGCCGCCTCCAAGTCCGACACCTGGAGGACACCGACCTGCCCCTTCGCCTCCGCCACGGAGATACATTACTCATATCTCAGCTCGTTCCCATCCGCACCAGGCCGTGACGGAAGGACACGCGTGACGACGCGGCAGATGCCGTCGTCCCTCGAGATCGCGCAGAGCGCCGTGCTGCGTCCGATCGACGAGCTGGCGGCCGGACTCGGTCTGCTCCCCGAGGAAGTCGACCTCTACGGACGCTTCAAGGCGAAGATCGATCTCTCCCTGCTCGACCGCCTGGCCGCGAGCCCGGATGGGAGGCTGATCGACGTCACCGCGATCACGCCGACGAGGGCCGGCGAGGGCAAGACCACGACGTCCGTGTCGCTCACGCAGGGGCTCGGGCACATCGGCAAGGACCCCGTGCTCTGCCTCCGGGAGGCCTCACTCGGGCCCGTGTTCGGGATCAAGGGCGGCGCGGCCGGCGGCGGCTATGCGCAAGTCGTGCCGATGGAGGACATGAACCTCCACTTCACCGGCGACATCCACGCGATCGGTGCGGCGAACAACCTGCTGGCCGCGATGGTCGAGGCGCATGTCCTCCACGGCAACAAGCTCGGGATCGACCCGCTGACGATTAGCTGGCGCCGCTGCGTCGACATCAACGACCGCGCGCTGCGCGACATCGTCATCGGCCTCGGCGGCCGTCCGAACGGGTACGTGCGCCAGTCTGGCTTCGACATCACGGCGGCCTCGGAAGTGATGGCGATCGTTGCCGTCGCGTCGAATCTGAACGATCTCCGCCGGAGGCTCGGCGCGGTCACCGTTGCGCAGACCTTCGACGGCGAACCGGTGACGGCGGAGCAGCTGCGCGCCGCGGGAGCGATGACCGTGCTCCTGAAGGAGACGATCAAGCCGAACCTGGTGCAGACGCTCGAAGGGCAGCCGGCGCTCGTCCACTGCGGCCCGTTCGCGAACATCGCCCATGGGAACAACTCGCTCGTCGCCGACCGCGTTGCGCTCAAGCTCGGCGACTACGTCGTGACCGAGAGCGGCTTCGGCGCCGACATGGGGATGGAGAAGTTCTTCGACATCGTCTGTCGTGCCGGTGACCTTCGACCGAGTGCAGTTGTGCTCGTCGCCACCGTGAAGGCGCTCAAGCACCACGGGGGCGCCCCCGACGGGGGAATCGAGGCGATCGAGGTGGGCGCGCTCAATCTCGCCCGTCATCTCGGAATCATCCGCGAGTTCGGGCTGCACGCGGTCGTCGCCGTCAATCGTTTCCCCGGCGACCTGGAGGAGGAGGTAGAGCGTGTGCGTGCACTCGCTCTCGAGCAGGGGGCTTTCGCCGCCGAGGTGAACAACGCGTTCGAGGAGGGCGGAGCAGGAGCGGCCGCGCTCGCCGAAGCCGTGGTCGCCGCCGCGGACGAGTCGAATCGCTTCGACTACATCTATCCGCTCGACGCCTCGATCGAGGTGAAGATCGAGGCGATCGCCAAGCGCGTCTACGGCGCTGACGGGATCTTCCTGTTGCCTGCGGCGCGCGCACGAATCGAGGAGTTCACGAAGCTGGGGCTGGGGGCTCTGCCGATCTGTATGGCGAAGACCCATCTCTCGCTCTCGCACGATCCGGCGCTGTCGAATGCGCCCACCGGCTTCACGGTCACCGTGCGCGACCTGCGTGCCTACACCGGGGCGGGCTGGATCGTCGCGCTTTGCGGCGACATGCAGACGATGCCCGGCCTGGGCTCTTCGCCGGCCGCCCTGAAGGTCGACATCGATGCCGACGGGAGGACGGTCGGCCTCTTCTGATCTTGGACGGCGGCGGCCATCGGAGTACGGTTAGCCCGTGACGGCGGTGGCGGATATCGCCGAACCCATCGGACACCACGTCGACCGGAACGGCGATCCGCTCATCCGCGTCGCCGGGGTCTGGAAGATCTTCGGTCGGCATGGCAACCGCGTTGTCGGCACGCCCGACGCCGACCTGCCACGCGCCGAGCTGCGTGCGAAACACGGGTGCGTCGCGGCCGTCCGCGACGTGTCCTTCGAGGTCTGGCCGCGCGAGGTGTTCGTCGTGATGGGGCTCTCCGGCTCCGGCAAGTCGACGCTCGTGCGCACGCTGATCCGGCTGATCGAGCCGACGGCGGGAGAGATCGAGATCGACGGCAAGGACGTCACGGCTCTGAGCGGCGCCGACCTGCTGCAACTGCGGCGCCACACGTCCTCGATGGTCTTCCAGCACTTCGGCCTGCTCGCCCACAGACGCGTGATCGACAACGTCGCCTTCGGGCTCGAGGTGCAGGGCGTACCCAAGACGCAGCGCCTCGCGCGCGCCGCCGACGTGCTGAAGCTCGTCGGTCTCGAGGACTGCGCGGACTATTTCCCGGATCAGCTCTCGGGCGGCATGCAGCAGCGCGTCGGCCTGGCGCGCGCGTTCGCGGTCGACCCGAAGGTGATGCTCTACGACGAGCCGTTCAGCGCGCTCGACCCGTTGATCCGCCGCGACATGCAGGACGAGGTGATCCGCCTCCAGTACGAGACCGGCAAGACGATGGTCTTCATCACCCACGATCTGCCCGAAGCGCTGCGGCTCGGCGACCGGATCGCGATCATGCGGGACGGGAAGATCGTCCAGCTCGGCACGCCCGAGGAGCTCGTCGGCTCGCCGGCCGACGAGTACGTGGAGAATTTCGTCCGAGACATTCCCCGCAGCCACGTGCTGACACTGCGCTGGATCATGCGAGATCCCCGACCGGGCGAGGAGGACGGCCCGCGGCTCGACGTCCGGTCGACCGTGCGCAGGGCGGTCGCGCTGATCGCGAGCGGCGAGCGGCCTGTGTGCGCCGTCGAAGACGGGCGGGTCGTCGGGGTCGTCGACCGGGAGGCGATCCTGACGGCGATCGCAGGCGAGAGCGACTAATGGCCGTTGCACAGGCGGCCGGTCGGCTCGCGGCTCCCGCTCCGCGCGGTTGGTGGCGCGGCCGCGCCGGTGTCGTTGCCGCCGTCGTGCTCGCGATGCTGGTCGCGTACGTCGTTTGGAAGAACAGCTTGACGTGGCCTGCGTCGCTGGTCTGGAACTCGCTCGCGGGCTACCTCGACAGGTTCCAGGCCTGGCTGAGCAACAACCGCAACGTCGCGCACCCGAACTTCGCTTTCTCGGTGTTCAACGGGTTCGCGAACTTCCTGGATCATCTCGTCTCGTGGCTCTTGTCGTTCTTCAATCGGCTCACCTGGGCAGGAACGACTGCGCTCGGCACGCTGATCGTGCTCCGCTTCGGCGGCGTCCGCGCGGCTCTCGTCGTGCTCGCCGCGTTTGCGTCCTTTGCCGCAATGGGACTTTGGACCGAGAGCGTCCAGACGTTCGCGCTCATGTTCTCGGCCGTGGGGCTCTCGCTGTTCGTCGGGATCCCGCTCGGTGTCTGGGCGGGCCGCTCGCAGCGCTTTTCGCGCGTCATCACGCCGATCCTCGACGCCGCGCAGATCGTGCCTGCGTTTGCCTACCTGATGCCGGTCGTGATCCTCTTCTCGGTCGGGCCGGGCGCGGCCGTCGTGACCACGATGATCTACGCGGTGCCGCCGGCGATTCGGATCACGGCTCTCGGCATCCGAGGCGTGCCCCCGAACACGGTCGAGGCAGCGACTGCGCTCGGCTCGACGCGGTGGCAGGTGCTGTCGAAGGTACAGCTGCCGCTTGCGCGTCGCATGGTCCTCCTCTCCGTCAACCAGACGATCCTGTTCGCGCTGTCAATGGTCGTCATCGCCGGCCTGATCGGCGGCCAGGGGCTCGGCGACTCCGTGACGAACGGCCTGTACACGAATCCGGCACTCGCAGTCCTCGCCGGTGCGGCGATCGTGATCATGGCGATCGCGCTCGACCGCGCGACCGAGGCGATGGCGGAGCATTCGGACCCCGCCAGGCGCCACCTGACCGAGGGCAAGAAGCTGCGGCTCCGTCTCTTCACTGCCGCCTGCGCCGCGGCCGTCGGTCTGGCCGTCGGCCTCGGACACGCGTTCAACGCCGGGACGGACTGGACGGCGCGAACGGCGCAGGACTGGCTCCTGCAGCACGTCCAGCGCGCACTTGACTACACGCACGTTCTTCATCGAGACGCCGTGGCCGGCAACGATGTTCGGTCTCGTCCTGATCGCGTTCTTGCTCAGCGGACGGCGGCCGGCGATCGTCACGTTCGTGATGCTCGCAGTGGTCGGGCTCATCGGCGAGTGGACGAACGCCATGGACACGTTGTCGCAGGTGCTCGTCGCAACGGCGCTGACCGTGATCATCGGGTTCGTCCTCGGTGTCTGGGCGGCCGAGAGCAGCACGGTGGCACGAATCCTGCGTCCGATCAACGACATCCTCCAGACGCTGCCACAGCTGGTCTACATCATCCCTGTCGTCTACCTGATGCCGGTCTCGGGCGTTCCGGGAGTGATCGCCTCGGTCCTCTACGCGGCGCCCGTCGTGATCCGCCTCGTGCAGCGCGGGATCGAGAACGTCAGCCATGACGCGATCGAGGCGGCAGAGTCTTTCGGCGCGACGCGGCTGCAGGTGCTCGCAAAGGTGAAGATTCCGATGGCTCGGGACGCCATCATGCTCGGCGTCAACCAGGGACTGATCATGGTGCTCGCTG
>VAXU01000057.1 GCA_005885125.1 Actinomycetota bacterium
CCGATGACCCCGATTCGCCTACGCAACGAGCGGCTCCCGCCCCAGCGTCCCCATCATCCGCCGCAGCCCCTCTTCGAGCTGGACCTCGGGCTCCCAGCCCAGGAGCTGGCGCGCGCGCGTGATGTCCGGCTGGCGCACCTGCGGATCGTCGACGGGCAGGGCCTCGTGCACGATCTCGCTCTTCGAGCCGGTGATACGGATCACGGCGTCGGCGAGCTCGTTCATCGTGAACTCGTTCGGATTGCCGAGGTTCACGGGGAGATGCTCCTGCGACTCGGCGAGTGCGACGAGGCCGCGGATCAGATCGTCCACGTAGCAGAAGCTCCGGGTCTGGCTGCCGTCGCCGAACACGGTGAGAGGCTTGCCCTCCAGAGCCTGTCGGACAAACGTGGGAACCGCGCGTCCGTCGTTCGGGCGCATCCGCGGACCGTACGTGTTGAAGATCCGCGCGATCGCGGTGTCGACTCCCTGCTGCCGGTGATAGGCCATCACCATCGCCTCGGAGTAACGCTTGGCCTCGTCATAGACGCCGCGCGGGCCGATCGGATTGACGTTGCCCCAGTAGGTCTCGGGCTGCGGGTGCACCTGCGGGTCGCCGTAGACCTCGCTGGTCGACGCGAGGAGGAACCGCGCACGCTTGAACTTCGCCAGGCCGAGTGCGTTGTGCGTCCCGTACGAGCCGACCTTCAGCGTCTGGAGCGGGAGCCGCGCGTAATCGATCGGGCTCGCCGGGCTGGCGAGGTGGTAGACGACGTCGACCGGCTCCTCGATCTCGACGTGCTGGATCACGTCCTGATTCAGGAACGTGAAGCTCTCGCTGCGAAGGTGTTCGACGTTCTGGAGCGAGCCCGTGTCGAGGTTGTCCACGCAGACGACCCGGAAATCTCGCGAAATCAGGTGATCGCAGAGGTGCGAGCCGAGGAACCCGGCCCCGCCGGTGACGACCGCCGTAGGCATCGGGGCGCGATGTTACCGGGGGGTCACTCCGGGGGTCGCAATCCTTACGGGGCCTTTACAGAGGGCCTCTCACAGCTTTCGAGGAAGTCGGGCTACCCTGGGCGACGTGAGCGCACACCTGTTGCGCTGGGCGCTCGTGGTCGTCGCTGCCGCGGCCTATCCACTCGCCGTCCTCGCGGGAGGTTCGCCCCACTTCCCGTCACGCTCGGACTGCGTCCATCCCGCGAGCTCCGACGGGAACCTGGAGGTCGTCTTCGGCCGCCTCAGCAAGGAGCGCGACGCAGATGCACTGCTGCAGCGCGCACTCCACGCCGGGTTCACGCTGTCGCAGGCCGAGGGGGACGGATGCGGCCTCGTGAAGGTCTTTGTCCCGAACATCCCGACGCTCGCGGTCGGTCGCGACCTGATCGCGGAGGCGCGCACCGTCGGTCTCCGGGGAACGCTCGAGGCAGCCGGGCCATAGGACGGTTCCTCGCCCGGCCCGCGTGATCCGGCCACGCGGCGAAACTAGACCGATGCATTCGCGTCCCGACGATTGGGACGAGCACTGGACCGCGTACGCCCGCGCCGCGGAGCAAAACCCGGCTCAGGCGTACCGACGCCGGCTCGTCGTCGACATCCTGCGGTCGCACGATGAGCATGCACTCGAGCGAATACTCGACGTCGGCTCGGGCACCGGCGCGCTCGCCGCCGAGCTTCGCCGCGCGATCCCTGCCGCCGACATCGTCGGCCTCGAGTTGAGCCGCGAAGGCATCGAGCGCGCGCGGCAGGCGGTTCCGGAGGCGACGTTCGTGCAACGGGACCTGCTGCGCGACTCGGAGATCGAGCCGCGGCTTCGCGGGTGGGCAACGGCGGCAGTGTGCTCCGAGGTCCTCGAGCACGTGGACGAGCCCCGCCGCCTGCTGCAGGCGGTCGTGCCGTATCTCGCTCCCGGCTGTCGACTCGTCGTCACCGCTCCGGGCGGACCGATGTCGGCTTTCGACCGTGCGATCGGCCATCGACGCCACTTCACGCCGCATGCGCTTCGCCGGCTGCTCGAGGACTCGGGATTCCGTGTGCAATGGACGCGGAGGTCCGGCTTTCCGTTCTTCAATCTCTACCGGCTCGTAGTGATTGCGCGGGGAGAACGGCTCGCGCGCGACGTGCACGCCGCCGAGGAGACCCGACCGACGGTTGCGGTCGCCGTCATGAGCGCGTTCGATCGCCTGTTTCGCTTCAACCTCGACCGGACGCCCTTCGGCTGGCAGATCATGGCTCTCGCGACGCTCGACCGACCCGGATGACTTCGGTTCGTCTTGGGCCCTGGAGCCCGACGAAGAACGTACGGGCTGCCATTTTTGGGGTGGCCGTCCTCACCGCAGCGGGCTTCGTCGGGACCGGCTTCTACCTACTCCCGGAACGACTCGACGTCCACACGGACATCGTCGGCTACCCGACGTTCTACAACTTCAACATCGAGCGGTACTTGTGGGCGTACGCGGCGATGGCCGGAGCGTTCCCACTCGTGACGGCCGCTCTCTACATCTTCTTTCGGCGAACGTTTGCGCCGGGGCCGGCAGAACCACTCGGCGTGATCGAGCTTCTCGACCGCCGAGCGGCCCCGGATGAGAGCGAGGCGGCGAGAACAGCGACCGCTGCTGCGCGCGTGCTTTGCGTCGGACTCGCCCTCGGCCTCGAGGCCGCGATCAGCCTCGACCAGAACAGCATTCCGGTCATTCCGCTGACGATTCTCGTCGCCGTTGCCTACGGCATCCTCGCAGCCACGGGTGCTGCGCTCCTCGCTCGCCGGATCCACGGTCGGACCGGGTACGAGCTGCTCAGCGCGATCAACGCTGTCGTGGCGCCGGCGACCGTCCTGGGCTTGGGCTGGGTCTCCACCGTGACGAAGGTGACGGTCGCCTCGGACGGCCGCGTGCACCGGTACCCCTGGTTTCCGTGGTGGTTGGCGGTGCCGATCGCGGCCATTCTGTGCATCTTCGTAATCCGGGCGCTTCATCGCGATGGATCGCGTGCTGAGTTCGCCAGGGCCGAGCGGCGTGTTCTGCTCGTCGTCGTCGCCCCCGTCGTCCTCTTCCTCTTCCTCGCCTATCTCCCCGGCGCGCCCGAAAACATCGATACGTTCCACGAGGGCGAGCAGCTCGCCGCCGCCCACCTGATCCAGGCCGGTCGCTTTCCCTGGCGCGACCTCCTGTTCATCCACGGGCTCCTCGGTGATGTCGCCCAGCCGCTCCTCGGTTTCTCCGTATTTGGAGACACACGGTGGGGAAACCTCGCCGGTCAGTCGATGTTCGTCGTACCGGCGTCGTGGCTCGGCCTCTACGCGCTCTGCGCATACCTTTTCCGCGACAACTGGCTGTTCCTCCTCGGCACGCAGCTCGCGGTCGTGACCGGCTGGGTCTTCGCGCTCCAGACTCGCTTCGTCCTGCTGCCCTTCGTGATCCTGCTGCTCGTCGCGCTGTTCCGGCGGGGGACGTGGCCGCGTGCGATTGCCTTCATGTCGCTGCTGGCCGTCCAGGCGATCGTGTCGCCCGAAGGGACCTACGCCGTTCCTGCCTACCTCCTGGCCGTGCTCTGCTTCGACCTCGCCAACGCCGATCGCGCACGGGGCGTCATGCGTGGTTTGCGCAGGACGATGATGTGCGGGCTGACGGGTCTCGTGATCGCGGCTGCCTGGTTCACGTTTCTTGCCTTCGAGCACGCGGTCGGAGATTTCCTCTTCTACTACCGAACGTTCGCGCCCGGTCACGAACTGACAGGCGGGCTGACGATCGCGATCGGGATAGGTCAAGCGGGGACTCCCTGGGGCGGTGACTGGTACTACCGATTCGAAGCGGCCGCGCCGATCGCGCTGGTGCTCCTCGGGGTTTGGTACTTCGCTGCCCGCGCCCGCTCCGCTCGGTCGATCTCGGTCGAGGACTGGGCGATGGGAGCGACGGCGGTCTTTCTCGGCCTGTACTACGTGAAGTTCCTCGACCGGTCCGATCACGTCTATCAACCCTTCGCCGTTGCGATCCCCGTGCTGTTCTACGTTCTCTATCGGATCGTCTCGGCCGTCGAGGCGCTTCGGCTCACGTCGAAACGTCCACAATGGATGCCGCCGAGGCATTTGGTGACGCTTCCGCTCGTCGCGTTGATCCTCCTTGCCCCTCCCAGAAGCTTCACGAAGACCGTTCAATCCGTCTCGTACCGCTTCGCGACGTCGGTGCCGTCAGAGCCATCAGTGGCGCGCGTCGGCTACGTCCTGGACACCGACCCGCTCTTTCACTCGGTTTTTCCGGCTCCGGCGAAGACGATCGATGCGTCGCTCGTCAGCGATGTCGGGACGATCATGCACACATACCTTCGCCCCGGCGATCGGCTCTTCGATCTCTCCAACAACCCGGGACTGTTCTGGTACCTCCTCAGATTGCCCCTGGCGACGCGCTACTACCACGTCAGCATGGCGATCCGGGAGAACACGCAGCGTGACGTCATCGCCGAGCTGCGGCGCGAACGGCCGGCGCTGGTCGTATTCTCGAGCGACTGGATTGGCCTTCCGTTCTGGGACGGCATCTCGAACGCGGTTCGGCACTACGACATCAGCCGGTACGTGCTCGACCATTACCGGCCGCTCCTGTGGTCACACGGCCTGCTGCTCTTCGTTCGCAACGACGAGCGCCCGCCGCCGGTCGCAGATCTTGTCCCGAAGCTCAGGGAACGACCGAAGACGACGGAGCTGTACTTCCGGACCTTCTCGTGCGACTGGGGCTACGCGCCCGACTTCCTGTCGATCCACCCACCCTCGGAGGCCGGCGTGACGATGTCGTCGCACCCGGAGAGCCCCGGCATCATCGCCCTCGACCGCCCGGCGGGCGCTTCGTCCCGCTACGGCTGGCTTGAAGTAGAGAGCGCCTCGAAATTCAGCGCTGCACGGTTCGTCCTAACCGATGCCCTCGGAGGCGCGACTGATCGTCGCCAGGTCGTGTTCTCCACGCGCGGCGGCACGAGCATGCTCAGAGTGGAGGTGGGGTCGTGCAGCCAATGGCACGGGTTCCGCGGGCGAACGCTGTACCTGGGAGCGGATCCGACGCAAGCGATTCGGGCCGTCAGGCTCGTGCCGTGACGTCAGCCGGCGGCCCGGACCCTCGGCGAGCCGAGTGCATACTTCGCCGCGCAAGCGTCGTCGTAGAACATCCGCACGGTGTCGAGCGAGACCTCGTCGAGATCGCGGCCGATCCAGGGGAGCTTCGCGAGCAGCGGCTGCGTGACCGTGATCACGTGACAGCCGACGGCGTCGGCCTGGAAGACGTTCAAGAGCTCACGCGGGCTCGCCCAGATCAACTCGAGCTGCGGCTGCGAGCGAAGCGCTTCGACCGCCTCGGCCACAATCGGAACGGGGTCGCGTCCGGTATCCGCGATCCGTCCCGCAAAGAGGGAGACGAAGCCCGTCAGAGCGCCGCTCAGCGCGTCGGCGATCTCCTCGACCTGTCGCACCGTCATCAACGCGGTCACGTTGAGCTGCACGCCTTCGGCCACGAGCCGCCGAATGACAGGGGACGACGACTCGCCGCGCGTGTTCGTCACAGGGACCTTGACGTACACGTTGGTGCCCCAGCTGGAGATCAGCCGGGCCTGCTGCTCCATCTCGTCGAAGTCGTCGGAGAACACCTCGAGGGAGATAGGGAGAGGCTGGACGAGCGGGATCAGGTCGCGCGCGCAGGCCTCGTAGTTCTCGACGCCCGCGGCTCGCATCAGCGTTGGGTTCGTCGTGAAGCCGGACACGAGTGGGTTCGAGCGCAGCTCCGCAATCGTCTCGCGGACTGCACCGTCCGCGAAGATCTTCACGCGTAGGCGCTCCAAGAGCTCACTCATCGCGCCACTGCTTCCGTCGTGACCTGCCGAAGAATCCATGCCGCCGCTTCCTCGAGATTCCCGACAACTGCGTCGGGATCCGTCCTCAGAGACTCAGCGTAGCCCAGATCGACGAAGATCGCGCAGCAGCCGGCGCGGCGAGCGGCCTCGATGTCGCGCCACCGGTCGCCCACGAGAAAGCTGGCGTGAACGTCGACGTCCCACCGCTCGGCGGCGGCAAGGAGCATGCCCGGCTGCGGCTTGCGGCACCCGCACGCGTCGGCGTCGTCGTGAAGGCAGACGACGATCTCGTCAAGTGGAAGACGTTCGCGAAGCGCGTTGTTGATCTCCTCGACCTGCGCCGGCGTCATCGTTCCCCGTGCGACGTCCGGCTGGTTCGTGACCACGATCAGGATGAATCCGGCCGACCGAAGACGCTCACACGCGTCTGCGACTCCGGGCAGGAGCTCGAGTTCGTGCAGGCCCGCCGGGGGACGCGGCACGCCGCTGCGGACGATTGCCCGTACAAGCACGCCGTCGCGATCGAGGAAGACGGCCGCAGGCCGCGCCATCAGCTCCGCTCCGTTCGTGTCTCCTCGACGAGCGCCTGGAGCGCATCCCGCATCGCTTCGCGCGACGATCGGGAGGAGCGCCAGCCGATGCTGCGGATTCTGTCGACGCGGAGCCGGACAACGGGGACATCCCCTTTCCAACCGCGGTCGCCGCCGGTGTAGTCGTAGCGCACGGAATCCGGCTCGAGGCCAACCGCACGAAGGGCGAGATCGGCGATCTCCGACACGGTGATCTCGTCGCCGGTGGAGACGTTGTACGCGGCGTACGTGTCGCGGGTCTCGCGGTGCACGAGGAGGACGGCGTCGATGACGTCGCGCACGTGAATGTACGACTTTCGTTGCGAGCCGTCGCCGAGAATCCGCAGCTGCGTCGGATCGTCGAGCAATGAGCGGACGAAGTCGAATCCGACGCCGTGCGTCTGGCGAGGGCCCACGACGTTTCCGAATCGGAACGTGCAGCCCGTGAGGCCGAACATGGCGCAGTATGCCGAGATGAGGCCCTCGCCGGCGAGCTTGCTCGCACCGTACGTCGAGATCGGTATCAGCGGGCCCCAGTCCTCGTCGATTTCGGTCTCGCCAAGGTCGCCGTACACCCCGCTTCCGGACGCGTAAAGGATGCGCGTCGCCCCGGACAGCCGCATCGCCTCCAGGACGTTCTGCGTCAGCGCGGTTCCCCGGTCGAAGTCGATCGTCGGCTCGACGACCGCTCGTGCGATGTCCGGGTTCGACGCAAGGTGGATGACGACGTCGTGTCCCTCCATCGCCGTACGCAGTGCGTCGAGGTCGCGAGCGTCGGCGCGATGGACGGTGAGCCGCTCGTCGCCCGCGTGATGCTCCAGGTGCCGCTCACGTCCCGAGGAGAAGTTGTCGTATACCGTGACCGCCCCGGCCTCCAGGTCCGCGAGCAGGCGATCGACGAAGTGACTCCCGATGAATCCAGCTCCGCCGACGAGGAAGAAACGCTTCCGCTCGGCGGCGGTCATCCTCGCGCTTCCCAGGTCGGCGCGCTCACCTGAAGCGCCGGATGGGAAACGAGGAGATGACAGACGACTGATGCGAGACCCTCTGTGTGCGGCGTCACCGGGTCAGGGACGAGCGGGGGGAGAGGTTCTTCTCGATGCTTCCTCCTCCGACCGAAAAGGCAAGAACGGCGTCCCTTTCCTCGAGCCTCGAGCCGCGCAGCCAGGCCGCATACGCCGATTCCCAGCCGTCGTCGTTGACGCGTGCCGTGAGCTCCGAGACGTTGTCCGTCGGCGCATATGCCTCGAAGCCGCAGAGCTTCCGGAAGTCGTTGACGGCGTGCGATGCATGCGCGGCGGACCCGCCGACGCCGAGCATGAAGAGGCGCCCGCCTCGCTCACGAACAGCGGCGAGCCCGGTCGCAACGTCCTCGACCGCAGCGGCGTCGATTGCCGCGGCGATGTCGGCGGTCTCGGCGAGATAGGCCTGCGCGAACGAGCTCATGTCAGTGGCCGGCGCGGCAGACGGCGAAGGTATTGAGCCCGAACTTGTGCCGGAAGCAGCGGATCTCGCTCGGCCGGAAGCCGGCGCGCACGAGCAAGGGCCAGAGGTCGCGCGGATCGTAGTACGCCTTGTGGTCGTCTATCTCCTCGGCCGGACTGAGCCCGAGCCGGTAAGCCGACAGCTCGAGAAAACGTTTCCCGCGCCAACTGGGGACGTTCACGAGGCAGACCCCGCCGGGCGCGAGGATGCGGGAGCACTCGCGTAGCAGCTCGAGCGGCTCCAAGAGATGCTCGAGCACCGACACGCAGAGAACCACGTCGAGGACGCCGTCGTCCAAGGCTGTGACGGCATCCGGCAGCGGCGCCTCGATCGCGGTGACGCGGTCGTCCGCCTTGAGATCGGGCGCGATCGCGACGTCCACGAGCACCGCCCGGTCGACCTCGTCGAGCACGGAACGCATGAACGTCGCGTGATAGCCGCAGCCAAGATCGCCGACGCGCTTGCCGCGGAAGCTTTCGACACTTCGACGAATCGCACGCGTGGAGAGCCACACGCCGAAACGGTCGACGACGGTCGGCGGGCGGCGCTGGCCGTACGACGTCGTCCGGTCAGCCAGCTCTTGCATCGCCGTGCTCGGATCGGACCAGCGTCGCGGCGTTCAGCATCAATGTGAACGTGAAGGTCGTGAACGAGAGGATCATCAGCATGATTCCGGTCACCGCGAGGTAGTGGACGGTGTGTAGGCCGGAGAATGTAAGCCCTGACTGCGCGTAGTCGACGACGAGCGGGACGACGAGCCCGACGCCGGCGACAAAGCCGAGCGCGCTGAGGCCGACCGTCCGGTCGTAGGGGAAGATGCCCTGCCACCGACGGCGCGACCGGCCGGTGTAATCGTGGAGCACCTGCGCTAGGCAGCCGAGATAGAAGTTCTGCAGCCCGAGGACGGCCAGCGTCAGCCCGGCGAGCATCCAGTACAGCGAGAAGGTGATCGGGCCGATCGTGATCGGGCCGCCGCTCAGCGGCAACGTCAGGACGAGGCCGAGCGCGAGCATCACCACCCCAGGCTTGAGCAGGAAGAAGTCGGCGCCGTAGACGAACATCGCGCGCAGGTTGATCCAACCGGCCTTCCACGGCGCCGACCAACCAGCTCGCTTGTGATGGCTCAGACGACCCTCGCGGTCTTTGAGGAAGCGGACGGGGACCTCCGTCGTCCGCAACTGCATTCGCACGGCCTTCAGCACCATCTCGGACGCGTACTCCCACGACTGAGAGCGCAGACCCATGCGCGTCAGTGCGTCCTTCGTGATCCCGCGCATTCCGCAATGGATGTCGGAGAAGCGGCTCGAGTACAGCCGGTTCAGGATCCACGTCGTCAGGGGCGTGCCGAAGTAGCGGTGCAAGGCCGGCATCGACCCCGGCTCGATCGTTCCGCGCCACCGTGAGCCCATCACGAACTCGTAGCCCTCGCGGAAGCGCTCCACGAACGGCGCCAGCAGGCGGAAGTCGTAGGTGCAGTCGGCGTCGCCCATCAGGATGTACCGGCCTCGCACGAACGGCAGCGCGTCGATGTATGCGCGGCCGAGCCCGCGCTTCGGCGTCATCAGGACGCGCGCGCCGCGTGCGAGCGCGATCTCGCCCGTCCGGTCACGCGAGCTGTCGACGATCAGGACCTCGCCCGCGATCCCCGCCCGCTCGAGCCCCTCCTTGCACCAGTCCACGAAGTCCCCGACGGTGACCTCTTCGTCCAGAGCCGGGATGACGATCGAAAGCTCGGGATCGTCGACGTCGTCCGCAGGGACGAGGAGCCGGACATCGCCCTGCTCGGCCTCGGCCGGGGAGGCTTCGACCTCGTATTCGACCCTCGCCACGCCGGAATCTAAGCAGGCGCGGCGACCGGCACCGCAAGCTCGCGGCGCGGGCCCCGCTGTATCGTCGCGCGTCGCGATGCTGATCACGCGCACACCCCTTCGGATCTCGATCGGCGGGGGCGGCACCGACCTCGCCTCGTACTACTCCCGGAACGGCGGCTTCGTCATCTCCGCCGCGATCGACAAGCACGTCTACATCGGGATCAACCGCACGTTCACCGACGACTACTTCCTCAAGTACGCGAGCCTCGAGCGCGTGCGGACGGTCGACGAGATCGACCACCCGATCATCCGCTCCGCGCTCCAGCTCCATCCGATCGGGCCGTCGCTCGAGATCGTCAGTCTCGCCGACATCCCCGCCGGAACCGGCCTCGGCTCGTCGGGCACGTTCACCGTCGGCCTTCTGCGCGCGCTGCACGCGCACAAGCGGGAGCCCGTGACCGCCGGCGACCTCGCAGAGGAGGCGTGCCACGTCGAGATCGACATGCTCGGCCGGCCCTCGGGCAAGCAGGATCAGTACATCGCCTCCTTCGGCGGGATCACGTGCTTCGAGATCGAGCCAGACGGGCGCGTGCACGTGTCCCCGCTCAGCATCTCGACCGCAACGCTGCACGATCTCGAGGAGCACCTGCTGATGTTCTTCACCGGGTATTCGCGTCGCGCCGAGGAGCTGCTCGACGACCAGCGGCGGCGCACGGACGCCGGCGACGAGTCGATGATCGACGCGCTCCGTGCGGTCGAGCAGGTCGGCGTTCGGATCCGGACGGCGCTCGAGGAGGGCGACACCGCCGCCTTCGGGACGCTGATGCACGAGCACTGGTTGCGAAAGCGCGAGCGCTCGCAGGGAATGTCGCGGCCCGAGATCGACGACGCCTACGATGCGGCGATCGCGAATGGAGCGGTTGGCGGCAAGCTCACCGGTGCGGGCGGCGGCGGCTTCCTCGTCGTGTATGCAGCGGACCCGAAATCCGTGCGCAAGAAGATGGCCGAGCTGGGATTGCCGGAGGTGAGGTTCGGCTTCGACCACGACGGGTCGACGCTCCTCGTTCGTGAGTGACCGCAGCTCGACGCAATGCGTGATCCTCGCGGGCGGCGTCGCGACCCGGCTCGGAGCACAGGCAGGCGACCTGCCGAAGACCCTCCTGCCGGTCGCGGGCCGCCCGTTCGCCGATCGGCAGTTGACCTGGCTAGCACAGCAAGGGGTGGACGACGTCGTCTACTGCATCGGCTATCGGGGCGACCAGATCCGCGACTACGTCGACGCCGGGGCCAAGTGGGGTCTGTCGGTGACGTACGTCGACGAGGGTCCGAATCTGCGCGGCACGGGGGGCGCGTTGCGTCTGGCACATGACGACGGTGCCCTCGCCGAGTGGTTTGCCGTGCTCTACGGGGACTCCTACCTGCGCGTCGAGCTCCCGTGCGTCTTCGCCGCCTTTCGTAGGACGGGGTTGCAGGCGCTGATGACGGTGCTCAGGAACGAGGGCCGGTGGGACCGCAGCAACGCGGACTTCGACGGCGAGCGCGTCACGCGCTACTCGAAGACGGAGGGGGACTTCGAGTGGATCGACTACGGCCTGTCGGTCCTCACGCGCGACGCCGTCCGCCGCATCCCGCCGGACGAGGTCGCCGATCTCGCCGATCTGTTCGCCCGCTTGAGCGCGGAAGGACAGCTTGCGGGGTACGAGGCGAACGAGCGCTTCTATGAGATCGGATCGCAGGAGGGCCTCGCCGAGCTCGAACGCCACCTCACCTCGAGCAAGGCTTAGCCGTCGGGCAGGCCCCAGTCGAACGGGATCTCGCCCGAATGCGGATCGATCCGGTACTTGTCCGGATCCGCAGGGTCGTACGGCCGCGTCGGGAAATTCATCAGGATCGCATCGTCCGCGCCCCAGTTCTGACTCGCATGCCAGACGCCTGCGGGAATCAGGAGCAGTCCGGGTGCCTCCCGCGTCAGGTTGTGAATCTCGAAGCTGCCCTTCGTCGGCGACTCGTCCCGGCCGTCGTGCAGAACGATCCGCACGGACCCGGACACGAGGAAGTAGCGGTCGCTCTGCCGCTTGTGCATTCCCCAGCCCTTGATCCGCCCGGGACGGATCGTGATGCAGTAGGCGTACACGACGTCCTCTTCCCAGAACGGGTGCCCGAGGTTCACGACCTCGGTCAGCGACCCGCGGTGATCGACGTGCGGAGCGAGGCGTAGGACCTCGACGCCTTCGATCCGGCGCAAGGGCTCGCCGTCGGCGTCGACCGAGGGCGCATCCTGCGCGCCGGCCGGAACCACCCTGAGCTCAGTCTCGCTGTCGACCGGATTCACGACCGGGACCAGCGTAGATCCTCATTCGACTCCATGCGCGCTCGGTCGATTGCGACTACGGCATTTGGAACAGCGCGAGCAGCGCGCTGAAGGCGCGACCGTCGGTGGGAGGGCCTGAGATCGTGGGACGCTGATCAGCTGGCAGATCGACTGGCCGGCGAGCTCGTCGCTGACCGGTGTCTGCGCCCCGAAGTACGTCTTGCCCATTGTGTGGCCCCCGAGGAGCTTCTCCTATGGGAGTGCTCGCTGTCCACTGTCCTAGGCGCCGGTCAGATCAGCGCAGGTCCTTGTTCGACTCCATGTCGAACCACATCGCGAACAGCGTGAACTGCGAGCCGAAGATCAGCAGCAGCGCGACGAGCACGACCGTTCCCACCGACACCGCGTTGCCCATGATCCGCAGGACGACCTCCGCGATCCCGAGCCCGAGCCCGATCAGCGTCATCAGGAACCCGAACGCGTAGAAGAACACGAGCGGGTGGAAGTCGCGGATCACGTACTTCTCCTTCATCCGCCAGAAGAAGCCCTTGATCAACAGCCACGAGATGCGCGGAACGACGCGCGGGATCTTGATGCCGCTCCGCTCACCGACGCCGTACACCGGACGCGACGGGACGTCGCGCACGCGCGCGTTCCAGACGTTCAGGTGGACGAGCATGTCGTTCGGAAAGCCGTAGCGTGGATAGACACGCTCGAGATCGAGCTGCTCGAGGATCTCTTTGCTCGCCGCCGTGTAGCCCGACTGCGAGTCGGCGACGTGCCAGTAGCCCGACGCGATCTTCGTCAGGAGGGACAGAATTGCGCCGCCGATGTAACGGGAGCGCGGCATCACCTGCCACGCCTCACCGGAGACGAGGCGGTTCGCCTTCGCGTAGTCGACCTCGCCGCGCGCGACGGGGAGCGCGATCCGCACGAGGTCGGCCGGGTCCATCTGGTTGTCCGCCGCCATCACGCACGCGACGTCGATCCCGTCGGCGGCCGCACGGCGGTAGCCGGTCACGATCGCGGCGCCGACGCCGGAGTTGTGCTCGTGCCGGACGACGACGACGCGGCCGTCGCCCGCGCGCTCCGCCTCGTCGCCGGTTCCGTCCTGCGAGGCGTCGTCCACGACGTAGATGCGGTCGACGAACTCCGGGATACCTCGAATCGTCGCCGCGACCAGCGCCTGCTCGTCATAGGCGGGCACGACGACTGCGACCTGCTTGCCCTCGAGCATGGAACTAGGTACGGCGACGTGCGGCGATCGGCTCCCAAGCGAGCGCCGCGATCAGCCCGAGGATGAAGCCCAGGAAAGCAGCGACGACCACGTCGTTCCGCCGGCTGCGCGCGGTCGTCTTCGTCGCGGCACCGTGCGTGAGCACGCTGGGCAGTTCGATCTGCTGCGCCTGGAGGAGCTGCTGCTGTGCGGTGAACGAGTCCTGCAGCACCGTGCCGAGCAGGACGGCGAACGCCGGATTGCCCGCGGAGCCGCGGCGGATTGCGTCGACCTGCTGCTTGTCGGACGCGATGCGCTGCTCGAGCAGCTTGATCTTCTGCGAGGCGTAGCCGGAGAGTCTGTCGACAACCTGTCGTGTGAGCGAGTTGACCGCGATTCGCGCCTTGCGCGGTGTGGGCGCCTGAACGGTGATCTTGACGAGCGGATTCTGTTGGACGCGTGTGGCGCCGACGGTTCCGGCGCTCCCTGCGACGGTTTGCGTCGAGATCTTGCCGCGGAGCTGCGCCGGCTTCATGCCCGCAGCTGCGGCCGCGACGTCGATCGCCTCCTCGGACTTCGCAACGCTCCCGACGCTCGTGGGGTTGGTCTGCTGAGACTGGAGCGGCGTGTTGCCGGGGTAGCTGTACGGCGTGCCCAGATAGACCGTTGCGCTCGCCTTCCAGACCTGCGAGCCGCCGAGCGAGATCAGGTAGCCGACGATCGCGCCTGCGACGAATCCGGCGACGGGGAGCCACCAGCGCGTGACGACCGCGCGCGCGTAGCGGCCGAGGTCGACTTCCTGCTCGGCTTCGAGGTCGGGCTCGCGGGTGCGCGTGCTCACGAAGCGGCGACTCTATTCGCTGCCCATTCCCATTGCGCCTGCAAGCCGTCGTCGAGCGGCGTCGTCGCGCGCCAGCCAACGTCGCGCGCGATCGCTGTCGTGTCGGCCGCCGTCCGGCGCACGTCCCCTTTCGCGACGGGACGTTCGAGGAGCTCGAGCGTCCGTCCGGAGATCCGTTCGAGCGCGTCGATCGCCTCGCGCATCGTCGCCTCCGCCCCGCCGCCGACGTTGTACACCGCACCCGCGGGGGCGCGCTCCATCGCCGCGATCGCCCCATCGACCGCGTCCGCGACGTAGGTGAACGAGCGCGACTGCGATCCGTCGCCGTAGAGCTCGAACGGCGCGCCACGGGCGAGCGCGTCGACGATCCGGGCCACCGCCATGTCCGGACGCTGCCGCGGGCCGTACACCGTGAAGTACCGCAGGACGATCGCTTCCAGTCCGAAGCCCTGTGCGTAGGCGCGCGCGAGCTGCTCGCAGCCGAGCTTCGTGATCCCGTACGGCGAGATCGGACGCGGCTCGGTGTCCTCCGGAGTCGGGTATCGCTCCGCATCGCCGTAGATCGACGACGACGACGCGAACACGACGCGGACCCCGGCTCGCGCGGCACGCTCGAACACCCGCCGCGAAGCGACGAGATTTCGATTCACGTACTCGTCGAAGACGTCCCCGAAGCTGCGCACGCCCGGCTGCCCCGCGAGATGGAAGACGCCGTGGACGCCGTCCAGCTCGAGGTCCTCCACGGCGAGATCGAGTCGCTGGACGTCGAGCCCGCGCGCGTTCTCCTCTTTGAGCGCGACGTCGTAGTAGTCGGTGAAGGAGTCGATGCCGGCGACGTCGTGACCCTGCGCGCTCAACCTCTCCGCCAGGTGCGACCCGATAAACCCGGCCGCACCGGTCACGACAAACTTCATTCCGTCCGGACGAACGGCTTCAGCGTGCCGTCGCCGTTCTCGGTCAGGCTGAGGTCGGAGAAGAACCGCGTCATCACGATTCCCTCGCGGAAATCGCCGAGCCTGGGCTCCGGCCGCTCGCCGCGCGCGAGTGCGAGCGCGAGCTCCGGGTAGCGGCCGCCAGCTGCCAGCGGTAGCGGGAAGCCGCCGCCGAAGCGTGGGTTGATGTCCGTCACCAGATGCCGGCCGTCCGCCTCCCGGAAGCACTGGATGTTCGCCGGGCCGACCAGCCGGAGCTTCTCTGCGACGTCGCACGCGAACTCGATCAGCGCCTCGTCGCGGATCGTCATCCCTTTGATCGACTCGCCGCCCTTCGACTCGATCATCGTGCGCGGGATCGCGTTCAGGCAGCGGCCGTCGAGGTCGCAGAAGACGTCGACCGAGAACTCTTCGCCGCCGAGCTGCACCTGGACGATCGAGTCGACGGGCGTGTACGCGAGGAAGAAGTCGAGCTGCGGTCGGTCGGCGGCTCGGTAAATGTGGCGTGACCCGAATCCCTGTCGTGCCTTCACGAGCAGCGGGAAGGACGCGTCCGCAGGGACATCGGCAGGCAGCCACGTCGGCGGCGACAGAATGCCGCGCTCCTCGAACAGCACGTGTGCGAGGTACTTGTCGCCGAGTCGCTCGACCGTTTCCCCGTCGGGAAGGAGGACGAGAGCGCCCAGTTCCTCGCGACCGCGCGCCAGTATCGATTGGTCGAGGTCCGTGAGCGGCACGATCAGCTGCACGTCGTGCTCGTCGACGATTCGCCGAAGGGTGGAGACATACTCGGGATCGTCGATCCGCGGCACGAGCACGTGCCGGTCCGCGTGGTAGAGCGCCGGCGCGAGCGGGTTCGCATCGGCGGCGACCGTCGTCGCGCCGGCGCGGCGGAAGGCGCCGACGATGTCCACGCGCTGGCCCGCGCAGGTGAAGAGGACGGTCGTCACGACGGGGAGGTTAGTTTGAGTAAACGAGAAACGGGAGGCTGAGCAGCGCAATCGCGCCCAGGAGAACGGCCAGCGCGAGGCCCCAGAGCCGTCCGCGCGCCGCGATCCGGTCGCACGCGAGCCCGAATCCCAGCGCCCACCCCGGCGAGGTGGTGAGCATGTAGCTCGCCTTCAGGACGTCTCCGTCCACGGTCGGGTAGCTCACCGTGAAGTAGAGGTAGCCGAGGATGCCGAGACCGGGAAGCAACGCGACAGGCAGTCGCGCGGGCACGCGGCGGGCGGCGGCAATGAGCGCGATCCAGCCGGCGACGGCGAGCAGCGTCGGCAGGAGGCCGAGGAAGCTCTGCCGCTCGCGGTCACCCTTCCAGACGCCGAAGTAGTCGCCCCACACCTCGCTGTACGTCGTCGGGATCGCCTCGTTGACGAAGTGCGGCCGGACCGGGTGCGTGAAAACGTCGGGCAGGCCGAGCCCGACGTAGAAGCGTGCGGGACGACGGTCGTAGATCGGCTTGTGCGGCGCGGGCCGGTCGAACACCGGGTTGCCGTACTTGACCGCCTGGCGGACGTACCACGGCGACGCCACGACGGCGGTCACGAGCACCACGGCCGCGAGCGCACGCCACGGCGCACGGGCGACGATGAGCGCGAGCACGACGGCAGCGAATGTCCAGAGCGAGAACGCGCGCACCAGCTGGCCCAGACCCAGGGCGACGCCGCACGCGACCACGAGGGGGAGGCGGAAGTCGCGTCGGCCGAGCATCCGCGCCGCGAGCAGCAGCGCAACGGACGAGAGCAGCAGCGACAGCGGCTCGGGATGGAACATCGCTCCCACGCGCAGCACGACCGGCAAGAAGCAGAAGAACCCGAGTGCGGCGACCTGGAGCCACGGGCGTCCGGGGAAGAGCTCCCGCGCCAGCAGCCAGAGCACGCCGGCGGTCGCGAGCAGCACGAGCCAGTTGAGCGCCTGTCCCAGCTTGTGCGGGTCGCCGGCGTGGACGTGCTCGCCGATTACCGTCGCCACACCCGCCACCGCGTAGAAGCCGGGCGGCGTGTAGTACTCGCTGCGCGTACCGGCGCCGGGAATCTCTGCGTGATGGATCAGCAGGTCGGCGTACTGCTCGTGCTGCTGCACGTCGTAGCCGGCGGAGCTCGGGTACTTGTAAGCATTCCAGCCCGCGATCACCGCGAACGCGGTGACGATCGCGGCCGCCGCGAGACTAGATGTCCGCAAGCTCGAGCAGGAGCTCGCGGTAGCGGCCGACCGCCACGTCGCGGTCGGCCTCGGCGGTGACCCACTCGCGCCCGAGCCGGCCCATCCGCTCGAGGTCGTACCTGCCGTCGTGCGTGTCGCGAATCGCGCGGGCGAGCAGCTCGGGACGGCCCGGCGGGACGACGATCCCACAGCCGATCTGCTGCACGACCTGCGCGGTCTCGCTGTCGTCGTCCGCCGCTACGATCACCGGCCTGGCGACGGCGAGGATGCCGTAGAGCCGACTCGGCACGACGTAACCCGCAAGACCGGGCGCAAGACCGACGACGTGGACGTCCGCGGCCGACAGCGACTGCGGCAGGACGTGCCGCGACTGGTAGTACAGGAACGCGACGCGATCGACCTCGAGCAGCTGGGCGAGCGCGACGAGCTCCGCGTGGCGCGCACCCGTGCCGATGATCGCGACGACGAGGTCGTCGAGGTCGCGCAGGAAGGTTGCGGCGCGCACGAGCGAGTCGAGATCCTGCGCATGACCGACGTTCCCGGAGTGCATGACCACGAACTTGTCGGTGAATCCCATCCCGCGCGCCCAGTCGTTGTCCTTCCCGAGCGGCGCGAGCCGTTTCGTGTCCACCCAGTTCGGGATCACGCGGACGGCGCGGGATTCTCGAGCCGCTTCAGCTGCACGGCGATCTCGGGGAAGACATCCTGGCTGATGACGACGAGCGGCGTCCGGTAGCGGCGCGCGACGAGAAGCGCGACGTCGGCCACGATCGGCGGGTCGGTCATGCAGATCACCACGTCCGGCCGCGGGCCGCGGATGCCGCGGACGAACGCGTTCGTCAGGTACGTGACGTAGTTCGACGCCCGCGCGAAGAACTTCGAGCGCTCGAACGACGTCGAGGGAACACGCACGATCTCGACGCCGCCGTGCACGAGCCGGCGCGGCTCGTCCTCGTGGCCGTGCAGGACGCCGGTCACGACCTTCACGTCGGCCTCCTCCGCGAGCGCCTCGCACAGCTCGGTTAGCAGCTGGGCGGTCGCCTCGACGCCGGGCCAGTAGTACTGGTTGAGGACGAGCAGGCGCGGCTTCCGGGGCTCCGGCACGCGCCAAGGCTAGCCTCTGGACGTGCGGATCCTGTTCGCAGCGCCCGTCTGGTGGCCGTCCCGTGCGTTCGGAGGCCCCGTCGTGGCGGCGCGCGAGCTCGTGCGGCGGCTCGTCGAACGCGGCCATTCGGTGGACGTGGTCACGACGACGATCGTGGATCTCGCGCATTCGCCTGCGAATCGTTCCTCCGTTCGGGAGGTCGACGGCGCAACGGTGCGCTATCTCGCAACGCCGATCCGGTACCGCTGGATGGGGATCACGCCGACCCTTCCGGTTGCGCTCGCGCGAGCGCCTCGTCCCGACGTCGCGCACGTCTTCGGCTTCCGTGACGTCGTCACGACGGGAACCGCTGCGTGGTGCCGTTTGCGGCGCGTGCCGTACGTGTTCGAGCCGCTCGGGATGTTTGAGCCGCGCTTGCGCAAGGTCCTCTTGAAGCGCGCCCTCGATGCGTCGGTCTACCGCGGTGTTGCGCGCGGCGCTGCAGCGGTCGTCGTCGCGTCGGAGCGCGAACG
>VAXU01000058.1 GCA_005885125.1 Actinomycetota bacterium
GACCTGCCGCTCGCACTGTCGCCCGTCGTCGCGGGACTGTCGCTCCTCCTCCTGTACGGCCGCGGCGGCTGGCTCGGGGGGCACGGCGTGCTGTTCGCAACGCCGGGAATCGCGCTCGCCACCATCTTCGTCTCGCTGCCGTTCGTGGTCAGGGAGGTCGTGCCGGTGCTGCGGGAAATCGGCACCGAGCAGGAACAGGCGGCGTCCACCCTCGGTGCCTCCGGTCTGCAGACGTTTCTTCGGATCACGTGGCCGTCGATTCGCTGGGCGGTCGCATACGGCGTCGTCCTGACGATGGCCCGCGCCGTCGGCGAGTACGGGGCCGTCAGGGTCGTGTCGGGCCGCATCGTCGGCCAGACCGAGACGATGACCCTCTACGTCGGGGACCGCTATCAGGACTTCCAGGCGCAGGCCGCCTACGCAGGCTCCGTTCTGCTCGCGCTGATCGCGATCCTGACGCTGCTCCTGATGAACCGGTTGCGGCCCAAGGACGAGACCCGGTGATCGAGGCACGGGGAATCACCAAGCGCTTCGGCGACTTCGTCGCGCTGCACGACGTTTCCGTTGAGGTGCCGACCGGATCGCTGACCGCGCTGCTCGGGCCGAGCGGGAGCGGGAAGTCGACGCTCCTGCGAGTGATCGCCGGGCTCGAGCGTCCCGACGCGGGGACCGTCTTGCTCGACGGCGACGACGTGACCGCGCGGCCACCGCAGAAACGCGGCGTCGGCTTCGTCTTCCAGCATTACGCCGCGTTCAAGCACATGACCGTGCGCGACAACATCGCCTTCGGCCTCGAGGTACGTCGCCGGCCGCGTGCAGAGATCAACAAGCGTGTCGACGAGCTGCTCGAGCTCGTCCAGCTCAAGGGGCTGGCAAAGAGGTATCCGGCACAGCTTTCGGGCGGACAACGCCAACGCATGGGACTGGCACGCGCGCTCGCCGTCGACCCGAAGGTCCTGCTGCTCGACGAGCCGTTCGGCGCGCTCGACGCGCGGGTGCGCAAGGAGCTGCGCGCCTGGCTTCGCCGCCTGCACGACGAGACGCACACGACGACGGTGATCGTGACGCACGACCAGGAAGAAGCGATGGAGGTGGCCGACCGCGTCGTCGTCATGAACGCGGGGCACATCGAGCAGGCAGCGCCGCCGCGCGAGCTCTACGACGCGCCGGCGAACGAGTTCGTCATGTCGTTCGTCGGCCCCGTGAACCGGCTCGGGGACGCCTTCATCCGGCCGCACGACGTGGAGCTATCGCTCGAGCCGAACGGCGCGACGCAGGAGGCGATGGTGGAGCGGCTTGTGCATCTCGGTTTCGAGGTGCGCGTGGAGCTCGTCCGAGACGACGGCGAGGAGCTGTCCGTGCAGCTGACGCGCGAGCAGGCGGAGGCGCTGGAGCTCGTGAACGGCCAGATCGTGTACGTCCGCCCGACCCGGCAGACGATCTTCACGCCTTGACTCTTTAATGCGGCTGCCAGGCGTCGGGATCGCGGGCCAGATCCGCGACCGACTCCGGCAGATCGCCCCGAGCGACGTCCGCGATCGTCACGCGCTCGAGCACCGCTCGGAGGTTCGCGCGAACCGCGATCCACACGTCCTGCAGGCGCTCGGCGGAGCCGACGTAGGAGACCGACTCAGGCCCGATCCCGCGCACGTTCGCGATCGGCCCCTCGACGGTGCGGACGACGTCCGCGACCGAGATCTCCTCGGGCGGCCGCGCGAGCCAGTAGCCGCCCTCGACACCGCGCTGCGAGCGGACGATCCCAGCTTGGCGCAGGTCGCCGAGGATGTTCTCCAGGAACTTGAGCGGGATCTCCTGGGCCTGCGCGATCCGCTCCCCTTTGACGGGGCCATCACCTGCGGTGGCGAGCTCGATCACCGCGCGCAGTGCGTAATCCACCTTGGCCGAGACGCGCATCGAGCCATTGTCGCCGACGGTTGTGCGATTGCGGCACTGGTGACATGCTGGCTGCGTGGGTGACGTGAGGAGCCGCCCCGCTTCCGCCGCCGCGAAACGAGGCGGGACGGGCGATGCACCCATCGGCGAGGCCGAGCTCCTCGACCGCATGCGGCTGGTCGGCGAGGCGTTTCGCCCGGCCGCTCCGATCGACCGGCGAAGCCTCTTCTCCGGCCGCAGCGAGCAGATCAGCGAGCTCTTCTCGATCGCGGCGCAGCCTGGTCAGCACGCGGTCATCTACGGCGAGCGGGGAGTCGGGAAGACGTCCCTGGCAGCCGTGACCGCGGAGATGCTGCAGAGCGCGAACATGCTGGCAGCCCGCGCGACCTGCGACGTCAGCGACGATTTCGGCAGTGTGTGGCGGAAAGCGCTGGACGAGATCCGTGTCCACACGACGACCCAGGGACTCGGGTTCACGGCCGGCACGAAGGAGACGAGCCACTCAGCTGCGGGACTCCTTGCCGATGAGGTGACGCCCCACGCCGTCCGGGGTGCCCTCGAGCGGGTCTCGGCGCAGCGAGATGTCGTGATCTTCATCGACGAGTTCGACCGGTTGCAGGACTCCGCCGGCCGAGTCTTGTTCGCGGACACGATCAAGATGCTGTCGGATCGCGTGGTGCGGGTCACGATCGGCCTGATCGGCGTCGCGGACAGCGTCAGCGAGCTGGTGCGGGAACATCGCTCCATCGAGCGTGCACTCGCGCAGATTCACATGCCGCGCATGACGCGGAACGAGCTCGCGGAGATCGTGACTCGAGGTATCGACGCGTCGCAGATGACGATTCGGCCCGAAGCGGTCAGAAAGATCACGGCGCTCTCGCAGGGCCTGCCGCACTACACGCAGCTGCTCACCCAACTCGCCGCGCAGGCCGCCCTCACCCAGCGCCGGATCGCCGTTGCAGGCCGCGACGTCGACGTTGCCGTCGGCCGGGCGCTGGACCGCGCGCAGCAAAGCGTCGTCGAGGCGTATCAGGAAGCGACGACCGACACTCGCAGGAGCATCTACCCGCAGGTGCTGCTGGCCTGCGCGCTCGCACCCGAGAACGATTTCGGTCTCTTCACCCCCTCCGACGTCCGCGAACCGCTCAGCAGAATCCTCGGCAAGCCGTACAAGACCGCGGCGTTCGCTCGCCATCTGGACGAGCTGTCGCAGGAGTCTCGCGGCGAGGTCCTGCAGAAGTACGGCACGGGCCGGACCTCGCGCTACCGCTTTCTCAATCCACTCCTGCAGCCGTACGTCGCGATGCGCGGAGTCTCCGAAGGCCTCGTACGAGTGCAGGACCTTCGCTAATCGGACGCGCAGGCCGCGGCCCGAGGTCGAGCCGCGGCCGTCGAGTCAGATGCTCAGCCGAGGACAGCCACGTAGAACGAGTGGTCGGTCGGTATCCCGTCGTTGTTCCGCGTCTGTACGAAAACGCTCGTGTTGCTGTTCGAGGTGGTGCAGGTAATGCCCACCGCGCCACCCGCACAGGGCCCGGCGGTCGTCTCACCACGCTGGTCGGACGTGTCGTTCGCGTACGCGCCGGAGGAGAGGATCGGATGGCCGGTGACGGCGCTGCCGAAGTTGAGGATGTACTGCCCGCCGGCAGGCTTGGCCGCCAGGGTGATCCCGCCCGACTGTGCGGCGATGCCTCCGTCGCCGCGGACGAGTGCCCACTTGAAGGCCGCGCCCCCGCCCGGTCCGGCAGGACCGGCAGGTCCCGCGGGTCCGGCGGGTCCCGTTGGGCCCGCGGGTCCGACGGCTCCACGCGGAATCTGGCCCCGTTTGAAGTCTCGGGCCAGCAGCGAGAAGTCCTTCACCTGCACTGTTGTGACGCTGTTTCGCGGCAGCGCCTGAACGGCTGCGTAGCTCGTCCCGCCGAGCGCGACGAGCAGCGCCGCGCAGGCGATCAGCATTGCCGGCGACGGCCGGAACTTTCGAAGCATTTTCACTGAATCACCTCCATAGGAAGTTCACCTGGGCATGCCCAGGCACCCTAGGAAGTACTCCTTTAAGAGCGTGTAAAGGCGCTTCGAAGCTGGTACCGGCTAGATCACGAGCGCCACGTAGAACGCGTGATTCGCCAGCGCGCCGCCGGCGCTGTACGTCTGGACGCGGACATGGGTCGTGTCATTGCGAACGGAGCACGAGCTTCCCTCCGCCGTACCGCCGCACGGCCCGGCGCTGACCGTGCCGCGCGAGCCCGTGTCGCTGTTCGCCTGCGCGGGCGAGACCAGGATCAGCTTGCCATTGACCGCGCCCGAGTTGAAGTCGACGATGTACGTGCCGGTCGTGTGCGATTGCACCTCGATCCCGCCCGACTGCTGCAGGATCGTCCCGTCGCCCTTCACGAGCGCCCACTTGATGTTCGACGTCCCGGCAGGGCCTGCGGGGCCGGCCGGACCGGCCGGACCGGTGGCCCCGGTGGGCCCGATGGGGCCTGCCGGAATCTGGCCACGCTTGAAGTCCCGGCTGAGGAGCGAGAAGTCCTTGACCTGATACGTCGTCACACTGTTCCTGGGCAGCCGCTGGGTCGCGGCGTAGCCCGTCCCGCCGAGCGCGATCGCTAGGGCGATGCTGGCCAGTACGAGGGCCGGCGAGAATTTGAGACGCCGGAGCACGTGCATGTAATCCACCTCCAGTTCGAAGTCGTCGCTACGTTCGGCGGCCGAGTTCGGCGGCCTGCACCGTCTCGAGGCGGCGAAGCGCCTCGCGCCGCCAGCTTTCCGTCGTCGCCAGCTCGTTGAAGGTGTAGACGTGGAAGCCGGCGATCCCGTTGCCGGGGTTCCCGAGCAGGGGCGTCAGGCGCTCGATCAGCGAGCCGGGCCCGTAGCGGCCGCGCAGGAACAGACGCGTGAGCAGGCCGCCGTGGTTGCGGACGAATCGCGTCGACTCGCCAACTCCGATCCTGGTGGCGATGCGGAGGAGCTTCCTGCTCGGGACGGGGCCGGGAATCCCGATGTGGATCGGCAGGCGGACGCCGCGCGCCCGGACCGCGCCGATCCACCAGGCGATCACGCCGGCGTCGAGGCAGAGCTGACTGACGATGTACGTCGCAAACGGCTCCTTGTCGAACATCACCTGAATCGTCGTCTCGTCGCTGATGAAGGGGTGGCTCTCCGGGTAGCCGGAGATCCCGACCTCGTCGAGCTGGTGGCCGAGGTCGGCAATCGCCGCGAGGAGCGCCGTCGCGCCGTCGAACTTTCCTGCCGGCAGGTCCACGTCACCGGCGATCACGAAGACGTCGCGAACGCCGATCACGCCGAGCCGATCGAGGGTTTCACGCAGGTGCTCCTCGTCTCGGACGAGGCGAGCTGCGAGATGCAGCGCAACCTGGAACCCGGCGGACGCGAGCTCCTCGCACAGTCGCAGCGTCGCGTCGATCCCTCGCGTCGGCGACGAGGTGACCGCCACCTTGATCTCGGTCGGGACGTGGGCGACGACGTCGTCGGCGATCCCCTCGACGGGGAACACCTCGTAGCGAGGGTGCGTCAGCAGCTCGGCGAGCGCATCCCGATCGGCGCTCGTGCCACCGGTGGTGCCCCTAGGTGCTCGACTCGTCCGGGACCCCCGCGGTCGCGAGGTCCTGCCTCGGAATCTCCTTCTCGGGATCGATGAACGGCCTGCGGACGACGACTGCCGACGTTCGCTCCGCCGGCGTTTCCACCTCGAGCTCCATCCCCAGCTCGGCGTACTCGATCGGGACCATCGCGTAGCCGATGTTCTTCTCGAGGCGCGGCGAGTAGCACGCCGACGTCACCTTGCCGATGCTCTTCCCGTTCGCGTACACCGGGAAGAAGTCGATCATCGAGCCGTCGTTGTAGGAGCCGAGCCCGACGCCCCCGATCTCGACGCCGACGAGCTTGCGCGAGATTCCTTGCTCTTTGATCCGCCGGAGCGCCTCCTTGCCGACGAAGTCCGCCTCCTGCTCGAGGTCGACCATCCACTCGTAGCCCAGGTCCACCTCGTAGGGGTTCGTGTCCAGCCACATGTCGGCGCCGTACGCGAGGATCCCGCCCTCGATCCGGCGGATGTGGCAGGGCCCGATCACGGCGAGGTCGTGCGGCTTGCCGGCCTCGAGGACCGCGTCCCACAGCTTGATCGCGTTGTGGCTCGCATCGCGGCAGTAGATCTCGAACCCGATCTCCGACGTGTAGCCGGTCCGCGACACCATCACGTCCATACCGTCGAGCTCGTAGTCGTGGCAGTAGTAGTACGGAATGTCGAGGACACTCTCGCCGAGCAGGTCGACGAGGACGTCCTTCGACTTCGGGCCCTGAATCTGCATCGGCCCGACGTCGGGCTCGCCGATCGTCACGTCCAGTCCGGAGTTGTGGGCGACACCCATCGCCCACAGGAGCACGTCGCTGTCGGCCACGGAGATCCAGAAGTGGTTCTCGTCGAGCCGAAGCAGGATGGGGTCGTTGATGATGCCGCCGTCCGGGGCGGTGATGAAGACGTACTTGCACTGCCCAACGGCGCACTTGTGCAGGTCGCGCGGAACGAGCATGTTCGCGAGCGTGAACGCGTCGGGTCCCGTGATCTCCACCTGCCGCTCGACGCCCACGTCCCAGAGCGTGACGCCGTTCAGAAGTTCCCAGTACTCCGCGACCGGGTCGCCGTAGTGGCGAGGGTGGTACATGTGGTTGTAGAAGCTGTACATCCTCACGCCGTGACGGCGCGAGGCGTAGAAGTACGGCGACTTCCGTATCCGCGTGTACAGCAAAACCTCGGGGTGCTCGACGATCTGCGCCACTACATCTGCCCTCCTCTTCCTTACCCCAGATTCACGACGACGGTCTTGAGCTCGGTGAACGTCTCCATCGAGAAGCGTCCGCCCACGCGGCCGATCCCGCTCTGCGATCCGGCCCGCCCTCCGAACGGGAGGTGGCTCTCCCAATAGTTCGTCGACTCGTTGATGTTCACCCAGCCGGCCCGCGCGGCCTCGGCGAAGCGCAGACCCCGGCGGAGGTCCCGCGTGAACACGGCGGCCAGGAGGCCATAGGGGGACGAGTCGATGATCGCAAGTGCCTCGTCCTCGGTCCGGATCGTGGTAATGGGGACGACCGGTCCGAACGTCTCCTCTCTGGCGACCTCCATCTCGTCGTTCACGCGGTCGAGGACGGTCGCCTCGTAATACAGGTCCGTCGGAAAGCCCTGCGCGCGGGCGCCGCCTGAGACGAGGACCGCGCCGCGTTCGAGCGCGTCGCCGACGTGGCTGTCCATCTTCGCGGCGGTGCCTTCGTTGTTGAGCGGGCCCATCGTCGTCTCGTCCGCAAAGGGGTCGCCCAGTCGGATCGCTTTCGAGACGGCTGTCGCCAGCTTGTCGAGGTACTCGTCGTGGACGTCCTCGTGGACGAGGAAGCGCTCGCCGGCCGTGCAACTCTGCCCGGCGCACAGGAACGCAGCCGCGAGCGTCGCCTCGACAGCCGCGTCGAGGTCGGCGTCGTCGAGGACGACCAGCGGCCCGTTCCCGCCCATCTCGAGTAGCAGCGGCTTGCCCGCGGCGCGCTCGGCGACGCGGTACCCCGTGGCGACCGAGCCGACGAAGCCGATCGCGTGCGTGCCTGCGTTCGCCGCAATCTCGTCTCCGACGACCGAGCCGGGGCCGGTTACGAGATTGAAGACGCCGGCGGGAAGCTCGGCGTCGACGACGCACTGGGCCAGCTTGACCGAGCACACCGATGTCGCGCTCGCGGGCCCCCAGACGACGGTGTTTCCCGAGGCGAGCGCCGGGGCGACCACCTCCGCCGCCATCGTGTACGGCCAGTTCCACGGCGTGATCACCCCGACGACCCCACGCGGAACGCGGTACGCGAGCACGCGCTTGGACGCGTCCACCGACGGCGGCATGAGACCTTCGAGCCGCCGCGCATCGCCTGCGGCCATGCGCCAGTACTCGATGAGCTCTTCCACCTCGGAGTACGACTCGGAGCGCAGTGGTTTGCCCTGGTCGAGCGTGAGCGTGTGCGCAAGGTCGTCACGACGCTTCTCGATGATCCCCGCGACCCGCTCCATCGCCGCCGCGCGGTCGAACGCGGAGCGGCCCGCCCACTCGCGCGCGGCCGCGTTCGCCGCCGCGATCGCCCGTTGGGCGTCGTCGCGCGTTCCCTCCGGGACGGTCCCGATGGTCTCGCCGGTGGCCGGGCTCGTCGCCTCGATGCGGCCGCCGGAATCGCTCTCGACCCACGCCCCCGCGACGTACATCGAGTAGTCGATCGTCGTCCGCGTGGTCACCGCCCGCCCCTCGAGAAGGCGTTGCGGTAGATCGCCTCGTACCCGACGACGTCGACCTCGCGCGGGTTTCCGATCGTCTGCGGGTCCTCGTACGCGATCCGGGCGAGCATCGGGATTTCCTCCTCGGAGAAGCCGAGCTCCTCCATCGTCGGGATGCCGACTTCATCGGTGAGCCGGTAGACCTCCTCGACCCCGAGCAGCGCAGCGTCGAGGGTCGAGACGCCGTGCACGTCGACGTCGAGACCCTGCGCGACGCGCGCGTAACGCTCTGGCGCCGCCGGCGCGTTGTACTCGCAGACGGGCCCGAGCACGCGCGCCGTCAGCGCCCCGTGCGGACACTCGTGCACACCGCCTGCGGACTGGCTCATCGCATGGGCCGCGCCTGCGCTCTCCGTCCCGTACGCGAGTCCGCCGAGCGTCGCGGCATGCGCCATGTTCGTGCGCGCCTCGAGGTTACCGCCGTCCTCATAGGCGACCCGTAGCCAGCGACCGACGAGCTCGATCGCCAAGAGCGCGACGGCGTCGTTGAAGGGCTGGTGGTAGTCGCACGTGTAGCACTCGATCGCGTGCGAGAGGGCGTCCATTCCGGTCGCGGCGGTGATAGCGGGCGGGAGCCCGAGCATCAGCTCCGGGTCGATGAGCGCAACGTGTGCGCCGATCAGCGGCGTGCCGCCGACGTTGAACTTGATCTTTCGCTCCGGATCCGTGATCACGGCCCAGAGCGTCGCCTCGCTCCCGGTCCCGGCCGTCGTCGGCACGGCGACGAGTGGGGGGATGCGGGTCGTGATCGGCGTCCCGCCGTACTCGTACTCGCGGATCGAACCGCCGTGGACGACCTCTACACCGACCGACTTCGCCGTGTCCATCGAGCTCCCCCCGCCGAGTGCGACGAGCCCGTCGCAGCCGGCTCCGAGGTACGCGGCGCTGGCGCGGCCGACGAGCTCGATGTCGGGGTTCGGACGCACCTCGTCGAAGACGACGGCATCCTCGAGGTGTCCGAGCGCGGTCTCGGCCAGGCCCGCGTCGACGACGCCTCTGTCCGTTACGAGAAAAGGCCGTTCCACACCAAGCTCCGCCAAGAGCTGGCCGAGCCCGGCGATTGCGCCAGGGCCGTGGACGATGCGGGTGGGCACGTCGACGGTGCGCACTGTCTCGAGTTCCACGCTCACGGGGCGGCGAGCCTATCGCAACGCGTGCAATTGAGGTCGTTGTCGTCCAGCGGTGGTCAGCGTTCGGGAATCCTCAGCTCGCGTCCGGTGTAGAACCCGGCGCGTTCTTCGATCACGAACGGCGCCATCAACCGCCGGCGTTCGGCCTCGACCTCGGACAGGCGGAAACGCTCGCGCGATTCGGGCGAGTCCCAGATCGAGATTCCGACGACCTCGTTCCCGTCGGCCGAGTAGCACTCGTACGCGCGCAGCATTCCCGCGGGGAACTCGGTCGGTCGCCATGCCCGAGCGAACTCATCCCGAGTGCCGGGCTTCAGTCTGCGTGTCGTGATCCAGACGAATGCTTGATCGAATTCCATCGTCCCGCCTCCGGAACGAACCTCGGAGGACCTGGGAGCCGACCAGCCCGAGGCCCTCCGTTGAACGCGCCCTTGTTACTTACCGAGCCACTTGTTGACCTTCGCCTGGTGCGCGGAGATCCACTTCTGCGCCGCCTTGTCGGGGTTGATGTGGTCGCCGGCGATGTACTTCGCGACCGTCTCCTGGTCCGTGTTCGACCAGCTGAACCGCTTGAGCACTGCATAGGCGGGCGAACCGCTCTTCGAGAACTTCGCGCTGAACACCTTGTTGAGGACGATGTGGTCGTACGCGCACTTGTACTTCGCAACGTTGCCGCCGGCCTTCGCATCGTCCTGGCAGCCCTTGAAGCGCTTCGGCAGGATCACTTCCGAGAGCTTGTACTGGAGGTTCAGGTACTGCGGCGTGTACCAGTAGAAGAGGACCGCCTTGTGCTGCTTGTAGAGCTGGCTCCAGCGAGCGACCTGCGCCGGCTCCGCGCCCACCGAGACGAACTTGAAGTTCAGCTTGAGTGCCTTGATCAGCTGCTGGTCCTTCTGCACGTAAGACGGGTCGCCGCCGAGGAACATCCCCTGCGAGCCGGATTTGTACCAGCCGATGTGCCCGGTGACGCCGTTCGGACCGCCCATCACGACCGTGTGCTGCTTGGTGATGTACTGCTTGTACTGGTCGACGTGCTGCCAGTCCTCGAGTACCGCATCGGTCTTGCCGTTGGCCATCGCCTGGTAGACCGGGATCTCGGTGATCTGCGTGATCTTGACCTTGCAGCCGAGACTCTTCTCGAGCACGTTCTTTGCGA
>VAXU01000059.1 GCA_005885125.1 Actinomycetota bacterium
CGTCTCCGCGCTCTCGCGACGGAGGCCGACGCGCTCGCGTGCGCTCCGAAGGCGATACAGCGCGGCGGTCGCGGACTCGCGACGCCCCGCGGCGTCGGCCAGCTCCTCTTCAGCGCGGGCGCGCTCCTGCAGCAGCGCCTCGACCTTCTCGTCGACGCGGCGACGCGCGAGTTGCGCCGCGGTCCGGCGCCCCTCGCTCTCGGTCAGCCGCTCCTCGAGCGCGACAAGGTCGAGCTGCGCAACGCGGGCGCGCAACGCTGCGATCTCGCCGCGGAGCTTCTCCGCGCGTTCGGCAGCGCTTGCTTGCAGCGCGAGCGGGCGAAGGCGCTTGCGCACCTCCTCTTCGACGTCCCGTGCGCGCTCCACCTGCGTCGCGACCCGTGTGAGCTTCAGCTCCGCACGATGCTTGCGCCGCTTGAAGCGGCCGAGCCCGGCGGCCTCCTCGATGAAGTTGCGCCGCTCCTCGGGCCTGGACGCGAGGATCTCCTCCACCCGCCCCTGGCCGATGATCGAGTGCATCGAGCCGCCGAGGCCGAGGTCCGCGAGCAGCTCGACGAGATCGATGCGGCGGACAGGCGTGCGGTTGACGAGGTACTGGCCCTCGCCGCCCCGGTGCAGCCGGCGCGCGATCGAGAGCTCGGAATAGTCGATCGGCCCTTCGCCGGAGGTGTTGTCGAACAGGAGCTCGACCTCGCAGAAGTCGACGGGCCCGCGGGCACCCGAGCCGGCGTAGAGCACGTCGTCCGGCTTCTCGGCCCGAAGCTCCGTCGGCGCCAGGGAACCGGCCGCCCAGACGATGGCGTCGGCGACGTTGGACTTTCCCGAGCCGTTCGGGCCGACCACGACGGCGACGCCCCGCTCGAGGCGAACCTCGACGGGCTCAGGGAACGACTTGAAGCCGCGAAGGCGGATGGAGCTCAGGTGCATCCGGACGGGAGGCTACCCACCGACGCGGATGTCGGTTGAAACTCGGGCTGTTCCAATAGGAACCTCTAACGAAACGAAGCACGGGCTGCCGGGCCGCGCTGGCCGGCACGCTGCCGCGTCCTCAGTCGCGCCAATAGCGGTGCTATTGCCGCTCCCTGCGTCCTTGCCTCGCACTCGGCCATCGCGCCCCGTCAGCGCGTGGTATTCCGTTAGAGGTTCTACGCCTCGACGGCCATTCCGAGGATCTGTTCGCGCGACATCGTCCCGACCATGTCCGGATGCTTGTCGCTGATGTGCTGCTCGACGTTGGCGACGAGCTCGTCGTCGTCCTCGCCGCGGACGGTCTCACCACACGGGCAGTCGACCTGCTGTGCCATCGCTCCTCCTTCGGTTAGCGACGATCCTACGCCGCGGTTTCCTCGATCCCCAGCGACACCAGCGCCTGCTTCGCGGCCTCCTGCTCCGCCGCTTTCTTGGACTCACCGGCGCCGACGCCGACCTGCTCCCCGTCGATCACGGCGGAGCACGTGAAGCGACGGTCGTGTGGCGGCCCTTCGACGTCGAGCACCGCGTACGAGACGGCCTGCCCCCGGCGCGCGAGCGCCTCCTGGAGCTCCGTCTTGTAATCGACGTGGCTCGTCAGCGCGTACTCGATCCGCGGGTCGAAGGCGGCCACGATCGGCTGTTCGATCCGCTCGAAGCCGTGCTCGAGGAAGAGCGCAGCCAGCGCCGCCTCCAGCAGCGCCGCCAGGACGTTCCGGTTCTTCGACAGCCGCTCCAGCTCGTCGGCCGGGATGTCGGCTCCACGCTGGAGCAACTGCCTGCCGAGCTCGAGCTGCCGCGCGACGACCGCGCAGCTCTGACGCGAGACGACGTGAGAGCGGACCTTCGCGAGCCGGCCCTCGGTGAACTCCGGATAGCGGTCGTACAGCGCGCGAGCGACGGCGAGCTCGAGCACGCTGTCGCCGAGAAACTCGAGCCGCTCGTACGACGACGCACGGTCGCTCGCCCAGGAGGCATGCGTGTAGACCTGCGCGGCCCGCGCCTCCGGGAGACCCTCGATCAGGCGGCGCAGGTCGTCGGCCGCCTCGGCCGGGGCGCTACTGGTGCGAGGCGACGTAGTCGACAGCCTGGCCGACGGTCTGGATCTTCTGCGCGTCCTCGTCCGAGATCTTGATGCCGAACTGGTCCTCGAGCTCCATGATCAGCTCGACCAGGTCGAGGGAGTCGGCGTCCAGGTCTTCCTGGAAAGAGGCCTCGTCCGTGATCTCGTTCTCGTCCACGCCGAGCTGCTCGGTCAGGACTTCCTTCACTCGCTCGAAAACTTCCTCGCGCGACGCTGCCACTGTCACCTCGTTTGCGGGGTCGGGGTCGTAGAGGGGCCGGACTCTAACACGGTCGTCTGCTCTCCCAGGCGCTCCGCAAGCCGCCCCGCGACGTCGTGTTCGACGCCCCGGGCCGCCAGTCTGACCGCGTTCGCGATCGCCCGCGCCGAGGAGTTCCCGTGCGCGATCACCGCCAGCCCCCGGAGGCCGAGCAGGTACGCCCCGCCGTAGGTGTCCGGGTCGAGGCGGGTCCGCAAGCGGCGTGCGGCAGGCCGGATCAGCAGGCCGCCGAGCTTCCCGCGGGGCGTCGCCGTGATCTCCTCGCGCAGTGCATCGAGCACGTTCTTGATCGTCCCCTCGAGCAGCTTCAGCGTCACATTGCCGGTGAACCCGTCGGTGACGACGACGTCGGCGACCCCCGACATGAGGTCGCGTCCCTCCGCGTTGCCCTTGAAGTTGAGCCCGGACACGACGAGCAGCTCGTGCGCCTCCACCGTGAGCTGGTTTCCCTTCTCCGGCTCCTCGCCGATCGAGAGGAGCCGCACCTCGGGATTCGGGCGATCGAGGATCTCCTCGGCGAACACGGCGCCCATGTGCGCGAACTGGACGATGTGCTCCGCGCGTGCGTCCGCGTTCGCACCGGCGTCGAGCAGGATGGTCGGCCCGCGCCGCGCCGGGATGACGACGCCGATCACCGGCCGGCGCACGCCTTGCACGCGACCGAGGTGCTTGAGGCTCGCGGCCAGCATCGCGCCGGTGTTGCCCGGCGACACGACCGCGTCCGCGGTGCCCTCGCCCACCACCCGGCACGCGACGACGAGCGAGCTGTTCGGCTTCGAGCGGACGGCATCGGTCGGCTTGTCGTCCATCGCGACGACGTCAGGGGCCTCGACCAGCTCGAGCCCTCGCGTGTCGAGCCCCGGCGGGCCGACGATCAGAGGCTGGAGCTCGTCGGAGGCGGCCTCCACCGCACCCGCGACGATCTCGTCCGGCCCGCGATCGGCCCCCATCGCGTCGACGGCGACGCGGACGGGCATGGAGCTACGGAGCTTGAGTCGGGAGCGGATCGACCTCGCGCCCGCGATACGTGTGGCACGTCGGGCAGACGCGGTGCGGCCGCTTGGGCCGCCCGCACTGCGGGCAGAGGTTCAGCCGCGGCGCGTCGATCGAGTGCTGGGCGCGACGCTTGTCGCGGCGGGACTTCGAGGTTTTCTTCTTGGGGACTGCCATGAGCGACCGCGGAGTGTAGCCAACCGCCGAGGTCAGAGCTGCTCGCGGAGCTGCTCGAGCGCGGCCCAGCGGGAGTCGGCCTGCTGCTCCTCGTGCACGTGCGGCTCGTCGTTCAGGTTCTTGCCGCAGACAGGGCAGAGGCCCGCGCAGTCGGGCCGGCAGAGAATCTTGTCCGGCAGGTCGAGCGCGACCGTGTCCCGCGACCACGCGCCGAGGTCGAGCTGGCCCTCGACCAGGTATGGCGTTCGCAACTCATCCGCCTCACCCGGGCTCGTCGCCTGGTACTCGCGTGCGTCGAGCCGCAGGTCGAGCGCCGCGTCGTCGAGGCACCGGAAGCAGGGGCCGTGGAGCCGCGCAGCGAAGCGCAGCTCGAACACCGTGCCCGTGCTCGCTTTCGTGATCGCAAGCTCGGCCGGCACCTTCTCCGGGACGGGGATGTAGCGCTCGCCGGAGAGCTCGAACGGCTCCAGTTCGAGCTCGATCTCGTCGCGGTACTGCTCCCCCGACCGGAGCTTGACCGATCTGAGGTTGAAGCTCCTTATGCGGCCAGCGTAGCGCCTGGGGCACCGGCTCGGATCTGCGCGGCCGGTGCGGGCGCGGGCGCGGAACGGCCACGCACGATCAGGACGACCGCGAGGACGATCGCAGCGCCGGCCACGAGCGTCGTCGCGCCGATCCCTTCGTTCAGGAAAACCGCGCCAAGGGTGACCGCGACGACGGGATTGACGTACGCGTAGGTGGACACCACCGACGTCCGCACGTTCCGAATCAGCCAGGCGTACGCCGTGAATCCGATCAGCGAGCCGACCAACACGAGGTACGCGAAGGCGAGCAGCGGCTTGGCCGAGAACGCGTTCTGGTGGACGTGCGACGCTTCGCCGCCGATCAGGCCCGCGACGGCGAGCAGAGGACTCGCGCAGAGCATCTGCATCGCCGCGGAGACCAGCGGCCGCGAAGGTAGCGGCGCTTCGCGTGCGTAGAGCGAACCGGCCGCCCACGACAGCGTCGTCAACGCCAGCACGCCGGCGGCGAACGCGTCAGCGCCCCCGCCGGGCCGGACGAGGAGAAAGACACCGCCGAATCCGATCGCGAGACCGAGCGCACCGAGAGCGGAGAGCCGCCGACCCCGGAACACGCGGTCGAGTAGCGCCATCCAGAGCGGCATCATCGCCACGAGCAGTGCGGCGAGACCGGAGTTGATGCGGGTCTCGGCCCACGCCACTCCGCCGTTTCCGACGAGGAGCAAGGCGGCCCCGACGACCGCCGCGGCACGCCATTCGCGCCACGTGGGCCGAGGGCCCCCTCGGGCGGCGATCGCGTAGAGCAGCGAGCCCGCGATCAGGAACCGGATCGAGGACATGAGCAGGGGCGGCTGCGTCCGGTCGGTGATCCGGATCGCGAGGTAGGTCGAGCCCCAGACGACGTAGACGGTCGCCAAGGCGACCACCACCGCCGGCGGGGACCGGCGAGCGAAGGCGGCTGTCACTGGTGGCTCTTCCGGTCGGATTGCCGGATGCCTGGGTCGCGAGCACCAAGCGATGCAAGGACGCAGGGAGCACCCGTACTCGGCAGTACGGGTGCGACTGAGGACGCGGCAGAGCGCCGCGTGATCGCGGGCCAGGCGCCGGCGAATGCGGCCGGATGAGCCACGAGATCCTTAGCGGCGGGAGTCCGCGCCGTAGAAGACGGCGAGGGGCCCGACGAGCAGGATGAAGATGAGGGCAACGATTTCCATGTCTCTCTCATTGTCGGCATGGCGACCCATTAGGACAAATCCAGGTACAATGGGGTTCAATTATGGAACCTGATCGTTGGCTCGGCGTCGAATTGCGGCATTTCCTCGCTCTGGAAGCGGTCTCCCGCGAGCACTCGTTCGCGAAGGCGGCCGTCGCACTCGGCTACACCCAGAGCGCGGTGAGCCAGCAGATCGCCACCCTGGAGCGCCTGGTCGGCCAGAAGCTCGTCGAGCGGCCGGGCGGCCCGAAGCCCGTCTCGCTGACCGAGGCCGGCCGGCTCCTCCTCACCCATGCCGAGGCGATCGCCGCCCGCGTCGCCGCGGCCCAAGCGGATCTGACCGCGCTCGAGGACGGCGAGGCGGGAACGCTGCGCGTCGGCGTCTTCCAGAGCGTCGGCCAGCGCATCCTGCCCGAGCTGATGCGCCGGTATCTCGCGTCGTGGCCGAAAGTGGGGGTGTCGCTGACCGAGTCCGCGGACGATTCGGACCTGCTCGCGCAGGTCGAGCGGGGCGAGCTCGATCTGACCTTCTCCGATCTGCCCCTGACGGAGGGGCCGTTCGAGTCGGTGGAGTTGCTGCGCGATCCCTATGTGCTGGTCGTTCCCGCCGGCTCGGAGCTGGCGAAGCGGAGCTCTCCTCCGTCGCTGCGCGAGGTCGCGCAGTTCCAGTTGATCGGTCACAAGTACTGCCGCACCAGGATCCAGATCGAGACGGTCTTCCGTGAGCCGCTGGACTACGTCTTCCAGTCGGATCACAACCAGACCGTGCAGGCGCTCGTTGCCGCAGGCGTCGGGATGGCGCTCGTCCCTCGCTTGACGATGGACGCCCAGGACGAGTCCACGGAGCTGATCGACCTCCCGAAGCTTCCGCCCCGCGTCATTGCGCTCGCCTGGCACCGGGACCGCTATCGCACCCCGGCCGCTCGCGCGTTCGTGGACACTGCGCAGGCCGTCTGCACGGAACTCGAGCCCGAAGCCGTCGCAGCCTAGGCGAGAGGTTGGCGTCGGTCGCGACCTCTCGAACCCAAGACGCGGGTTGAGACGGGCGCGGGGTCACGCCCCCGCGGCCTCGCCGAGTCGCCGCCTGAGCTAGGGCGCCGTCGTCACGAACGGCGAGTCGTCGTTCGACGACACCGCAGACGTCGGCCCCACCCCGGCGACCACCGTCTCCTGCGAGCGCTCGTGCAACCGCTCGCGGCCGCGCTTGACGGCAGTCAGGAACTTCTCGAGGTTGACCTCGAGCGTCGAGAGGATCGAGTCGGCCCAGTCCTCCATCTCGAGCCGGGTCTCCCGCGCCGCGCGGCGCGCCTCGTCGACGATGTCCTGTGCCTGGCGTTCGGCGATCTTGACGATCTCGGTCTGCGAGGCCTCCCGTACCGCCTGCTCGCGCGCTTCTCCGAGCAGCCGGTCGGTCTCCCGCTTCGCCTCCGCGAGCATCTCCTGACGCTCCTTGACGATCCAGCGGGCCTGCTTGATCTCCTCGGGGATAGTCGCCCGCATCTGGTCGAGGATGTCGTAGATCTCCTCGCGGTCGATCCGGACCTGGTCGGTCAGGGGAACGGCCTTCGCGTTGTGCACGAGGTCGTCGAGCTTGTCGATGAGAACGAGTACGTCCATTGGCTCCTTAGTGTACGGACTATTCGGTCGGATTCTCCGGAGTTCCCGGACGCCCAGCCGGGAAAAGCTCTGCAAACCGCTTGGCTACGGGCTTTGGGACGAGCTCATCCACGCTTCCCCCGAACGCGGCGATCTCCTTCACGCCGCTCGACGAGACGAAGCTGACGGCCGGGCTCGCCATCACGTAGACCGTCTCGACCTCCGGGGCCAGCGTGCGGTTGAGCTGGTTCATCTGGAACTCCCACTCGAAGTCGGAGATCACGCGGAGGCCCTTCACGATCACCTTCGCGTCCCACTTACGGGCGAAGTCCACGACCAGCTCGGAGAAGACTGCGACCTCGACGTTGCCGAGGTTTCCGAGCGCCTCGTTCAGGAACGCGACGCGCTCGTCGAGCGAGAACATCGGCGCCTTGTGGTGAGGATTGCCGACGACGCCGACGACGACGCGGTCGAAGATTCCCGCCGCGCGCGCGATCACGTCGACGTGGCCCAGCGTCACGGGGTCGTACGAGCCGGGGCAGATCGCAGTGATCATTGGTGCTCGAAGATCGTCACGCGAGTCGACCCATACTTGCGACTTGTCCGCACGGTGAGACCGGACAGTTGTGGTTCGGCCTTCGCCGCCGATTCGAGTACGACCAGGCCGTAGTCGGCAAGGACGCGGGGCAGGTAGCGGGCGAGCGGGTCGTAGTCGGTCATCGCGTATGGCGGATCGGCCAGCACGAGATCGTACTTCCTGCCTTGCGTCGCTTCCTGCGCGAGCGCGGCGGTCGCGCTCAACCTGAGCACGGTCGCACCCGTCAGTCGCAGCCGGTCCAGATTGCGCTCGATCGCGCGAGCGGCCTCTGGGTTCGACTCCACGAAGACCGCGGAGGCGGCGCCTCGCGACAGGGCCTCGAGCCCCATCGCGCCGGAGCCGGCGAAGAGGTCGAGCACGCGCGCGTCCTCGACCCATGGCGCGACGATGTTGAAGACGTTCTCGCGCACACGATCGGAGGTCGGGCGTGTCTCGAGGCCTTTCGGCGCCCAGATCGTGTGGCCTTTGCGCTCGCCGGCGATGATCCGCATCAGGGGATTCCGTCGTGCAGCGCGTCGAGATACGCGCCGTAGCCACTCGGAGTTTGCCACTCGCTCGCGCTCTCGACCGAGGATCCTTCCGGCCACTCGTTGAACGTCAGCACGAGTTGCCACGGCGCCGCGTAGCCGACCATGTCGGCGATGTCCTGCTTCCACCGCCCGAGGTCTCGCGACAACGCGGGGGTCGCCGCGCGCGTCTCGTCGAATCCGGGCGAGATCATGAACGCGGAGGGCGGCAGCGCGAACTCGGGGAGCGTCGGTGAGTACAGATGCCATGCGTCCGGCTTGGCTGCACAGTGGAGGTAGGCATCGAAGCCGAACGCCTTGAGGACGATGTACGCACCGATGCCCAGGTTCGCCTCGCGCCACCGATCGGCCATCGCGCACGAATCTCCGGCACCGCCATACACGTAGACCACGAAGCGGCCGTCGACCTTGAGGTACGCGGGCTGCGAGGCGTAGACGTCGCGGATGTACTCGAGGTCCGAACGGATCTGTTTCGGGTCCGGGTTCCCGTAGCCCTCCGGCTCGTAGTAGATCGCCCACCGGAACGGTGTCGCCCGCGACACGGCGAGATAGCGCCAGAAGCGCTCGTCGGTCGGCGGGTAGCCGTTGACTCCCCACCAGGAATAGATCGCGGCGTTGAGATGCGCGTACCGCATCGCGTCCACCTGCTCGCGGATCACGGCGGCGTCGTCCGCCGAGTAGAAGTCGAGCGAGGGATGGAACAGCGTGTACGGATAGATCGAGCCGCGTGTCCATGCCTCCGGATACCAGGCGTAGTAGAAGGTTGCGCGAATCGGAAACGAGGGTTGTGTCGTGTCAGGCGGCGGGCCGCGGAAGCGGAGGAGACGGCCGAGGGCGGTGAGGACGAAGCGGACGTTCACGTCGGTGTCCGTGACCTCGTCGTGGGCGATGCCGTCATACGCGAATTGGCGCCAGCGGCCCTTGCGCGCGGAGCCCACGGCATGCAGTGCCACCGCCTGGCCTCGCGTGAAGACGAGGTCGTAGTCGGGATTGTCCGGCTGGCTCGCGTCGGTGACGCCGAAGTCGTTCGTCACGAGAACGGTGCGAGCGTGCACGAGCGTCCAGGCTGGTGGCGCTGTCGTGGGCGGAGCGAGCAGGCTCGCGACTGTGAGGACGAACGCACTCGTCACGGAGCTGCACCCTTCGCGTCGTCGTACGGCTCGGCACCGGGCCACGCGGGAGTCGACAGGCGCGTTCCGCCGGCGGCGAACGACGTGAAGCGAGCGGTCCCCGCGATCACGAGCGTGAGTGCGACTAACAGCAGCAGCGCGCTCCGCAGACCGACCGCCTGCGCGAGCGCGCCGATCACGATCGGGCCGACGATCGAGCCGAGATAGCCCATCGTGACGACGCGTCCGAGGATCACTCCGGTCGGTCCGAGCCCGGTGTTGCCCGCGGCGCTAAACGTCAGCGGGACAACGGGAGCCAGACCGACGCCCATCAGCGCGAACGCCGCCACCCCCGCGCTCGGCCGGTGCACCATCAAGCCCAAGCCTAGGCCGAAACCGGCAACGAGGCTGCCGGAGCGAACGACCAGAACGGGCCCGAAGCGCGCGGTCAGACGGTCGCTCAAGGAGAACGAGCTGAACGCGATCAGCCCGAGCAGGAGGACGACAGGCTGCAGGAGCAGCGGGCGTTCCGACGGCTCGTGGCGGCCGAGCTCGGCAGGCAGAGCTTCGGCGCCGGCCGCGAGCAGGCCGCCGAGCGCCAGGACCGCGGGCGCGACCAGCCCGGCTCCGACGAGCCCGAAATGCAGCTTCGTGCTCACGTTGAGCGCTGCGGCGCCCGCCCCGATGACGGAACCCGCAAGCAGGCCGACGCTCCACAGCCCGTGCAGGCTGTTCATGATCGGACGCCCGTAGCCGCGTTCGACGATGACCGCCTGAGCGTTCATCGCGACGTCGACGAAGCCGCCGAGGACACCGAGGACTGCAAGGGCAACCGTCAGCGCGAGGAGATTGCCGGCGAGCGCCGGGCCGATGAGTGCCGCGCAGAGCACGAGGATCGCGGTCCGGATCGCCGGGCGGCTGCCGAAGCGCTCGACGGTGACGCCGGCGAGCCGCGTGCCGATGAAGAGGCCAACGGCGAGGCCGGCCAGCGCGATTCCGAGCTGACCGTCGTTGATGCCGATGTGATGCTTGATCGCCGGGATCCGCGTTGCCCAGGTGCCGAACACGGCCGCGTGGATGAGGAATACAGCCGCGACGCTGAAGCGCGCGCGGCGGAGCGATGTGTCAGGCAAGCGCTTCGGGCTCGACCGTGGCGAATCGCTTCTCGACGTCGTCGGCGAGAGGCCCTGCGTCCTCGACGAGGTCCGGCGCGAGGGAGCGGGCGCGCTCGAGCAACGGACGGTCGCGCCGGAGCTGCGCGAACTTCAGATCCGTGAGCCCTGACTGCCGCGTCCCCAGCAACTGCCCGCCGCCCCGCAACTCGAGGTCGACCTCCGCGAGTTCGAATCCGTCGTTGGTGCGGACGAGGGCCTCGAGCCGGGCGGCCGCCGCATCCGTCAGCTCGTCTCGCGCGCGCGAGATCAGGAGGCAGTACGACTGCTCGCCGGCACGCCCGACGCGCCCGCGCAGCTGATGGAGCTGCGCCAGGCCGAAGCGATCCGCCTCCTGCACGATCATGATCGTCGCGTTCGGCACGTCGACGCCGACCTCGATCACCGTCGTCGCGACCAGGACGTCGAGCTCGCGCGCTTTGAACTTCGCCATCAGCTCGCGGCGCTCGGCGGGACGCAGGCGGCCGTGGAGAAGACCGACGCGATAGCCGCGCAGCTCCGCGCGCCGCAACCGCTCCGCCTCCACCTCCGCCGCCCGAGCCTGGCTCGTCTCCGACTCCTCGATCAGCGGGCACACGACGTAGGCCTGCCGGCCTGCATCGAGGTGCTTGCGCAGACGTGTGTAGGCCGCCGCGCTTCGCTCCTCGGTCACCGACGCCGTGATGATCGGCTTGCGGTTCGCGGGCGGCTTCGAGATCTCGGACACGGCGAGGTCGCCGTACACCGTGAGTGCGAGCGTGCGCGGAATCGGCGTCGCCGTCATGTGGAGGACGTGCGGGCTGCGTCCTTCCGCGAGCGCGCGCCGTTGCTCGACGCCGAATCTGTGTTGTTCGTCGACAACGGCGACCGCGAGGTCCCGGAGCTCGACGCCTTCCTGGATCAACGCGTGCGTGCCGACGAGGATGTCCGTTGCGGGAGCGGCATCGCGTTCGCGTTTCGTCGACGAGCTCGTCAGCAGCGCGCACGGCACGCCGAGCTCGCGACAGATCGGCTCGATCGTGAGGAAGTGCTGTTCGGCAAGTGTCTCCGTCGGCGCCATCAGTGCGCCCTGCCGCCCGTTTTCGACTGCCCGCAACAGCGCGTACAGCGCGACGACCGTCTTCCCGGAGCCGACGTCGCCCTGGAGCAATCGTTGCATCGGCACCGTGCGTGCGAGATCCGCATCCAGTTCGGCGATCGCGCGTTCCTGATGCTCCGTCAGCCGGAACGGCAGGAGCTCCCGGTACAGGCCCACCAGCTCCCCGGCCGGTCCCAGTGACGGCGCGATCTCCGCTTCGCGCTGCAATCGCCGGCGCGCGAGACCGACTTGCAAGACGAGCAGCTCGTCGAACGCGAGCCGCATACGGCCGCGTTCGGCCTCCTCGAGCGAGCGCGGACGATGCAGCGCCCAGAGCGCGTCGGCGCGCTGCGGCAGGCGTTCGCGCTCCTTCAGCTCCGCCGGGAGCGGGTCGAGGGCCGACCGGGGCAACGCCGCGCCGACGAGCTCGCGCAACTTTTTCGGCGTGATCTCCTCGCCGGCGGGATAGACGGGTGCGAAATCCGCGGTGGCCGACAGATCGCCGACGTCGAATGTCTTGACCGCGAACTCTCCGCGCCGCTGCAGCCGTCCGCGGAGGCGGATCGCCGTCCCGGGCTGCAGCTGCTTCTCGAGCCACGGCTGGTTGAACCAGACCGCCGCGACCTGGCCGGTGTTGTCGGAGACGACCGCCGTCTGAACGGTCAGGCGTCTTCGAGTGCGCCGGGACGAGAACCGTTCCACGGTCACCTCGACAACGGCCTCTTCGTCGATCAGCAGCTCGGAGATCCGCTTTTCGTCCGCCGGCTCCTCGTAGCGGAATGGCGCGTAGGAGACGAGGTCGCCCACGCGCTCCAGCCCAAGCTTCGCGAGCCTCTTCTTGACCGCCGGCCCGACTCCGGGCAGGACGTCGACCGTCCGGTCGAGCGACTCAGGCCTGGGAAAGGCGCGCGGCCGCGGCCAGCTGTCCGCCCGTACTCCGGCGAATCCGACCGGCGCTTCCACATCTGCTCGAACGGCGCTCACTCCCCGTCATCGAACCAGAAGAACCCGACGGTACCGGGGCCCGCGTGCGTCCCGACGACGGCGCCGAGATCGGTGACCAGCTCGATCTGCGCCTGTGGTCGCTCGCCGCGCGCCATCTTCTCCAGCTGCCCTGCGCGGTCCGGCGCCTCCGCGTGCGCGATCCCGACGCGCAAGGATCTCGCGTCTCTGCTGGTCGCGGTGAACTCCTCGATGAACGCCTGCATCGCCTTCTGGTTCCCTCGAACGCGCTTGAGCGGGATCACCTCGCGCTTGATCGTCAGGATCGGCTTGACGTGCAGCAGGTTTCCCGCCCACGCCTTTGCGCGGCCGATGCGCCCGCCGCGCCGGAGGAACTCGAGCGTGTCTACGGTGAAGATCAGGTGGGCGTCTCGCTCGTAGTGCTCGAGCAGCCGGTCGATTTCCTCGTCGGTCGTCCCGCGCTCGAGCCGCCGCTGGATCGCGAGCCCGAGCATCGCGATCGCGGCCGACGCCGTGCCCGTGTCGACCGTGCGCACCTTGTCGGCCCCGACTTCCTCGGCCGCCGTCGTCGCGCTGGCGTACGTCCCGGAAAGATCGCCGGAGATGTGAAGCGAGTACACGCGGTCGTAGACCGACAGCTCCTCGTACGTCGCCAGGAAGTCCCCCGGAGTGGGCTGCGACGTCGTCGGCAGCTCGTCGGATGTGCGCAGGCGGGCGTAGAACTCCGCCGGGGAGAGCTCGACGTAGTCTCGGAAGCTCTCGGCGCCGAACCGGACGTAGAGTAGCACGACCCGCCAGTTCGGAAAGCGCTGCGGCGCCTGCGGGAAGTCCGCCGTCGAGTCGACGACGATCGCAGTGTTCCCTGTCGTGAGCTTCAGTGGTCCGTCCGGTCGCATTGGTGGATGCCTGGGTCGCGAGCACCAAGCGATGCAAGGACGCAGGGAGCGCTCGGGCTAGACAGCCCGGGCGCGACTGAGGACGCGGCAGCGCGACGCGTGATCGCGGGCCAGGCGCCGCCGAATGCGGCCGGGCGGGCCACTCAGGCTGCGCGCGCGCCGACTGCTCGGCGGATCGCCGCGACGATCTCGTCCAGCTCCTGGTCTTTCGACAGGCACGCGACGGCGCCCGCTTCGTAGAGGGCGTCGACCTCACGCAGGTTTGCCGACGCCGTCAGGCAGACGACGGCGATATTCGGCGCCGCCTCGCGCACGGCACGCGTCGCCTGGACGCCGTCGATGCCGGGCAGCCTGTAGTCCATCACGATCACGTCCGGCTGATGCTCGCGCACGGCGGGAACCGCCTGGTTCCCGTCGCCGACGGACGCGACGACCTCGATGTCCTCCTGCAGGCCGAGCAGGAGCTCGAGTGCCTCGCAGAACACCTGGTTGTCTTCGACCAGCAGGACCCGGATCGGTGCCGCCACCGCTTGAAGGTTATTCCGCTGAGAGGAGGAGCGGGTAATGCGGCTGGCCCCCTTGCTGGACGTCGACCTCGAGCTCGGGATGCCGTTCGTGGAGCCCGGCGAGCAGGGCATCGAGCTCCGGCTCTTGCTCGCCGGTGAGGAGCGTCATGACGCCCCGTGGCTCGGCGAGGAGACGTTCGGCAACGGCGGTGGCCACCTTGTCGAAGTCAGTGCCACCAGCCACGGCCTCGTCCGCGACGAGCCCGAGAAACTCCCCCTCGCGCACGGGGATCCCGTTGAGCTGGGCATCCCGCGACGCAATCGTGACTTCTCCGGTGGCGACCGTCTCGAGGATCTCCCGCATCTCGACCGCGTTCTGATCGGCGCTGCGGTCGGGGTCGAAGGCGACCATTGCCGCCAGCCCGGACTGCAGCGAGTCGGTGGGCACGACCTCGACTCGCGTTCCCGCGAGCCGCGCGGCCTGTTCGGCGGCGAGCACGACGTTCGAGTTGTTCGGCAGGACGAGCACTTCCTGGCCGGGAGCCGCCTCGATCGCCGCGACGAGATCCGCCGTCGACGGATTCATCGTCTGTCCTCCCTCGACGATCCGCGTCGCGCCGAGACTTTCGAACAGTCGGCGGTTCCCCTCCCCCGCCACGACTGCCACAATCGCCGTCTGCACGTCGGGGACCGGCTCCAGCAGGCGTTCCTCCCGCGCCTGCGTCTGCTCGTGCATGTTCGCGATCTCGACCCGCTCGATCACGCCGGCGGTAGTGCCGAGCGACAGCGCCGCGCCTGGATCGTCCGTGTGGACGTGCACCTTCAGGGCCGTCTCGTCCCCGACGACGAGCAGCGAGTCGCCGAGTTGCTCGAACTGCGCCTCGAGCGCGTCGGCGTCGAGCCGCTCTCCCTCGATTACGAACGTCGTGCAGTATCGGTAACGCGACAGTTCCTGATGGATCGCCTCGATCGTTAGCGGCTCGGTCGCAGCTGGGGACGCGACGATCTCCTCGCCTGTCATCGCGGCGGCAATCCCGCGCACGATTTCGACCAGTCCTGCCGCGCCCGCATCGACGACGCCGGCCTCGCGCAGGACGTCGAGTTGCTGCTGCGTCAGTAGGACCGCTTCGTCGCCGGTGCGGACGAGCGCGGGCCAGAAGTCGGCGGGACGCCGTTCGGCTTCCTCCGCGAGGGCGCGGATCGCCGACAGCATCGTTCCCTCGACCGGCTGCCGCACCCCGCGGTACGCGGCGTCGCTCGCAGACCGGAACGCCCGCGCCAGCGTATCCTCGTCGATCGCGTCCTCCCCGCCGAGGACTTCCGCGGAGCCGCGCACGATCTGGGAGAAGATGACGCCGGAGTTGCCGCGCGCGCCCATCAACGCGGCGCGCGTTAGCTCGCGGGCGATCGTCTCGCGGTCCTCGGCGGACGAGCGATCCAACTCCTCGACGATCGCACGGCCGGTGAGCGTGAGATTCGTTCCCGTGTCGCCGTCCGGAACGGGATAGACGTTCAGGTCGTCGATCCGCCGGCGGCTCGCTTCGAGGGAGGCGAGCGCGGCAAGCGCGATCTCGCGGACGCGGTCGAGGTCGCTCATGCGCTGCGCTTGACGTCTTGGATTCGGACCTCGACCGACGAAACGCGCAGACCGGTCAGCCGTTCGACCTCGTACCGCACGCGGTTCCGGACGGTCGACGCGACCTCTGCGAGGTTGAGCCCGTACTCGACGATCACGTTCAGCTCGATCGTCACGCCTTCGTCGGCACTGCCGCCGACGGTGATTCCCTGGCGCCAGCGGTCCCTCGTCAGGAGCCGGCCGACGCCCTTCGCGCGCGAGGCCATCCCGACGACGCCGTACGCCTCGGCGGCGACGCGCCCGACGATGTGGGCCACGGCGTCGTTCGAGATCGAGATGCGCCCCAGGGGCGAGGCCAGCGGTCGAGCTGCCTCCACATCTCGATTAGACCACGGCTCCGGGCCGTGGGTTACCAGCTAGATCGCCTTCTGGACCTTGCCGCCCTTGAGGCAGCGGGTGCAGACGTAGGCGCGAGTCGGCTTCCCGCGCAGCAAAACGCGGACGCGCTGCAGGTTCGGCTCGAACCGGCGCTTCGTCGCCACCATCGAATGGCTCCGGTTGTTCCCGAAGCCGGGCTTCTTCCCGCAGACTGCGCAGACCTTGGACATCGGCGGCGAGTGTAGCTGAGGACTCGTTAACAGCCTGCCGCGATACGACGAAGCGAAGCCTGGCGCTTAGAGCGGCGGAGGCGGGCGCTGTTGGCGTTCGTCGGCCGCGAACGGGTTCCTGTTTCGGCGACCCAGTAGACTCGCGCCGTGCCCGAGGCGAGGCTCGACGACTCCGGTTCAGGCCTCGCACCCGCCGGCGACGGCTGGTTCGTCGTGAACGTGCGGGACGCCCAGTGGTTGACGTCGGAGAACGGCGGGAAGAAGCCGTCCGGTTCGGAGTGCGCCTTCGAGAGCCAGGAGTTCGAGTTCCCGCAGTTCGGCGTCAGACTCCACGCCCTGGAGCTGGGCGAGCCGAACGGCCTCTACCACTCCGAGAATCAGCAGGAGGCGTTCCTCGTGCTGTCCGGGGAGTGCACGCTGCTCGTCGAGGGTGAGGAGCGCCTTCTCCGGCCGTGGGACTTCTTCCACAGTCCCGCCGGGACCGAGCACATCTTCGTGGGCGCCGGCGACGGGCCGTGCGTGATTCTGATGGCCGGTGCGCGGGCGGAGCCCTGGCAGGTGCTCTACCCGGTGTCGGAGCTCGCGGCGCGCTACGGCGCGAGCGCGGAGCAGGAGACGTCCGACCCGAGGCAGGCGTACACGGGATTCGAGCCGTCACGGCGGGAGCGACCCTCGTACTGGGATCGCCTCCCCTGGGCCTAGCTCGGCATTTCGTTAGGCGCTCTTAGCGCGAGGCCTGCACGGCGCTCGCTCGCAGTTGAGCGAACGCGTCTGCCATCTCGAGTGCGGTGCGCACGGCCTCGGCGCCCTTGTCGATGCGCGCCTCGGCCTGCTCGGCGTTCTCGAGGGTGAGCACCCCGAACGCGACCGGGACGCCGGTCTCGAGCGCAGCGAGCTGCAGCCCACTCGCAGCTTCCGACGCGATGTACTCGAAGTGCGGGGTCTCCCCGCGGACCACGCACCCGAGTGCGACGACGCACGCGAAGCGGCGCGTTTTTGCGAGCGCCATCGCAGCGAGCGGAAGCTCGAAGGCGCCGGGCACCGGCATGACGGTGATCGCCTCTTGCCGGACGCCGAGCCGGTCGAGCTCGTCGAGCGCCGAGTCGAGCAGCCGGTTCGTGATCTCGCCGTTGAAGCGTGCCGCAACGATCGCGACGCCGCGCCGAGTCCCGTCCGGCTCGCCTTCGATCAGGTTGACGTCGTCCGGAATGTCGAGCTCGCCCTCTGCGTGCTCGCCCGGCTTGCGGAGCTGCGGGATCGGCTCCTCGTCCTCCAGCTCGCCCTCCTCCGGTTCCTCGAGCTCCTCCTCGTCGGGCTCCGAGACTTCCTCGGGCGCCTCCTCTTCGAGCTCGAGCGCCTCCGCCTCTTCACCGGGCCAGCGCTCGCTCATTCGTCCGCCTCGTACCGCACGTCCTGATGGTGCAGCTTGTGTCCCAGCTTGTCGCGCTTCGTTGCGAGGTAACGCGCGTTCTCTGCCGTCGGCGCAGTCTCGATCGGCACCTGCTCGACGACTTCGACGCCGAACCCTTCGATCCCGATGATCTTCTTCGGATTGTTCGTGAGGATGCGAACGGTCGTCAGGCCGAGGTCGGCCAGGATCTGGTTGCCGATGCCGTAGTCGCGCATGTCAGGCGCGAAGCCGAGCTCCAGGTTCGCCTCGACCGTGTCGAGACCGTTCTCCTGCAGCTCGTATGCCCGCAGCTTGTTCAGGAGCCCGATGCCCCGTCCCTCCTGTGCCATGTAGAGAAGTACACCGCGCTCCTCGGACGCTATCCGTTCCAGCGCCTGCTCGAGCTGCTCGCCGCAGTCGCAGCGCAGTGAATGGAAGACGTCGCCGGTCAGGCACTCCGAGTGCACGCGGACGAGCACGTTCTCGGCCCCCTCGACCTCGCCTTTGACGAGCGCGACGTGGTGCTTCCCCGTGAGCTTCTCGCGGAATGCGACCGCGGTGAACTCCCCGTACGCGGTCGGGAGGCGGACGGACGTCGTTCGCTCCACGATCCGCTCGTGGCGGCTCCGGTACGCGATCAGGTCCGCGACAGTCACGAGCTTGAGGCCGTGGCGCTCGCAGTACGGGATCAGATCGGGCACGCGCGCCATCGTTCCGTCCTCGTTCATGACCTCACAGACCACGCCGGCGGGGATGAGACCCGCGAGTCGCGCCAGGTCGACCGCCGCCTCGGTCTGGCCGGCGCGCACGAGAACGCCGCCGTCGCGGGCGCGGAGCGGGAAGACGTGGCCCGGTTGGACGAGGTCGTCGGGCCTCGAGGACGGGTCGATCGCGACCTGGATCGTCCGCGAGCGATCGGGCGCCGAGATGCCGGTCGTGACGCCTTCGCGCGCCTCGACGGAGATCGTGAACGCGGTTCCGTAGGGCGTCTCGTTCCGGTCCGTCATCTGGCGCAGGCCGAGCTCGTCGCAACGCGACTCAGCCAGGCAGAGGCAGATGAGCCCGCGGGCTTCCTTCGTCATGAAATTGACGGCCTCGGGCGTCGCGAATTGGGCCGCGATCGTGAGGTCGCCCTCGTTCTCGCGGTCCGCAGCGTCGACGACGACCACGAACTTGCCCTGGCGGATGTCCTCGATCGCCTCTTCGATCGTCGCGAACGCGCGCCGTTCCTCGATCTGCATGGCGGGAATCGTAGCCCGGTTGTCCTCGTCGACAGGCCGGGCGGGATTCATCGAGGCGCGACCAGGCGCTCGACGTACTTTGCGAGCACGTCGACCTCGAGATTGACGGAAGCGTCGGAGGCGAGGCCGCCGAGGGTCGTCTCCGCGAGGGTGTGGGGAACGAGCGCGACGGCGAACCCTCGCTCGTCGAGCTCGGCCACGGTGAGCGAGACCCCCTCGACGGCGACCGACCCCTTCTCCACGAGGTAGCGGAGAAGCTCGGCCGGTGCGTCGATCCACGTTCGTTGCCCGTCACCTTCCGGCGCGACCGAGCGAACCCGGCCGACGCCGTCGACGTGGCCCTGCACGTAGTGGCCGCCGAGCGGCTCGCCCGCGCGCAGGGCCGGTTCGAGGTTGACGGAGTCGCCGGGAGCGAGCGAGCCGAGCGAGCTGCGACGGAGGGTCTCGGGAACAGCGTCGAAGGCAAGCGTCCCGTTCTCGGCCGCCGTGACCGTCAGGCATACGCCGCTGACCGCGACCGAGTCGCCGATTGCCGACTGCGCTGCCGTGGCAGGCGCCTCGACGAGGAGCCGGACGCCGCCCTGTCCGCCCTCGACGGCGGCGATGCGACCCAGCTCGCGCACGATGCCGGTGAACATGGGACGAATTGTCACCGTTCCGGCCCACCTCGTGACAGACACGTCACAGATTCGGGAGTAGCGTTGCCGCCAGGCGGCAGCCCGGCCTCATCCCCTGGGAGGGTGGGGGGAGGTGGGTGGGTACGCGCGCGCGTGTGCCTTAGAGGCGTCCGTCGGCGGGCGCGGGCCCGCCGCGGAGGGCTACGCCCCGAGCGCGAGTGCCTCGAGCGTCTCTCGCACGACACGTTCGAGGTCGCCTTTGCTCTTCGAGTCGTCGAGCTCCGCCCGCAGCTCCTCGACCGCTTGGCGCGCGCCGCCCTTCAGCCCCGACGTGTCCGCGGCGGCGAGATCGCGGCGCAGCTCGTCGTCTCCCACGTGGCGCGCGAGCCAATGGGAGAGGAGCGTCACGAGTCGGTCTTCAGGGCTCGTTGACATAGCCGGTCAGCAGCACGTCCTCGCCGAGCCGCTCTGTACGTAAGCGCGTCACGTCCAGCGGCGCATCGAGCTCCGGCAGCAGCGCGGGCCCGGAACCGGCGAGCTTCGGAGCGATGAACAGCAGCATCTTGTCAACGCAACCCGCGCGCAGGAAGGCGCCGGCGATCGTCGCGCCTCCCTCGAGCAGCAGCGACTGTACGTCCTCGTCCGCCAGCGCCCGCAGTTCCTCCTCGAGCGTCCCGGTCCGGAGCTCGAGCTCGGACCCGTCGAGCAGCGGCCCGCTGCCGAATGCGAGCCGGCGCGGCTGCCGCTCCACGTCGACGTCGCGCGCCGTGAGCTGCGGATCGTCGGCGCGCACGGTGCCCATGCCGACGGCGACGGCGTCCACCTGCGCGCGCAGCTCGTGAACGCGCCGCCGGGAGGCCTCGCCGGTCACCCACCGCGATCCCGGCACCGTCATCCGTCCGTCGAGTGTCACCGCCGCCTTCAGGATCACGAACGGCCGCCGCTCGACGACCCAGGTCCGCCAGGCTTCGTTCTGCGCCCGGCACCGGAAACCGAGCTCGCCGCTTTCGAGCGCGACCTGCAGTCCGGCCTCGCGCAGACGTTCGAGGCCCCCGGCGTGATCCGGATGGGGATCGAGGCAGCCGGCCAGGACCGCGACCACGCCGGCGCCGATCAGCGCATCGGTGCACGGCGGTGTGCGTCCGTGATGCACGCACGGCTCCATCGTCACGTACGCGGTTGCACCGCGCGCACGGTCGCCAGCCTGGCGAAGCGCGAGCACCTCGGCGTGCGGGTCCCCTGCCTCCTCGTGCCACGCCTCCCCCACGACCTTGTCACCGTGGACGAGCACACAGCCGACGATCGGATTCGGATGGGTCGTGCCGCGCCCTCGCTCCGCGAGCTCGAGCGCGCGTTCGAGACTCACGTCAGCGCTTGGAGCAGCCGACGATACGCCCGCGGCAGATCTTCCATCCCGAAGATCGACGTCCCCGCGACGAACAGGCGCGCCCCCGCGATGTACACCTCGGCGATGTTCTCCGACCCGATCCCGCCGTCGACCTGAATGGGAATCTCGTCCGGAAGGATCGCGCGCGCGGCTCGGATGCGCCCGATCGCCTCTGGCATGAACGCCTGGCCCGAGTATCCCGGCTCGATGCTCATGCAAAGCACGATGTCAACGCCTGCGACCACGGCCGCCTGCGCCGCACCCGTTGCGTCCGTCTCGGGCTTGAAAGCCATCCCGACCTGCAGGCCCAACGCGCGCGCGGCCTGCGCGACGGCGTAGAGGTCGTCGCAGGCCTCGATGTGCACGGTCACGCTGTCGCCGCCCGCCGCCGCGAACGCCTTGAAGTGCTTCTCGGGGTTCTCCGTCATCAGGTGACAGTCGATCACTCCGTCCAGCCGATGGATCTGCTCCGAGATCGACTGGAGGACGATCGGGCCGATCGTGATCGGTTCCACGAAATGCCCGTCGCCGACGTCGAAGTGGAAGATTCGGACGCCCGCGCGCATGAGCGTGTCGATCTGCTCCCCGAGCCGGGCGAAGTCCGCCGCGTACAGCGACGGCTCGACCTCGACCGTTCGGATCCAGTCATTCCAGGGCATGACCGCAGGAGTCTAGGGCGTGAGGCGCGCAATGAAGAAGCCGCTCGTTCCGTGGACATGCGGCAGGGTGAGGAGGAACTCCGGCCGGCGAGGATGGGCGAACTGGGGCCATTCGCCGCCGAGTGGCTCGATCTGCAGCCCGGACGCTTCGACCACCGCCTCGTTCTCGTCCGCGTTCATCGTGCAGACGGAGTAGACGATCGTGCCGCCCGGCCGGGCCCGTTCCGCCGCAGCCCGCAGCAGATCCAGCTGCAGCTCGGGCAGCGGTTGCGCGCGCCAGCGCAAGTCCGGGCGTGCGGCGAGGACGCCGAGGCCCGAGCACGGCGCGTCGACCAGCACGTGGTCGAAACCGATAAGGGTCGACGGAAGCGCACGCGCGTCGGCGTGCACGACCGTGACGTTGTCCGCGCCGAGCAGACGGATGTTCTCCTCGAGCTCACGCGCGCGGGCTTCGTGCAGCTCGACGGCGACAACCTCGCCCGCGAGCTGCGTCGCCTTTCCACCCGGTGCCGCGCAGAGATCGAGCGTGCGTTCTCCCTCCAGCGCGCCGACGACGAGACCCGCGAGCTGCGAGGCCCGGCTCTGCGGCCAGACGCGTCCCTCCGCGAGTGCGCGCTCGTCGACGCGATCGACGCGGTACGCGCCCGGGATGTCCGTCGGCTCACCCGGTGGGTCGCCGCGCACGAGACGTACGACCGTCTCCGCCGGCTCGTTCTGCGCGCGCATCAGCGCGAGCGCGTCCTCCGTGCCGAAGTCGCGCATCCACACGTCGGCGATCCAGTCCGGGTACGAGTGCTTGAGCGGTCCTTCGGGAAGCGAGTCGAGCAGTTCGCGCATCCCGTCGGCGAGCCTGCGCATGACCGCGTTCGTGAACGCGACCGCGCGCTCCAGCCGCGCACGGCGCACGAGTTCCACGGTCTCGTTGACGGCGGCGTGCGGCGGGATTCCTTCCGCGTACCCGAGCTGGTACGCGCCGAGCCGAAGCGCTGCACGGACGGGAGGATCGAGCTTCCGCACGGGCCGGCGCCCGAGCTGCTCGATCGCGTGGTCGAGCGTGCGGACCCGCTGCACCGTTCCATAGGCAAGCCGTTGCGCAAGCGCGCGGTCTCGCGCGTCCAGGCCGGCCGCCGCCGATCGCAGAACGCGGTCGGCGTACGCGTCCTCTTCGAAGACACGCAGGACGACGTCGTACGCCGCTTCTCTCGCGGTCATCTCAGCCCGCGCAGGAACTCCTCGTAGGTCATCCGCCGCTTCCCTTCCGGTTGCACCTCGAGAATCTCGAGCTGCCCATCGTCGACGCGCGTGCGCCACACGAGGACAGGCCGGCCTTCGACGACGCCCCGGGCGCCGATGTGCGGCGAGAGCGCGCGCACACGGTCGTGCACCTCCTTCGCCGGACGGCTCCAGTCGAGCTCGCGGTCGGCGGCCGTGATCTTGTCCGCATAGGTGACGCCCTCGTCGGGTTGAGGAGTGAACGCCGGCTCCGGCAGAACATCGTCGAGGAGCTCGACCGCGACCCGAGCAGCGCGCTCGAAGACCGCGCCGGCATCGTCGTCGAGGTCGATCGGAAACCTGCGCTGCGCGGCGATCGGACCGGCGTCGAGCTCTTTCACGGTCCTGTGGATCGTGACGCCGGTCTCGTCGTCCCCTGTCATGATCGCGCGCTCGACCGGCGCCGCCCCGCGCCAGCGCGGTAGAAGCGACGGGTGAACGTTGAGCCATAGGCCGCGGTCGAGCAATGTGTCGGGGATCCGGAGGCCGTAGGCCGCAACGACGACGGCATCCACGTCGAGCAAGACCTCCGGGCCGAGCCGCTCCGGCTGGAG